>JAFXEB010000023.1 GCA_017521025.1 Clostridia bacterium | reverse complement strand
TGACAGAATCAGGATATTTATCCACCCAATCTCCTACAACAAAAAATGTAGCCTTAACATTGTATCGACCTAATATATCTATGAGCTGCTGTGTATCTTCATTTCCCCACGCGGCATCAAATGACAAAGAAACGACCTTGTCATTCTTTTCAACGCAATATATTGGCAGTTGTCTGTTAAGCGCCGCAGTTACCACTGCCTGCCCTGTATCGCTTATAAAAAATCCTACTATCAACAACACAGCAAGTACTGCGGCAATAGCGCCCAACGACTTCTTTCTCTTTAAAGCTCTTAGTGTAGATAATCTCATCTTTCACCCTCCGCAAATAGTATTTCACAGTATATTTATTCCAATCACAAAAAAAGAATAACCGCATTGATCGCGGTTATTCTTTTTAGTACCTTCTTTCAGCTTTGTGCCGCTTTTTCAATATAGATAACGCCACGCTCTCCGCCGTCAAGTATTCTGATCTTCGCATTGTCGTTATTCCATAGATCATTTGCGCCCACTCCAAAGCTCTCACCTAAATGATTTCTCCAATCATCAAGGCTTTCCTTGTCGGTGTAAATTATTACGCGCTCTACCTTATCACCTGTATCATCCATGGTGACCGATATCTCGGAATCTCGTCCTAAAATGCTACGGTTGTATGAATAAGAAGACCCGCGCATCTCATCAGCATCCTCAGCCATTTCACCGATGGTGTCCTTCATTTCGTTATAACCCTTTCCGATTATACCGACTAAGTCATTAGCCGTAAGATCACCGTCTTTATTATTTCGCGCCGAGCAAGCCGCGAGAAAGGCGGATGACGCGATCATAACGCAGAGTAATAATAAAACTTTTTTCTTCATAGTCTGCCTCCTGTAAATGATAAAAAGTATCCATACTCTTGTATGGATACTTTGTTTTCAATAATATTTTTTGCTTAAATTACTGAAAAATTACAGTTAAATACTTGAAAATCAATCCGTAGTTTTTTCAATATCCTCAGCGCTGTCAGATGACGCCATCATATCTTTTGGTAATTTACTTTCCAATAATATGTCATTTAGCTCTGCGCCAAGAATAAGTGCACTTGCGGTAGTATGGAACCATATAAGCAAAACCATCATTGATGAAAGTGATCCGTATATGGTTGTAAAGTCAACCCATACATTCACATAGTAAACAAATATCAATGAAAATGCAAACCACAGTAATACCGCAAATAATGCTCCCGGCATAAAGTTTTTTAGCTTTTCCCCTTCTTTTCGCATTATAACATAGTAATAGAGACCTATTATAAAGAACAGAATAACAGGACCTGCTGCAAATCTTATGATATTTGCCAGAATCTGTACCCAACCGCTGAGATTGAACATTGCCTCAATATATCTATAGATCTCGCCGCTTACACTAAAAAATAAAAGTAATCCTATGACCAAGAGCATCATAACGCCGCTTATAATAAGAGATATTAATACTCTCGGCAATTTGTGTGTTGTATCATAATTCTTTGCTTTTCTTACTGCATGATTTAGAGATGTTACCGTATTATAAAGCATATATATAGCAAGAATGGAGCCTCCGTACAGAAGAACAGTCTTATTCATTCCTCCCACAAAACCAAGATATTCAAGAATGATATCAACAACACCATCGGGAAGTAAAACACGCAACCGCTCAAATATGCTATCAGCCGATATACCTAGCATTCGGATAACTGAACTCAAAAAAATCATCAAAGGAAACATTGTAAAGAGCAAATAATATGTGACTTCCGCAGCTTCTCTGTTGATTCGATGCTTTGTGTAGCGAGTCACCATATTTTTTGCTATATACCAAATCTTTTTCCCATTCTTTTCAATCATAAAGAAAATCCTTTCGGCACATATAGAATTATTGTGCCCACAAGTTAGCTAAAAAGCCTTAAATATTATACCACATATAACTCTCTTTGTCCATTAAGATGCAAAAAAGGCATAGCAAACTCTGCCTTTTTAAATGTAATTAAATTTTACCCGAATCTGCAAGAGAAACAAAATCGTTATCCGCAATTATAATATGATCGAGCACCTTTATATTCAACGCCGATAATGTTCTGCAAAGAACTTCCGTGGTTTTTATATCTTCATTGGAGGGTAAAGACAGTCCACCGGGATGATTATGTGCAACAATTACAGATGTAGCATTGCAACCAAGTGCCGCTGTAGCAATTGCTTGAATACTTATCTCTGCAGTATTTACATTTCCCTCGTGTACCACCTGCGTAGAAATAACTTTATTTTTATTATCGAGACAAATAACCATAACCGCTTCTGTGGTTCTTCCAATATATCGTGGCAATAGGTACTCGCCTGCATCTCTGGAGGATGTGATGATCTTATCCTCCGCCTTCTCGGTCATATAGTACCGTGCCAATTGGGGAATCATTTTAAGAAAAGCTGCCGAGCGTTCACCTATTCCATCAACCTTTAACAGCTCGCTTTCAGGCGCGTCAAACACACCTGCGACACTGCCAAAGCGATCAATAAGTCTATGTGCAATTTCGTTAGTATCCATTCTCGGGATGGAATAAAACAAGACCATTTCAAGGATATTATGAGGACTAAAGCCGTCAATTCCCTCTTTTCTGAATCTGTCCAATACCCTTTGTCTGTGCCCATTATGTAAATTCATATCATTCTCCATCAAAAAAAGATATATTTCTTTCTAAGTATACTGTATAATAATGATATACCTAATGAAAGGATGTGTCAACTTTTGAAAAAGATCTTCTTATTTTTTACCCTGCTTTTTATGTTGGCACTTCCATGTCTCGCGGCAGAGCCTGAGGTTCGCGGCACTTGGGTAAGCACTGTTTACAATCTCGACTATCCATCAAACAGCGGTCTTTCTCAAACACAATTAAAGGAAGAGATCGATGATATAATAAGCTCTACTGCAGAAATGGGGCTTAACACTATTTTTCTTCAAGTTCGTCCCACCTGCGACGCAATATATCCGTCAAAAATCTTCCCATGGAGCAAATATATCAGCGGTCAACAAGGTGTTGCACCCGACGGAAATTTTGATGTCCTTGATTATTTTATCAATACCGCACATTCAAGAGGCATTGAACTTCATGCATGGATAAATCCTTATCGCGTGACCGTATCTGCCTTTGACAGTTTCGATGATGGCATGGCTTCCTTATCTAACGATAACCCTGCGAAAATGAATCCACAATGGGTTTTATTCGGAACAGATAAAAAGCTTTATTTAGATCCCGCTCTTCCTGAAGTACAGCAGCTCATCCTTGACGGCATAAAAGAAATAGCGCAGAACTATGCCGTTGACGGTATTCATCTTGATGATTATTTTTATCCCGACGGTGGTTTTGACGATAGTAAGTCATTCGAAAGATATGGAAGTGCATTTGAAAATATAGATGATTTCCGCCGTGATAATGTAAACCGAATTGTAAAAGAATTGCATTCTCTATGTAAAGACTATGATCTTACTTTCGGTATCTCTCCCTTCGGTATTTGGGCAAACTATATATACAATGAGCTTGGTAGTCTGACCGCAGGAAACCAGTCCTACTACTCCCACTATGCAGATACAAGACTTTGGGTAAAAGAAGGTTGGTTGGATTATATTGCTCCTCAATTATATTGGGCAATAGGCGCATCAGAAGGTGAGTTTGAGCAGCTCTTACTCTGGTGGAGGGATACTGTTTCCGGTACAGGTGTTGATCTTTACATTGGCCTTGCAGCATATCGTTTGATGGATGCATCAGAAGATTCAGAATGGTATAATGGTGATGAGATAATTCGACAGTTAAAGATGATGGATATGTACGCTCAAACGGACGGTGTGATATTCTTCAGGCACCAATCTCTTGAGCAAAGTGACCAACTATCCAGTTATCTTGATAGATCTTACACCTATCCGTTACCACATATTGGTGACCCTATATTCATACAAAACAGCATCACAATTGATGTAAACTCACCTAAGTATTCTTCGCGCAAGGTCTCAAAAGTGAGTTTCGATATCTCCTGCTCTGCTCCAAATGGAAGCACTGTATATGTTGTGGCCGACAGTTACCACACAAAACTTGCTCGAAAGGGTAATAGCTACCATGGTGAGCTTCAATCCAATAAAAGCGGTGGAATACTTTTTATTTGTGACAGAAACGGCTTTTTAAGCATAAAAGGCATTGGTGTAAGCCTTTTGTCATCTCAAAAAGAAAACTCTCTTGTGAACATAGATTGGCAAATAAAAGATGATTTTACAATGCTCACATTTTATACTAAATATCCTGCCGCTGCAAATTGCTATATTAAAAGTGGATATGTAAACTTAGACATTGCTCCTGCTCGGGTTGGATTTGTATTTGAATGCGATACAATAAGCACTATGATTTGCGAAAAACTAAATGGCTATGTAAAATATGTTTTCGATATGTACACCCCACCATCGGAGTGTTATGTAAAGGAATATGATAATCGAATAGAAGTATACATTAAATAACAGTAAAGCCTTTCTCAATAAAAGAGAAAGGCTTTGGTCGTACACAAAAAACAGAGAGCCAAGGCTCTCTGTTTTTTATATGAGCAGTTATTAATTACTCTTCGATGTCGATAACAACGCCGGAACCAACAGTTCTGCCGCCTTCACGGATAGCGAAGCGGAGACCCTTCTCGATAGCGATGGGGGTGATGAGCTCAACCTTCATATCTACGTTGTCGCCGGGGAGGCACATTTCCTTCTCAGGGGGAAGGGTGATAACGCCGGTAACGTCGGTAGTTCTGAAGTAGAACTGAGGACGGTAGTTGGAGAAGAAGGGCTTATGACGGCCGCCTTCTTTTTCGGTAAGAACGTAAACCTGACCTACGAACTTGGTGAAGGGCTTGATGGAGCCGGGCTTAGCAAGAACCTGACCTCTTTCGATGTCGGTCTTCTGAACGCCACGGAGCAGACAACCGATGTTGTCGCCAGCCTCAGCGGAGTCGAGGAGCTTACGGAACATTTCTATACCGGTAACAACGGTGGAACGAGCCTCGTCCTGGAGACCAACGATCTCAACAACGTCGTTAAGCTTAACGGTACCACGCTCTACTCTACCGGTAGCAACGGTACCACGGCCGGTGATGGAGAATACGTCCTCTACGGGCATAAGGAAGGGCATATCAGCCTTTCTGTCGGGAGTAGGAATATACTCGTCAACAGCTGCCATGAGCTCGAGAATGGAAGCGTATACGGGATCGGAAGGATCCTTGCTCTCGGAAAGGAGAGCCTCTCTTGCGGAACCCTTGATGATCGGAATTTCGTCACCGGGGAAGTCATACTCGGAAAGAAGGTCTCTGATCTCCATCTCAACGATCTCGAGGAGCTCTTCATCGTCAACGAGGTCGGTCTTGTTCATATATACGCACATTGCGGGAACGCCAACCTGACGAGCGAGAAGGATGTGCTCACGGGTCTGCTGCATAGGACCGTCGGTAGAAGCAACAACGAGGATAGCGCCGTCCATCTGAGCAGCACCGGTGATCATGTTCTTAACGTAGTCTGCGTGGCCGGGGCAGTCAACGTGAGCATAGTGTCTGTTAGCAGTCTCATACTCAACGTGACGGGTGTTAATGGTTATACCTCTCTGCTTTTCCTCGGGAGCGTTATCGATCTGGTCATATGCCAAGAACTCGATGGAAGCGTTGCCGAGAGAAAGGGTCTTGGTTATAGCAGCGGTAAGGGTGGTCTTGCCGTGGTCAACGTGGCCGATAGTGCCTATATTGACATGGGGCTTGGTTCTTTCAAATTTTGCCTTTGCCATTAAAATTTCCTCCTGAATTAACAATTTTTCTTAATTTTATAATAAACAATTTTTTGCCTTATGTCAAGGCTTTTTCAAAAATAGTTGTATTAAGGCTTAGTCTTCCTGACCTTTGCCCTTAACTATTGCATCCATTACGGACTTAGGAACCTCCGCATAGTGGCTGGGCTCCATGGAATAGTTGCCTCTTCCCTGTGTCATGGAACGCATATCGGTTGCGTAGCCAAACATCTCGGAAAGGGGAACGTGTGCAGTTATCTGCTGAGCGCCTGTGAGGGCGGTCATCTCCTGGATAGCGCCACGGCGGGTGGTTATGTCGCCGATTATTGAGCCGAGATATTCCTCGGGAGTAATAACAACGACCTTCATTATAGGCTCGGTAAGGGTGGGGTCTGCACGTTTCATCGCTGCCTTGAACGCCATAGAGCCTGCGATCTTGAACGCCATCTCAGAGGAGTCTACCTCGTGATAGGAGCCGTCGGTCACGGTTGCCTTAACGTCAACAACGTTGTAGCCTGCCAGAATACCGCTTTGCATTGCGCTTTCAATACCGCTCCTTACTGCGCCCATATATTCCTTAGGAATAGCGCCGCCAACGGTCTTGTCAACGAACTCAAAGCCGCTGCCCGCCTCACCGGGTTCTATAGTAAGCTTAACGTGGCCGTACTGACCCTTACCGCCGCTCTGACGGACGAATTTCTCGTCGGCGTCAGCCTTCTTGCGGATGGCCTCACGGTAGCTAACCTGGGGTTTACCCACGTTTGCCTCCACACGGAACTCACGCATAAGCCTGTCCACTATTATCTCAAGGTGCAGCTCGCCCATACCTGCGATAATGGTCTGACCCGTCTCTGTATCCGTATAGGTACGGAAGGTGGGGTCCTCCTCAGCCAGTCTGGAAAGGGCGATACCCATCTTTTCCTGACCTGCCTTGGTCTTGGGCTCGATTGCTACTCGGATAACGGGTTCGGGGAACACCATCGACTCAAGAACTATAGGATTCTTTTCATCGCAAAGGGTGTCGCCCGTGGTAGTGTTTTTTAAGCCTACTACTGCGGCTATCTCGCCGGCGCCGATCTCATCAACGTCTTCCCTGTGGTTGGCGTGCATCATAAGGATACGGCCCATACGCTCTCTGCCGCCCTTGACTGCGTTGTAAACAACGGAGCCGGACTTGACAGAGCCGGAGTATACTCTTACGAAGCAGATCTTACCAACAAAGGGGTCTGCCATGATCTTGAAAGCCAAAGCGGAGAAGGGCTGGTCCTCGCCTGTGATACGCTCTTCCTCTTCCTCGGTGTCGGGGTTGATGCCCTTGATGTTTTCAACGTCAAGGGGAGAAGGCATATAGTCGATGACTGCGTCCAGAAGCTTCTGTACGCCCCTGTTTCTGTAGGAGGTGCCGCAGAAAACGGGTACCATCTTGTTGTCGATGGTAGCCTTGCGGATCGCCTTCTTCAGCTCGTCTACGGTGATCTCCTCCTCCTCAAGGAATTTCTCCATGAGGGCGTCGTCAAACTCGCAAACGTTCTCCACAAGCTGAGCCCTGTAGGCCTCAGCCTTTTCCTTCATATCCTCGGGAACGGTGGTCTCAAGGATATCGGTGCCGTCTTCGTTTCTATATATATAGGCGGTCATAGTAAGCAAGTCGATAAGGCCCTTAAACTCACTCTCTGCGCCGATAGGAAGCTGGAGAGGAACTGCGTTTGCACGAAGTCTCTCATGCATCATATCAACAACACGGTAGAAGTTTGCGCCGGTGATATCCATCTTGTTTACGTATGCCATTCGGGGAACCTTGTACTTGTCAGCCTGATGCCAGACTGTCTCCGACTGAGGTTCCACGCCGCCCTTGGCGCAGAACACGGTAACAGAACCGTCAAGCACTCTCAAAGAACGCTCGACCTCTGCGGTAAAGTCCACATGGCCGGGGGTGTCAATTATATTGATACGGTATCCCTTCCAATAACAGGTGGTTGCAGCGGAGGTGATGGTTATACCACGCTCCTGCTCCTGCTCCATCCAGTCCATTGTGGCGGCGCCCTCGTGGGTCTCGCCGAGCTTGTGGGTCTTACCGGTGTAGTAAAGTATACGTTCTGTAGTCGTTGTTTTGCCTGCGTCGATATGCGCCATTATACCTATGTTACGCATATTATCAAGCTGATATTTCGCCATAAAATTCTCCTGTTTTTCGGGGGGCACCCTTCCGCTTCCGAAAGGGGCGTCCCTCTTTTGAAATGCTTGCGCAAAGCTCTGCTTTTACGCAGCCTTTACCATCTGTAATGAGCAAATGCCTTGTTTGCTTCTGCCATTCTATGGGTATCGTCCTTCTTCTTAACTGCGCCGCCAAGGTTGTTGGTTGCGTCAATTATCTCGTTAGCGAGACGCTCATACATCTTCTTGTCGCTTCTGGCTCTTGCATAATTAACAAGCCATCTGAGACCGAGAGTCTGACGTCTTTCAGCTCTTACTTCCATAGGAACCTGATAGTTAGAGCCGCCTCTACGAACGGATTTTACCTCAAGGTTAGGCATTATGTTCTCAAGGGCCTTCTGGAACTGCTCAAGGGGGTTTGCGCCGGTCTTCTTCTCAACCATTGCAAATGCATCGTAAACGATTCTCTGAGCAACACCCTTCTTACCGTCATACATAATCTGGTTGGTAAGCTTAGTTACCAAAGTGGAATTATACATAGGGTCCGGTAAAACATCCCTTTTGAAACCATGCACTCTTCTGGGCACTGTACTTCCCTCCTTCATAATTTTTAAAATGAGATCTCAGGTACTCGGAAATTTGTTTTCCGTAAGGCTTCCGTCAAGGCAAAATCACTATATTTATATATATATGATATTGCGCTTTGTAAAGCACAAACTGCTTTTCCGAATTAAATTGGTGTGGGTACTTGCTTACTTCTTCTTAGGTCTCTTTGCACCGTACTTGGAGCGAGCCTGATTTCTGTTAGCAACACCCTGAGTATCGAGCTTACCACGGATGATGTGATAACGTACACCGGGGAGGTCCTTTACTCTGCCGCCTCTGATAAGAACTACAGAGTGCTCCTGCAGGTTGTGACCGATGCCGGGGATGTAAGAGGTTACTTCCATACCGTTGGTAAGTCTGACCCTTGCGATCTTTCTCTGTGCAGAGTTAGGCTTCTTGGGGGTCTTGATGGCTACCTTAGTGCAAACGCCTCTCTTCTGAGGGGAGGGCTGGTCGGTGCTCTTCTTCTTGAGAAGATTAACGCCCTTCTGCAGTGCGGGAGACTTGGACTTATAGGTGCTCATCTGTCTGCCATGTCTTACAAGCTGGTTAAATGTAGGCACTGAATTTTCTCTCCTTTCCTTTAATATTTATGCTTATCCCCCGTTTAAGGGGGGTATGCAACTGAATCAGATACCGCCGTGAGCGCTTTACTCAACAGCGTTTACGGGGTCGTCCTCAAAGAGCTGGTTATAGCTCTCAGGCTCGCCCACGTTTACGTCCAGACCTCTGTAACGCTTCATACCCGTACCTGCGGGGATGAGCTTACCGATAAGAACGTTCTCCTTAAGACCGATAAGCGGGTCACGCTTGCCCTTGATAGCTGCCTCGGTGAGAACCTTGGTGGTCTCCTGGAAGGAGGCGGCGGACAGGAAGGACTCGGTAGAAAGAGAGGCCTTGGTGATACCGAGCAGCATAGGAGCGCCAACCGCCTCCATAAGGGGAAGGGCGGTCTCGCCTGCCTCGTTACGGGCACGGATTGCCTCGTTAGCGGAGATAAACTCGTTTACGTCAACGGCGCTGCCTACCAGCATATCCGTGTCGCCTGCCTGCTCTACTCTTATCTTTCTGGTCATCTGGCGTGCTATTATCTCTATATGCTTGTCGTTTATTTCAACGGCCTGCAAACGGTAAACACGCTGTATCTCTTTGATGATGTACTCATAAACTGCGTCAAGACCGCTGATACGAAGGATATCTGCAGGGGTCTCGGTACCGTCGGTAAGCTTCTGACACTTGCGAACGGTAGCGCCATCCTCTACGATAAGCTTGGTCTTGAGGGAGATAGGGGCGATATGCTCCTCACCCGTCTCGGAATCCACCATATGGACCTGTCTGCCCTTCTTGGTGTCCTCAACGGTAATGGTGCCGTTATACTCTGCAAGGAGTGCGGCAACCTTGGGTCTGCGAGCCTCGAATATCTCCTCAACTCTGGGAAGACCCTGTGTAATATCGCTGCCTGCAACACCGCCGCTATGGAAGGTACGCATGGTAAGCTGGGTACCGGGCTCGCCTATGGACTGAGCAGCTATGATACCTACAGCCTCGCCTATGCTTACGGGCCTGCCCGAAGCAAGGTCTGCACCGTAGCAGTGTACGCAAACACCGTGCTTAGCTCGGCAGTTGATGGCGGAACGTACACGAACCTCCTCAATGCCTGCCTCGATTATAGCCTTAACCTGAGCGTCGCTTATCATAGTGTCATCCTCTACGATAACCTCGCCGGTCGTGGGGTTAACAACTGCGCCGATAGTGTATCTGCCCAGCAGTCTGTCAGCGAAGGGCTCGATGACCTCCTCCTTGCCGCCGCTCATTATATCTACTATCTTGCGTACTACCATACCTCTGTTGTCGCCGCAGTTTTCCTCACGGACGATAACGTCCTGAGCTACGTCAACCAGACGTCTGGTAAGGTAACCGGAGTCTGCGGTACGGAGTGCGGTATCTGCAAGACCCTTTCTCGCACCACGGGCTGCGGTAAAGTATTCAAGTATGGTCATGCCCTCACGGAAGTTAGACTTAATAGGCATTTCTATCGTCTTACCTGTGGCGGCAAACATCAGACCACGCATACCTGCAAGCTGTCTTATCTGCTTTATAGAGCCTCTCGCACCGGAAACAGCCATCATATTCAGAGGGTTGTAGCGGTCAAGGTTCTTCTGCAGCTCGGTAGCAACCTGCTTGGTGCAATCCTCCCATACGGAAACCACTCTGCGGCTTCTCTCTTCGTCGGAAAGCATACCCTGACGGAAGTACTCGGTGATAACGTCAACCTTCTTCTCCGCCTCGGCAAGCATATCATACTTCTTGGGGGGGATGGTCATATCGTAAACGGAGATGGTGATAGCGCCCCTTGTGGAGTACTTGAAGCCGTTAGCCTTCATCTTATCCAGCATCTCGCAGGTGATAACGTTGCCGTGTACTCTGATACAGCGGTCGATTATCTGGGCAAGCTCGTTGTTGGTACAAACGAAGTCTACCTCAAGGTCAAAGGCGTTCTCTGCCTTGCTTCTGTCAACAAAGCCAAGGTCCTGAGGGATATAGCTGTTGAATATGAAGCGGCCCAGCGTGGAGGTTACCATACCCTCGCACAGCTTACCGTTTATCTCTTTCTCTATCCTTACCTTTATCTTGGCGTGGAGACCCAACAGGCCGTTTTCGTAAGCCATAACAGCCTCGTCAAGGTTGCGATAGCAGCCCTTGGAGGGGTCGCTTGCATCAAGACCGCCTATCTCACCCTCTTTATCCATGGTGAGGTAGAAGGAGCCGAGCACCATGTCCTGAGAAGGAACGGTAACGGCACGGCCGTTAACGGGCTTCAGCAGGTTGTTGGCGGAGAGCATAAGGAACCTTGCCTCTGCCTGCGCCTCGGCGGAAAGGGGTACGTGTACAGGCATCTGGTCGCCGTCGAAGTCGGCGTTGAATGCGGTACATACAAGGGGATGGAGCTTGATGGCTCTGCCCTCTACCAGCACGGGCTCAAATGCCTGAATGGACAGTCTGTGAAGGGTAGGTGCACGGTTCAGAAGCACGGGATGCTCCTTGATAACCACGTCGATAGCGTCCCAAACCTCGGGGGTGGCACGCTCAACCTTCTTCTTAGCGTCCTTAATATTAGTTGCCTTACCTGCGGCAACGAGGTTTTTCATAATGAAGGGCTTGAACAGCTCAAGCGCCATTTCCTTAGGCAGACCGCACTGATATATCTTCAGCTCGGGGCCTACAACTATAACGGAACGGCCCGAATAGTCAACACGCTTACCAAGCAGGTTCTGTCTGAAGCGACCCTGCTTACCTCTGAGCATCTCGGAGAGAGACTTAAGAGGACGGTTGTTGGGACCCGTTACGGGGCGACCCCTTCTGCCGTTGTCGATAAGTGCGTCTACCGCCTCCTGAAGCATACGCTTCTCGTTGCGGATGATTATATTGGGAGCCTCCAGCTCGATAAGCTTCTTAAGACGGTTGTTACGGTTGATAACACGTCTGTAAAGGTCGTTAAGGTCGCTGGTGGCGAATCTGCCGCCGTCAAGCTGTACCATAGGACGGATCTCAGGAGGGATAACGGGCAGCGCCTCCAGCACCATCCACTCGGGACGGTTGCCGCTGGTGCGGAACGCCTCTACCACCTCAAGGCGCTTTATAAGGCGCAGCTTGCGCTGACCCTGAGCGTCCTTAAGCTCCTCCTTAAGCTGCTGGGCAAGCTCCTCACAGTCAAGCTCACAAAGCAGCTCCTTTATCGCTTCGGCACCGATGCCTACACGAAAATCGTTTTCATACTTCTCGTAATAATCTCTGTACTGCTGGTCGGTGAGCAGCTGCTTTTTAACAAGGGGCGTGTCACCGGGGTCGAGAACTATATACTGTGCGAAATAAAGCACCTTTTCGAGAAGCTTGGGAGACAGGTCAAGAAGCAGACCCATGCGGGAGGGGATGGCACGGAAGTACCAGATATGGGAAACGGGAGCTGCAAGCTCAACGTGACCCATACGCTCACGGCGCACCTTGTTGGTGGTTATCTCAACGCCGCACTTCTCGCACACCTTGCCCTTATAACGAACTCTCTTATACTTACCGCAGTGGCATTCCCAGTCCTTGGTGGGCCCGAAGATCTTTTCGCAGAAAAGACCGTCACGCTCGGGCTTTAAGGTACGGTAGTTGATCGTCTCGGGCTTCTTTACCTCGCCGTAAGACCATTCTCTGATCATATCGGGTGAAGCAAGACCTATTTGTATGCTATCAAATTCTACGTTTTCCACTAAATTTACCCCCTGTCTTATTCGTAAGCGTCCTCGCCGCCGTCCTCAGCGGAATCGTCGTCGGCAACAACGCCCTCCATATCGTCGTACATCAGGTTATCGGGGTCCGTATCAAGAACGCTTTCGCCGAGCTCGGCATCGGAGAACTTTCTCTCGTCCTCGCCCTCCTCGTCGCTGTAGTCCTTGAGAGTTATTTCTTTTTCGTCTTTATCCAGCACTCTTACGTCCAGACCAAGGGACTGAAGCTCTTTTACAAGCACCTTGAAGGAAGCGGGAACGCTGGGGGTGGGTATGTTCTGACCCTTTACTATAGCCTCGTAGGTCTTTACCCTGCCCTTGATATCGTCGGACTTGACGGTGAGTATCTCCTGCAGAGTGTAAGCAGCGCCGTAAGCCTCCAGCGCCCAAACCTCCATCTCGCCGAAACGCTGGCCGCCGAACTGAGCCTTACCGCCCAGAGGCTGCTGGGTAACGAGGGAGTAGGGACCGGTGGAACGGGCGTGGATCTTATCGTCAACCAGATGGTGGAGCTTAAGGAAGTACATATAACCAACGGTAACGGGGTTATCAAAGGGTACGCCCGTTCTGCCGTCGTAAAGGATGGTCTTACCGTTTACTACCTGCTTCTCCTCGCCGGTAGCAGGGTCCTTCACCGTTACGGTGCCGTAGCCTGCCTCCATAAGGCACTGCTGTATATCACGCTCGTTTGCGCCGTCGAATACGGGCGTCATCACCTTGAAGCCGAGCTTCTTGGCGGCGATACCCAAGTGAACCTCAAGCACCTGACCGATGTTCATACGGGAAGGTACGCCGAGGGGGTTAAGAACGATATCAAGAGGAGTACCGTCGGGCAGGAAGGGCATATCCTCAGAGGGAAGTATGCGGGAAACAACGCCCTTGTTACCGTGGCGGCCTGCCATCTTATCGCCGACGCTGATCTTTCTCTTCTGGGCGATATATACTCTTACCACCTTGATAACGCCGGGCTGAAGCACGTCGCAATCGTCTCTGGAGAAGGTCTTTACGTCAACAACTATGCCCGCTTCACCGTGGGGCAGACGGAGAGAAGTATCTCTTACCTCTCTTGCCTTTTCGCCGAAGATGGCTCTCAGCAGTCTCTCCTCAGCGGTAAGCTCGGTCTCGCCCTTGGGCGTTACCTTACCTACAAGTATATCACCTGCTCTTACCTCTGCACCGATGCGGATGATACCCTCATCGTCCAGCTCCTTGAGCACGTCGGGACCCAGGTTGGGGATATCACGGGTGATCTCCTCAGGCCCAAGCTTGGTGTCTCTGGACTCACAGTAATACTCCTCTATATGGATGGAGGTGTATACATCGTCTCTTACAAGCCTTTCGTTAATAAGAACTGCGTCCTCGTAGTTATAGCCCTCCCAGGTCATAAAGCCGATAAGCACGTTCTTACCGAGAGATATCTCACCGTTGGAGGTTGCCATACCGTCAGCAATGACCTGACCCTTGGCAATACGGTCGCCCTTGGTGATAATGGGGCGCTGGTTTACGCAGGTGCCCTGATTGGATCTCTTGAACTTGGTGAGGCGGAAGCTTCTGAGGCTGCCGTCATCGCCACGGATGGCGATCTCGTCAGCGGTAACACGCTCTGCATAGCCGTCTCTGTCGGAGATAACGGTAACACAGCTATCATAAGCCGCCTTGTACTCCATACCTGTAGCAACTATGGGAGACTCGGTTATCATAAGAGGCACTGCCTGCTTCTGCATGTTGGAGCCCATCAGCGCTCTGGAGTTATCGTCGTTTTCAAGGAAGGGGATCATCGCCGTAGCAACGGATACCAGCATCTTGGGAGAAACGTCCATAAGGTCGATACGCTCAGGCTCAACCTCGATTATCTCCTCTCTGTGGCGGGCTACTACCTTGGACTTTACGAAGCAGCCGTTGGCATCCAGCTCCTCATTGGCGGTGGCTACGGTGTAGTCATCCTCCACGTCTGCGGTGATATATCTGATCTCCTTGGTGACCTTACCGTCCTTAACTACCCTGTAGGGAGCCTCGATAAAGCCGAACTTATTTACTCTTGCATAGGTTGCAAGGTAAGAGATAAGACCTATGTTAGGACCTTCGGGGGTCTCTATAGGACACATTCTGCCGTAATGGGTATAGTGAACGTCTCTCGCCTCGAAGGACGCCCTGTCCCTGGAAAGACCGCCGGGGCCCAGTGCGGAAAGACGGCGTTTATGGGTAAGCTCTGCCAGAGGGTTGGTCTGGTCCATAAACTGAGAAAGGGGAGAAGAGCCGAAAAAGTCTCTCGTTGCGGAAACGATGGGACGGATGTTGACCAGTGACTGAGGGGTTACGCTGTCAATGTCCTGGGTGGTCATCTTCTCTTTAACTATCTTGTCCATACGGGCAAAGCCTATGCGGAGCTGGTTTATAAGCAGCTCACCTACGCTTCTGAGGCGGCGGTTGCCCAGATGGTCGATATCGTCGGTGGTGCCCACGCCGTGAGACAGCGCAAGCAGATAGTTGACGGAGGCATAGATATCGTCAACGGTGATATGTCTGGGAATAAGCTCGTCCATACGGGCAGCCATAGCACGCTTAACGGCCTTAAGGTCTGCCACGCCGGTGTCGGCAAGTATCTCCATAAAGGTGTCGAAATGCACCTTCTCCTCCAGCTCCAGCTCCTCGTTAGTGAAGGGGGAAACCGCAGAAGCGTCAACCATACGGTTGGAGAACACACGCACCTCTTCGCCGTGCTCGTTAAGCACGTAAACGTTCCACGCACCGCTTCTCTCAACGGTCTCAGCGTCCTCACGGCTAAGCTTTACGCCTGCCTCAAACACGAGCTCGCCCGTAAGGGGAGAGATAACGGGACGGGCAAGGGTGGTGCCCATTATGCGCTTGCCGAGAGCAAGCTTTTTATTGAACTTATATCTGCCCACGGGGGAGATATCGTATCTCTTTGCGTCGAAGAAAAGGTTGTTAAGCAGTACCTGTGCGCTCTCCACAATAGGGGGGTCGCCGGGACGAAGCTTCTTATATATCTCCTTGAGCGCCTCCTCAACGGGGGTGGTGCCGTTCTTCACAGCCTCAGCCACCATAGAATCCTTCTCAAGGGTTGCCTTTATCTTGATGTCGTCACCGAAAAGCTCCTCTATCTGCTCGTTAGTGCCAAGACCGAAGGCGCGGAGAAGCACGGTGATCGGTATCTTTCTGTTTTTGTCTATACGCACATAGAAAACGTCGGAGGAGTCGGTCTCGTACTCAAGCCACGCACCCCTGTAAGGAATAACGGTACTGGAATAGAGCTTTTTGCCGTTCTTGTCGTCGGTAACGTCAAAGTAAACGCCGGGAGAACGGACGATCTGGCTGACAATGACACGCTCGGCGCCGTTGATGATAAAGGTGCCGCTCTCGGTCATATAGGGGAAGTCGCCCATGAATATCTCCTGCTCCTTCACCTCGCCCGTCACCTTGTTGGTGAGTCTGACGAGAACCTTAAAGGGAACAGCGTAGTTAACGTCTCTCTCCTTGCACTCCTCAACGGTGTACTTGGGGGTTTCGTTAAGAGAATAGTCCACAAACTCTATAATGAGGTTGCCCGAATAGTCGGTCATGGGAGAAACGTCTCTCAATACCTCACGAATGCCCTTGTCAACGAATTCACGAAAGGATTTTTTCTGAACCTCGATAAGGTTGGGCATCTCCAGAACTTCTTCGGTCTTGGAGAAGTTCATTCTGACATTGGGACCAAGGGTTTTAGGTGTCATCATTTTTCGCCACACTCTCCGTCTTTCATAATATTCTGCCGCCCCGTGGGGACAGCTCAAAAAGCCTTGAATTTAAAGGGTTTTTTGCGTTTTTCCGTCTCTTTTTTACCCCTTTTTCGGGGGCAAAAATCGCAAAACAGCGCTCTTAGCGCAGTTTATTATTATATAGTAAAAGTCAAGGCTTGTCAATACTTTTAGCAAAAAAACTTTCAAAAAGTTTACATTTTTTCTCCCGTATGTAAATACTTTTTATATCGCAACAAGTAGTGCTTTCGCATTATGTACACCACTATAAGTGGGCACTTTGCTCTTTTTTTGCGGTATTTTGTGCACTATGTTCACAAATTATTTACAATTTCTACGCCTGATTCTGCTGTTTTTCCATAGATTTGCCCTTCCCCTCCTCCGCCGTCCGCAAAAAACGCCGCCCAAAACTCCGAGCCTCCGTAAAAAACGCTCCTCCGACCCCCTCCGCTCCCACCAAAAAGCTCTTTTCCGCCCTCGGTATATTTCCACCGCAATGCACCGCCCTGACTACACAGCCGCCCCCTCGGCGGCGCAGAGGCAAAAGAGAAAGCGAGGGAGTTCGTTCAAAGCAAAAATTATATAAAGAACGTACAAAGGACGGCGTGTGCCGTCCTTTGTTTCATTATCTATTCCAAAAAACAATTTTTGCGCTTCCTAAAAAACAGTTTTTGCGCTCCACGGAGATTCCACCGCACTCACCCTTTGAGGTTGGCAAGCTTCCCCGTCTCTATCACATTCTCCATATTATACACGACAAGCACACGGTCTGCGCCTGTGGCTGCGACGGCGGAAGAGATATTGTTGCCGTAGGTCTCGCTTTGGTTATCCAGCACAAAGATATCGAAATGGCGGGCAAGGAAGGGCACCAGACTATGGCCGAAGGAGTCCTTGTACACAAGCAAGGTCTCCCTCTCCGCACCCTCCAGCGTGATGCTCATCTGCAGGGGCTTGCCGTGAAGGAAGATGCTGTAGGCGTCCTCGGTCTCGGTAGCGGCAAAGTTATAAAGCCCCTCATACTCTTCGCCGGGGGTGAGCAGCTTACTGAGGAGTGTAACGGTAAAGTCCTCGTCCCCCTCGTAGCGTGCGAGCTGAAGGGACTCGCCCTCCATATAGAAATAGTTGCCGTTTCTCAGGGTAGTGCCCTGAAAATCCTCGGTAACGGTAACGAACTCAAAGTCCTCCTTAGCGTAGGGGGTCAGTCCCCAGTCACGCATAAGCGTGGCATAAGCCTCGTATGCGCCCTCCACGGTCCAGTGGTGGTCGGTGGTGAAGTAGGGCTTGTGACCGTCCTCCATAAGCCTGCGCATATAGGAGAGCAGCTCAACGTACTCCTCGCCCATAACCTCCTCGGTCAGCAGATGCAGGCTGTCGGAAATCTCGGTGGGGTAGCCCATAAAGGGCGCCTTTACGTCAATGCTTCTGGGGGGGAGCATTACCTTAACGGGCACGTCAAGTCCTTCGCAAACGCTGTGCAGGTTGCCCAGCGCCGCCCTGACGTGCTCCTCGCTGTAGTACTCGGTAAGTCCCGTAAAGCCTGCGGCATCAAAGCGGGTCACGGCAAGCTCGTCGCCCACCTTGAGCACGCCGCCGTTAACGCCACGGTAGGAGAGGGACTCGGTAGCGGCGTGGAGCCCCAGAAAGAATCTGCGCAGAGGGAATTGGTCGCAATAGTATTCGTCAAACTCGTCGGCAAGATAGCCGTGGAGAAGATAGTCGGTGCCCGTGTAGGTAACAAGGCTTGCGTTATCTCTGTAGCCGGTGGTAAAGCTGGGGGTCTGCTGCATAGGGCGACCCTCCACCTGAGACACGTCCACGTCGGGCAGTATCCAGAAGGCGGCACCGAAGCCGAAAAGGATGGAGAGGAACAGTACAATAGTGATTATATCGGATATTCTGTGTTTTTTCATTTATCGTCCCTCCTTAGAAATTCCAATACAGGAAGGGGCTGTAGGAGGATGCCACCATATAGCCCAGACAAAGCACAAGACCCAAAGCAGGCATCACTGCGTTAACGCATCTGCCAAGCTCGTTCCTTGAGGTAAGGGAGTGCCAGAGCTGCTTGGGATAGGGTGTACAGCCTATGGCGAATACGGCGAGGGTAGGCAGTGCCCTTACTGCGGCGAAGCTCACCACGGGAGAGCTGAAGGAGCCTGCGCCAACCATTGCGCCAAGACAGCGGAGCCCTGCGGAGGTATCGGTATAGTAGAAGATAAGCCAGCCTATCACAATAAGGAACAGAGCGTAGATATGGCTCACCGCCTTGGGCGCCTTGTCCAGCGCCTTAAGGAGAAATGCCTTTTCTACCATAAGTATGACCATAAAATACGCACCCCAGAGTATAAAGTTCCACGATGCGCCGTGCCAGAAGCCCGTAAGCAGCCAGACTATAGCAATGTTGCGGTACTGCTTGAGACGGCCGTTGCGGTTGCCGCCGAGGGGGATGTATACGTACTCTCTGAACCAAGAGGAAAGGGAGATGTGCCACCTTCGCCAGAACTCGGTTATACTGCCCGAAATATAGGGGTAGTCAAAGTTCTCAAGGAAGGTGAAGCCGAACATCCTGCCCAGACCTATCGCCATATCGGAATAGGCGGAGAAATCGAAATAGATGCGGAAGGTGTAGCAAAGCACCACCATCCAGCCTGCCACGGCGGTCTGCTCGGTAGCAAGGCTGGTGTCGAAATAGTTGACAAGTCCGTCTGCCACGTCGGCAAGCAGCACCTTTTTGCACATACCTGCGCAAAAGCGCCTTGCGCCTGCGGCAAAGTCCTCCACCGTCTCGTGGCGTTCCATAAGCATATCGTCCACGTCTCTGTAGCGGACGATAGGGCCTGCCACAAGCTGGGGGAAAAGGGTGACGTAGGCGCCGAAGGAGATGAACTTCTCCTGCACCCTTGTCTGCCCACGGTAAAGGTCTATGGAATAGGACATTATCTGGAAGGTGTAGAAGGAGATGCCGAGGGGCAGCATAAACTTGAAGGGAAACTCAGACACAAAGGGCAGGCGGTACTCGCTGATAGTGCTAAGCCCCGAAAGGAAGGGTATGGCGGAGAGGTTATCTATAAAGAAGTTCAGATATTTAAAGAAAAGCAGCCATACAAGGTTCAGCGACAGGGACAGCACCAGATAGCGCCTTGCACGCTTTTTATAAACGTCTCTGTACTTGTCGATGAGGAAGCCCAGAAAAAACGCCGTTGCCACAGAGACCATCATTATAATAATGAAGAAAGGCTCTGCCCAGCCGTAAAACAGCAGGCTCATCACAAACAGCACCAGATTCTTGAAGCGCCTCGGCACTGCGAAATAAAGCCCCATCGTTACGGTCAGAAAGCCGAACAGGAAAATAAGAGATGAAAATACCATAATCAGTCCTCAAGTGCTTTCAGTTCTTTGTCGATAGGCTCGTTGTCAAAGCGCTTTGCCTTGCCGATGACCTTTACCTCGTCACGGGTGAAGGTCTTGAACACGGCGGTGCCCTCACCGTCCATACGAACCTTTATCTTGCCGCTTAAGAAGTTGCTTTCCGCAATCACGCCCGTACCCTGAGCGGTGCGCACCACCATATCTGCACGGGGGAAGGTGAGATACTCCTCGTCGTAAACGTCCTGCTCATAGCGCAGACAGCACATAAGTCTGCCGCAGTTGCCCGATATCTTGGAGGAGGAAAGGGACAGATTCTGCTCCTTTGCCATTTTGATGGACACCTGTACGAAATCGGGAAGGAAGCGGTGACAGCAGAAGGGCATACCGCATACGCCGAGACCGCCCATAAGCTTTGCCTCGTCCCTTACGCCTATCTGCCTCAGCTCTATCCTTGTGCGGAACACTCCCGCCAGATCCTTTACCAGCTCACGGAAATCCACCCTGCCGTCGGCAGTGAAATAGAAGGTGAGCTTTGCGTTATCGAAGGTGTATTCCACGTCCGTAAGGCTCATAACAAGGGCGTGCTTTTTAACAAGCTCCTCCCACACCTTTACGGCACGCTTCTCAAGCTGCTTGTTTTGCTCATGCTTTGCCTTGTCGGCGTCGGTGGCCTTGCGGATGACCTCCTTGAGAGGCTGTACGGTGTCCTTTACCTTTACCATGCGGTTGGAAAGCGCCACAAAGCCGTACTCCTGACCACGGGCTGTCTCCACTATAACACCGTCATCTGCATCAAAGCTGATACCCGCAGGAGCAAAATAGTATATCTTGCCCGAGGGCTTGAAGCGGACGCCCACTATCTCTACTCTGGGGCAATCGTCCTCCGGCACCACCTCGCCTGCCTCACGGCGCTTTGCCGCCTCAAGCAGGATGTCGCTTGCCTCGTCAAAGGCTCTCTGCTCTGCGCTCTGACGCTCCTGAAGGAGTGCCGCACGGGGAGAAACGGAGTTGCGCTCCTCTCCCTGCCTTGGCTTGCTCTCACGCTCCTCACGGCGGCGCTCGTCACGCCTGCCACGGCTTTGGCGGTTGTCCTTGCCCTCGCCCTTAGGCTGAGGCTTGTCTGCCCTTGGCTTCTGCTCCTCCTTGTGGTGAGGCTTTGCGCTCTCTGACTTGCGGGCAGGCTTGTGGTCGCCCTTGTGAGGCTTGTCGCCCTTCGCCTTGTGCTCCTCCTTATGGGGAGCTCTTGCGCCCTCTGCCTTGCGGGCAGGCTTGCCATGCTCGCCCGTCTGCTCGGCTACGGCAGTCTCTGCCCCTGCCTCGGGCTTTTCTGCGGGGCGGCGGGGTCTGTGCCCGTATTTGCCCCTGCCGTGGTGCCCTCTGAAGGGTCTGCCTCCCTTGCCTGCGGACTCTTTAGCTGTGCCATCTTTTATCTTGGTTTCGTTATCTGCCATAATATCTATCCTTTCCCTTGGGTCACACGCCTGCAAAGCTCTGTCAGTGCGGTGCCGCCATCGGTGTTTCTTCTCAGTGAACGGGCACAGTCAAGCAGTGCCTCGAATATACAGTACAGCGCCTCTGCCGTGTTGTCGGCACTGTATTCCGCCGCCTTGTCAGGGTGCAAAAATGCGCTTTTGCCGCAACCGAGCTTGGTCACGAGCACATCCTTCGCCGCCGCCGTAAGGTGGTCTATTATCTGCACGGTGCCGTCCCTTTTCCCCTTCTGCCCCAGAAAAGCGGTATACAGCCCGTAGCGCCCCGTGGGTCTGAACAAAAGCTCACACAGCTTCAGCGCCGCCTCACGCTCTGCCCTGCCCTCCTTTTTAAGGATGGACTCAGCCTTGCCGTAGGAGCCCTCTGCCATACGCACCGCCTCCTCTATAGCGGCGGCGTCTGCCTTGGGATACCGCTCACGCAGGTAGGCGGCAACGTCCCCGTCCTCTGCGGCGGAAAGCCGTATGGAGCGCCCCCTTGAGCGGACGGTGGGCAACAAGGACTCACGCTTTTCGGTAAGCAAAAAGAACACGGTGCCCTTGGGCGGCTCCTCAAAGACCTTCAGCAGTGCGTTCTGAGCCGAGGGGGTCATGGCGTGGGCAGACTCCATAATATACACCGCCCTGTCGCCCTCACCGGGGGTAAGCTGTACGGCACGGCGTATCTCACGGACGGTCTCCACCTTAAAGCTGGCACCGTCGGGTCGGTAGATGTGCAGGTCGGGATGAGCCCCCTCCTCACACTTGCGGCAGGAGGAGCATACACCGCAGGGTGCCTGCTCGCCGTGGCAGAGCACCGCCCTTGCGGCGGCAAGGGCAAAGTCAAGCTTGCCCACACCCTCGGCGCCCTCCACTATATATGCGTGGGATACGACGCCACGGTTTATCTCCTCGAAAAGCGCCGCTTTTTCTATCCTATTGAATTCCAAAAAAGCACCGCCCTCTCTCACGGCAAGGAGGCAAAAGCCACCTCCCATACACACATAATGACCCATTTTTCCTTATTACCGATTATTATAACACAAAGCAAGGCTTTTGAAAAGAGTTTTATCTAATATTTTTCTTTTTCTGTACCGTCTCCGGTTGACAAAGTGCCGTTTTACGGTTACAATAGATTGTAATAAGGCTGTAATATGGCGAAAGAGGTGTTTTTTATGGGTATTATAGTAGGCATAGACGTGGGCGGCAGCACCACAAAAATAGCCGGCGTAAAGGCAGGCAAGGTCATTTCTCCAATGATGACCCGTGCCACCGACCCTATCGCCTCTCTTTACGGCGCCTTCGGCAAGTTCACCTCGGAAAACGGCATAGCCCTTGGCGACATTGAGCGTCTGGTGGTAACGGGCGTTGGCAGTGTTTTCGCAGGGGATGAGATATTCGGGCTGCCCGCAGACCACGTTTCTGAGTTTGTGGCTATAGGCAGGGGCGGCAGCTACCTGTCGGGGCTTGACAGGGCGCTGGTGGTCAGCATGGGCACGGGCACCGCTATGGTGTACTACGAAAACGGCGTTGCTGAGCATATGGGCGGCACGGGCGTGGGTGGCGGTACGCTGGTGGGGCTTGCCAAAAAGCTTATCGGCACCTCTGACGTTTCGGCTATAGAGGAGCTTGCCGAGAGCGGTAACATAAACCACATAGACCTTAAGGTAAACGATATGACCGAGAAGGATATAGGCCCTACCTTGCCCTCCTCCCTCACCGCCTCCAATTTCGGTAAGACGGGGGATCTGGTGGGCAGTGAGGATATTGCCGCAGGTCTTATAAATATGATATACGAGACGGTAGCTGTAATAAGCCGCTTTGCCGCAAGCGGCAAGGGCGTTAAGGACATAGTGCTTACGGGCAGGCTTTCTGCGCTGAGGAGCGCAAAAGAGGCGTTCAGGATACTTGGTGACACCTTTGGGGTGAGCTTTATCGTGCCCGACAACAGCGAGTACGCTACCGTAATAGGGGCGGCGCTGACCTGCTTCGGCAAATAGGCACGGCTTTATTGACTTTTAGGTTTGGAAAAGGTTTTTTATGATAAACGTAGGCTATAACAAAAAAGCCTTTGCCCTGCTTTTGGACAGGGCAAAGGGAGACAGGACCTTGCTTGAGTTTGCCAGAGAGTGCGGTATCAGCTACGTTCAACTGCGTAAGTTTGAGCTGTGCCGTCAGGACGGCGCACCGGGGGAGAAGCTGCTTCGCAAGCTTGCCGACCACAGCGTGGGGGGCGTAAGCTATGAGATGCTGCTTTCCGTCACAGGCTACAGGGACGAATCGGACATAAAGGAGCTGAACGACCCGTCGCTGAAGCTGTTAAAGGGGCTCACCGCCGCCCAGCACAGGCAGGTGGAGGAGTATGCTGAGTTTTTGAAAAGCAGGGGTACTAAAACAAGAGCAAAAAGGCAAGAGCGATAAGCAACAGGTCGTTGTCGCTGTCGCCGTCCCACAGCACCAGCAGGGCTATGGCGATAATGAGCAGGTCTTCCTTGTCTATGGAGGAAAGGAGACCGCCTATACCGCCCCGCCTTTTGCGGCAGTCCTCGCCGCTATGGGCAAGTGCGGCTTGGGCAGCGGGCTCGGAAGAAGGTACGTCGTGGGGTAGGTCGGTAGGCTGGGCAGCACGCTCAAGGCTTCGCTCGTAGTCACGGAGACTGCCGTCAGACTCTATGCCTCTTTCATATCCTCGGCTGTACATGGACTATTCTCCTTACTGTTATATGTTTTTGGTGTTTTTATAAAGGGCGGCAACAGATAGCACGCCCTTTGCCATATCAAGCTTTTTGCGGCGGCTCTCCTTTAGGAAAGGCTTCAGCGCCGCAAGGAGGGCAAGCCCTCTGTCACCGCCTTGGCTGTAGCCGTAGGGCGCAGGCACGGTGCCGAGAGCAGGCAGGTCAGGCACGGCGGCTTGCCTTGCCACCTCGTTTGTCGGGGCGTTTATCGGGGCGTTTATCGGGGCGTTTTCCGCCGCCTCGCCGCCCCCTGCACTGCGCAGGGCGGCAAGTATGCTCTCCATAAGCTGCGGGTTTTCAAGCACGGCTCTTATCTTTTCGTCCATAAGCGTCTACCGCCTCCCCAGCGCCTTATATATCTCGGCGGCTTTTTCCTTGCCCGCCCTTTCGATAAGACGCTCTATGTCCCTTTCGCTCATACTGCCAAGCATCCCACGCAGTCTCTTAGGGTCTGCGGTAAGGGCGGCAGTGCGCTCGGGACTTGCGCCAAGCGCCTTGGTTATGTCGCCTACAAGGGCACACAGCTCCTTGTCGGTAAGCCTTGCGGGGTCGGGTATTTTGTTTCTGTTCATAGCATTTGCTCCTTTTGTGTAATTGTATGCCCCCTTACGGGGACTTTATGACGGGAGGTATCGGTTAATGTATTTGTACCGTCCAAAAATAGATATGGGGCAGTACGTCTGTATGATTGTTTGCATCGCCATCATATCCATTCTCGCAAGAAGGACTGCGCTGTATATCCTGCCCTTTGACTTTGGCCCTTATCTTATCATTTTTATCTGCGGCGTCTTCGCTGTTTTCTTCTGTGTAAGATACGTCTTCAGGCAGTACGAGTACACTATAGAGTTTGATACTCTGTGCATATATACTTCGTTTTTGGGCGGCAAGCAAAAGCGTGTGTTTTCGCTGGATCTGATGGCCGACCACGTACAGACCGTGATCCCCCTTCACCTGCCTAACGCCAAGTACATAAACCATAGGCAGAATATGAACGCACTAAGCACCTATATCTACTATAGGGTCGATGGCGAGCTATTTTGTCTGGTCTTCGAGCCTGACGAGCGCTTTAACAACGTTGTGGGCTACGTGCTGGACTCTCAGCGCAAAAAGCGAGCTGAAGAACGGCATGCCCACGTCAGAAAGCTGGTCAGACTGCTGAAGTCAGAGCTGATGTCCGTAATGACACCCGACGACCTTAATATGAGCCCTGCCGACCTGAGCAAAATGTTCGAGGAGCTTGTTACCGTGATGATACAGACCTCGGTCAAAAGAATATTAGATGACGAGAAGCAAATAATGCGAAAAAGAAAAGCCAAGGAGAAAGAGCAGGCAAAGAAAAAGAAAAAAGACTGAGCCGAAAAGCGAAAGCTCCCCAAAGCCTTCTCCTTAGAGGAGAAGGTGGCGCCGTAAGGCGACGGATGAGGTGTAGGCTGCCAGTGCTACCGTAAGCGGAAGAGCAAAATGTTTAGCAGAAGCACCCCAAAGCCTTCTCCTCCGAGGAGAAGGTGGCGCCGCAGGCGGCGGATGAGGTGTAGGCTGCGTAAGCAGCCGTTATCTCCGCTCACCGTCTAAAGCTTGCGCTGCTTGTACTGCTTGTACAATACATCCTGCGCCTTGCCGTGATGTCTGCGCTCTGTATGAAAGCTCACGCTTTTCGCCTTG
>JAFXEB010000022.1 GCA_017521025.1 Clostridia bacterium | reverse complement strand
TTTGCTTTTTGCGAACTTCGCCTCACAGTACAAAGTACAGTTATCGGCTCAGTATCGCAAAATCCGCATCCGATTTTTCGCCTTCAGGAAAAATCGGCTCGGAACGCAAAATTGTTTATTAATTTAGCTTTTATATGAGATCAGGGACGGCAGAAACGCCGTCCCTAATACGCTTATATATAATTTTTGCTTTTTGCGAACTTAGCATAAGTATTAAAATAAAAAACGCAGTCTCGACTGACTGCGTTTTTTGTTCGGAAGAGCCTCCGCTACCCCCTGAACTCAAACATGCTTGCGGGCTTAACGTCCAAAATTTCACAGATGTCGAAAATAACATCCAATGATACGGCGCAATCCGCAGTTTCTATTCGGCTCATATGGGTACGGCTGATATTTATGCACTCTGCAAGCTTGCTTTGAGAAAATCCCTTCTCCTTTCGGAAATAGGCGATATTAAGCCCAAGCCGCTTGTAGTTGGCATAGTGCTTCTGGTTCACCGAATCACCTCAAGTATAGTATACACAGCCAAAAGAATTTATGCGACAACATAAAAAGTTATATTTGACACTTGACAAGTTGCAAATGTTGTGATATACTGCACACGACTTCAGTAGATGTTAGCGCAAAACTGTGTAGAATAGGGGTGGAGCGGTGAAAATAAGAAAAATGTTTTATTTGGTACGCCGTTTTGTTGTAGGTGTAATTACTGCTTCAAGCAACCGCAACCTTAGTATTGATAACAAAAATGACTGTCTGCACCGATTCTATGACGATATGTCCCTGCGATAGGGGCGAGCAACTCCACGGCGTTAAGTGCGTTTTCGTCAGTGGGGAAAGTCCGCATAGCCGCTTGATGCTTCAAGCGGCTATGTCTATATCACACCACAATAAGCGGATGAAGCTGTTTTCCCTCCGTTGCCGCTTGCAGTGCGCCGCCGAGCTTAGACCAATCGCAAACCAGAGAGGTAGGCTTTTTCACAGGGTCATCCTGCTTCATGGGCACGAAATACACGTTCTTTTTCTCAAGCATTGCGGCAATGTTTTTCAGGTTGCCGCTTAATGCGTCGTTGGAGGCAAAAGCTATAAGCAAGGGTTTTTTGTTTCTTAAGTGCGCCTTTACAGCCATAGTAACCGCAGTATCCGTCACTCCGAGAGCGATTTTGGCAAGGGTATTTCCTGTGCAGGGAGCCACCGCCACGCAGTCATAGCCGCCCCCTGTTATCTCCTTTTCCGCTTCCACAATGGTTTTTATGCCATTTTTGCCGCATATAGTCTCAGCGTAGTTTATAAGGTCTGCGGCTTTTCCAAATCGTGTGTCTGTGGTCTGTACCCTCTCCGAAAATACAGGCGTTGCCTCAACGCCCGACAGCACAAGCTCTTCAAGGCAGGCAAGTGCCTCTCTGTGGGTGCAAAACGAGCCGCAAAAAGCAAATGCTATTTTCATCTTAAGCCCTCCTCCTTCAGTATGCCGTCAACAGCTTTTTTGATATAAATGCCTGCCGATACGGGTGCTACCTTGCCCGGTAATGCAAGTGCCCATATCAGCTTTTTGCCCATAGCCTTTGCCGCCTCCGCATCTGCGCCGCCGGGGTATGTGGCAAGGTCGATAACAGGCACTCCGTCGCCTATGCGCTCAAGAAGCTCACCCTTAAGGATTATCATTGGAACTGTATTGAATATCAGACCAAACTCACCTATTTTTTCGGGAAGCTCGTCATACCCCATACAGCTTATGTTCAGTATCTCGCATACCGCCCTTTCCGTAGGGTTTCGGGTAACTACCCAAAGCTCTGCGCCAAAGCCCTTCAAAAGCAGACCAAGGCTCTTGCCCACACGCCCGAAGCCCATGATAAGGGTTTTGGTGCCGTGCACCGTGGTGGGGAGCTCGTTCATAGCAATAGCAAGCGCTCCCTCTGCGGTGGGCAGTGTGTTGTACAGCTTGAGATCCTCTGCCGCATAATAGTCACGAACCCTGTGGGCAGGGAAGTGCTCGGCTTTTACCATTCCGCCAATAATGAGTGCGCCGTCCTCACTCATCGACTCTATATAGGCAAGCGGTACCTTTGCAGCGGCTTGGGTGTTGACGTGTACACCGTCACGGCTGGCGGGCAGTGGCAATATTACCGCCGCCGCCCCCGAAAGTGCACCTTTAAGGTCTGCACTTCTTGTAGCGGCACCCGTATCTACCCCGTCAAGAGCGTATACAGCCACCTCGTGACCTTCCTGTGCGTATAAAGCCGCAAGCACTCCCTGCCTGCGGTCTCCTCCTATAACAGCTATTTTATAAGTAGACATAACGTCCTCCGTAGATGAATTATGTTACCATAATATGCATAAAAGCCCATCTCCGTGCGGCGGCTTAAAAAGTAAATAAAGGTACTTGACAAAACGCTCACGGCTGTGATATAATCACATTTGCGGCTTGTGCCGTGCTATATTTTGCTGGTGTGGCGCAGGGGTAGCGCAATTGATTCGTAATCAATAGGCCGAGGGTTCAAATCCCTCCACCAGCTCCAGAAATCGACGAGCTTCTACCGAGGCTTGTCGATTTTTACTTTTTCACTATTCGCTTTTCTACAGTTAACTATTGAAAAGGAATATTTTCGATTACTATTGACAAACCCGCCCTTTCTGAATAGAATAATATACAGTAAATATAATCCAGAAAGGACAATTCGTATGGATCTTTTAAAGAAACTTTTTCCTCTTTCCTTCGGCACTAAGGACGTAGCAGGTCTTGTTATCAAGATACTCATTTATATCGTTGTAGCGGCTGTTCTCGGCGTGCTTCTCGGTGTACTTGCAGGCATTCCTATTCTTGGTATAATCTTTACTATCATAAGCTCTCTTGTATGGATTTACGAGGTCGCAGGCATAGTACTTCTTGTTCTTGATTATCTTAAGGTACTGAAATAAGCTTATAAAAAAGAAAAAAGCGGTGAAGGCAGTTTAATGTGCCCTCACCGCTTTGGTTTTGTATAAGTCTCTTGCTATTTACTAAGTCCTGCGTCTCGCCTTAATAGCTCTGCGGCGTCCTGCGAGTTCACCTTGCCGTCACCGTTCACGTCTGCCGCCGCTAGACCGTCCTCGTCAAGCGGAGCTATATCAGCGTCATGCCTCAGTATCAGTGCGGCGTCCTGTGAGTTTGCCGTGCCGTCTCCGTTCACGTCGCCCACAATGCGCTTCTTCCCAAGCCCAAGCACCCTTGCGATAGCCTCGGCATCCGCCTCTGCTATTTGTGGTAAGCTGTTTACTATCCACCTTGCGCCCTCGGCGTTGTCGTGGAACTCGTGCTCTATGAGTATGGGTGCCATCCCGTAGGAGGCAGGTATCCTCAGCTCACCGAAATTCCACAGCTTTTTGCTCCACGCATATATGGCAGGCTGCTTTGCTCTGTTGCTTTTTATAGGGCATATAGCGTTCAGCGCCTTCACGGTCTCCGTTGCCAACGCCTCCGACAACGGATAATCGGGATGATAGAACACACAGGCACCTGTGCCGCCGCCTGCGTTTGTGTGCAGGGCGATATATACGTCACAGCCAAGATATTTCGCTTCCTCGGGTCTGCCCGTAAAGCTTCTGTCGCTGTCATACACGGTGCACAGATGCACGTCTGCGCCCTCGTACCTCTCAAGCTCTTTCACAAGCAAGGGTGCAAGCAGGTCCATTTGCTCCTTTTCCGTGTGCCCCTCTATGGCGTATCTCTTGTAGTGGTTTGCGGGAGAAATATATATGCGTACTGTTTTTTCGCTATTCATCCTCTTTCTCCCCTTTCGTTTCGATGTTGTTTTTCAGATATGATGCCGCCTTCATTAAAAACTGCGGCATAGGCACTCCGATGGCTGACAGGTTTTCAAGAATGCTTATGCACTCGTTGATAATAAGCCAAAAGGTGACCAGTAATACAAAAATACCGCTTATACCCGTGTCTCTCCCCAAGGTCTTGGAAAGATAGGTAACGGTGTAATCCACACCCGCTGCGGCGATCACGGCACCGCCGTAGCACAGCTTCTTGATTATTCCTTTAATGCCCGTCCTCGAGCAAACCGTTCCGGTTTGCCTGCTCTTGATGATACCCGTGCAGTAGTCAGTAGCCATCAGCACGCACAGCATCAAAAAAGGGAGTGACAGTACGCCCCAAAAGCTACCCAATACCGCAAGCAGTGAAGACACTGTCATTTTAAGTGCCGCACCCTTAGAGTTCATAGCCGCCCTCCCCGTCGTAAATAAATATTCTGTTTTTCATTATTAACCTCCTGTAGCAAATACTTATTGCCGCAGGACGCTCTCTTACATTACAATTATACCATCGTGGGTGCGGATTTGTCAAAATCCGTCCCGCTTTTTTCTACTGCTATTGAAAAACGGAGATGTCTGTGTTAAAATACAAAAAGAGGGGCATAATAAGCCAAGTATATGAAATAAAAACCGGAGGCTTGTTATGTACCGCAACGATAAAGACGATAAAGGCATACCCGTTTCTGCGCCTGAGCATGCCGCAGACAGGGCAGGGGAGTACGGCAGCGTAACTATGGAAAGCGGGGGCAGTCTTATACACGCCCTGATAATAGCGGGTCAGATAGAGGGGCATTGTGAGGCGCCTGCAGGTGCAAAGTCCACAAAATACGAGCAGTGCATACCCACCCTCGTTGCCGCAGAGGAGAGCCCGGCTGTCAAGGGACTGCTGGTGCTGATAAATACCATAGGCGGCGATGTGGAGGCAGGACTCGCCATAGCGGAGCTAATTGCAGGTATGAAAAAGCCCACTGTGTCCTTGATATTGGGCGGCGGCCACTCCATCGGCGTGCCGCTTGCGGTAGCGGCGAAAAAGTCCTTCATTGTTCCATCTGCAACAATGACACTGCATCCCGTCCGCACCACGGGGCTTGTGATAGGCGTATCCCAGAGCTTTGCGTATTTTGAGCGTATGCAGGACAGAATAATAGATTTTATAGTAAAAAACAGTAGTGCACGGGCAGACAGACTGCGTGAGCTTATGCTGTCTACCGACGAAATGACAACTGATATCGGCACAGTGCTCGACGGTGCCGCCGCCGTCGCCGAAGGGCTTATCGATGCGGTGGGCGGCTTGGGCGATGCACTTGCAGCGCTCCACGCTATGGGTGAAAGGGGGGCAAATAAATGAACAGAATAATCGCTTTGGTGCTTGCCCTGCTGTCCCTTTTTTGCGCCTGCCCAAGGCAGTCCGTCTTTGCTGTGCTGAAGGGCGATGTGAACGGTGACGGTACCGTAACGAGGGCAGACGGCGAGCTTGTCTTTGCTTATGTCTCGGGTCAGACCTCTGTGCTTGAGGGCGACCTTCAGGCGGCAGACGTGGACGGTGACGGTGCAATAACGGTAGGCGATGCGGCACAGATACTGAGATATGCGGCAGGGGAGGAGCATAAGCTCCCCATAAACTACATAGACCGACTAAGCATACTGTCGCCCCCCTTCAAAACCGTTTATACTATGGGCGATACCTTCAGCAGTGCAGGACTTTCCGTGGGTGCCCTGTATGCAGACGGTCAGCTCCGCATAATCAAAAGCTATGCCGTAACAGGCTACAGCGACCTTGTGGGGGCAAAGGTTATAACCGTCACTGCAAGGGGCAAGCGCATCTCCTTCGCCGTTAGGGTGGACGAGCCTGCCGTGTCCCGCTTGGAGATAAAGGCTTTTCCCAATAAAAGGTGCTATGGGGTGGGTGACTCTTTTTCTACCGAGGGGCTTGAGCTGTACGCCGTGTATGAAAACGGAACAAGAGCAAGACTGTCAAGCTATTCCGTCAGCGGCTTTGACGGCAGGTCGGGACTTAAAACTGTGCGCTTTATGTATATGGGTAAGAGCGCAGAATTTACGGTTGGCTGTGGTTACGCCGCAAGGGTCAACTGCGGCGGCAGCAGGCTCAACGTGCGCACGGGCGCCTCTACTAATCATACAGTGGCAGGTACCTTTGTCGAAGGGCAAAGCCTTATGGTGCTTGACGTGGCAGAAAGCGACGGCTGGCTTCACTGCTACGGTCTTGCTGAAAACGGCGAGTATATAAGCGGCTGGTGCTATGCTCCTTACATAGAGCTTGTCGCTGACAAAAAATAAAGAAAAATTGCAAAAATACTATTGACATAGGTCTGTATTTGTGATACAATGCTAAAGCCGCTTGGAGTGGGCTTTTTAAGTGCGCCTTTTACGGTTGCCGCCCTTTACAGCGAGACATAAAAGAAAGGTAGGTGCTTTTCCATGTTCGCAATTATCGAAACGGGTGGAAAGCAGTACAAAGTCAGCGAAGGCGACATCATCTTTGTCGAGAAGCTTGACGTAAACGAGGGTGACTCCTATACCTTCGATAAGGTGCTTGCTTTTTCCGGCGCAGATGGGTTCGTAGTAGGTACTCCCACTGTTGATTGTAAGGTTACTGCTAATGTCGTAAAGAACGGCAAGGGTAAGAAGCTTCACATCATGCGCTACAAGTCTAAGAAGAACGAGAAGAAGCGTATCGGCCACAGACAGCCTTATACCAAGCTTCAGATAGTTTCCATCGCTTAATGTAATGGTTACTGCATCGTTTTTCGGCAAAGCTGCGGAGTATACGGGCTTTGAGATAAAAGGTCACGCAGGCTATGACGTTGCGGGGCAGGATATAGTGTGTGCGGCTATCAGCGCTATGACAATGCTGGCTATAAACACTATTGAAACAGGCTTCGGCGTCTCCTCCTCCCTTGATGTGGATGAGGACAGCGGCACTATCCGCTTTTCCGTTAATGAAAAGAGCGATGCTGCGCTGACAGTCCTGTCCTCTTTCAGAGATGAGCTTTTGGCTCTGTCCGCAGAATATCCGCAAAATATTCTTGTAAAGGAGTAGTAGAAAATGCTTAGAATTTCCATACAGTTTTTTGCACATAAAAAGGGCGTTGGTTCCACCAAGAACGGTAGAGATTCCGAGTCTAAGCGTCTCGGCGCCAAGAGAGCAGACGGTCAGTTTGTTCTCGCTGGCAACATCCTCGTTCGTCAGCGTGGTACCAAGATCCACCCCGGCACAAACGTAGGCATCGGTAAGGACGATACTCTTTTCGCTCTTTCTGACGGTGTTGTTAAGTTTGAGCCTATGAAGAACGGCAGGAAAAAGTGCAGCGTTTATGCTGAAGCTGCCGCAAAATAGCAAAGCTTAAATTAAAAGGAGTTTATCGGGACAGGTGCCCGACTAAGCTCCTTTTGTTTTTTTATGCCCTGAACGGAGGTGTTTCCTATGATAGATAAGGTTGCAATAACAATAAAGGCAGGCAAGGGCGGCGACGGCGCCGTGTCCTTCCGCCGTGAAAAATACGTGGCAAAGGGCGGTCCCGACGGCGGCGACGGCGGCAAGGGCGGCAATATCGTTTTCGTGGTAGATGAGGGCACCAACACCCTGCTGGACTACAAAAACCGCCGCAAGTTCAAAGCTCCTGACGGTGATAACGGTCAGGGCAGAAAATTTGCAGGCAAAAGCGGCGCTGACCTTAAGCTTCCCGTACCCCGTGGTACCGTAATAAAGGACACCAATACGGGCAGGGTCATCCACGATATGTCTGACGGTCTCCCCTATATAGCCGCAAAGGGCGGCAGGGGTGGCTGGGGCAATACTCATTTCGCCACCGCTACCAGACAAGTGCCCCGTTTTGCCAAGAACGGCTTTGAGGGCGAATATAAGGAGCTCACTCTTGAGCTTAAAATGCTTGCCGATGTAGGTCTGGCAGGTTTCCCGAATGTGGGCAAATCCACCCTCCTTTCAAAGATTTCTGCCGCCAACCCCAAGGTGGCAAACTACCATTTCACCACGCTTGCGCCCAATCTCGGTGTTGTGCGCATATATGAAAAGGACTTTGTTGTAGCAGACATACCCGGCCTTATAGAGGGTGCCTCCGAGGGCTTGGGTCTCGGTCACGATTTTCTGCGTCATATTGATAGATGCAGGCTTATACTTCATATATTTGACCTGTCTGCCTCCGAGCGTGAGGACCCTCTTGAGGATATCAAAAAAATAAATGCCGAGCTAAAGAAATACAGCGCAGACCTTGCCTCCCGTCCCCAGATACTTGTGGGCAATAAGATAGACACCGGCTATGATAAGGATACCCTTGCAAGGATAAAGCGCTACGCCGCAAGAAAGGGACAAAAACTGTTCCTTATGTCGGGTCTTACGGGGCAGGGTATCGACGAGCTTATGCGCTACGTTGCCGAGCTGCTTGACACACTCCCTCCGCTCACCACTTATGAGAGCGAGATGACCGAGGATATAGAGATTGACTACACCGACAGGAGCGTTGAGATAAAGCGTGAGGATGGTGTATACCACGTAGAGGGCGAATGGATAAAGCGTGTCTGCGGCGGTGTGAATTTTGATGACAGAGAGTCGCTTATGTTCTTCCAGCGTGTGCTTAAGAACAGCGGCGTCATCAAGGCCCTTGAGGATGCAGGGGTGCAGGATGGCGACACTGTGGAGATATACGGCATAGAATTTGATTTTGTATTGTAAAGAAAGGCGAAAACGGCTTATGAAGTTATATAACAAAGCGTATTACTACGATGGCAATATATACAGCGGTGAGGAGGAGCTCTTCGCCGCAACGGGCATAAAGGCCGAGGGCTGTGACAAAAACACCCTGTCTTACCGTATACTTGCCGACCACAATAAGGGCAGTGAGGATAAGCTGAGGCTCAGGTTTGACGCTATGGCATCCCACGATATAACCTATGTGGGCATCATCCAGACCGCAAGGGCAGGCGGGCTTGAAAGCTTTCCCGTGCCCTATGTGCTCACAAACTGCCACAACAGCCTCTGCGCCGTTGGCGGTACTATAAACGAGGATGACCACGTTTTCGGCCTCAGCGCCGCAAAGAAATACGGCGGCATCTACGTGCCTCCCCATATAGCAGTAATACATCAGTATATGCGTGAGTGCTTTGCCGCACCGGGCAAGATGATACTTGGCTCTGACAGCCACACCCGTTACGGTGCACTTGGCTGTATGGCTATAGGGGAGGGCGGCCCCGAGCTTGTTAAACAGCTTCTTTGCCGTACCTATGATATAGACCGTCCCGAGAAGGTGGCGATAGTGCTTAAGGGTGCACCTCGTCACGGTGTAGGCCCTCAGGACGTGGCACTTGCCATTATCGGCAAGGTCTTTGAAAGCGGCTTTGTAAAGAACAAGGTAATAGAGTTTGTCGGGGAGGGTATATCCTCTCTCAGCGTTGATTACCGTAACGGCATCGACGTTATGACGACCGAGACCACCTGCCTCTCCTCTGTGTGGGAGACCGACGGCAAGGTAAAGGAATATCTTGCAAAGCACGGCAGAGCAGACGAGTATAAGGAAATGAAAATAGAAAAGCCCGCCTACTATGACGGACTTATAGAGCTCGACCTTTCCGAGGTGGAGAGCATGATAGCGTTGCCCTTCCATCCTGCAAATGTTTATACCGTAAAGGAGCTTATAGCAAACCCTGCCGATATACTAAGAAAGTGCGAGGAGGATGCAAAGAGCATCTTCGGCGGCAGAGTGGATTACAAGCTTACAGATAAGCTTGTAAACGGTAAGCTCAACGTACAGCAGGGCGTTATCGCAGGCTGTGCAGGCGGCATCTACGAGAACCTTCACGCCGCCGCAAGGATACTTGAGGGCGGCACAACGGGTAGCGGTGCCTTCTCCCTTTCCGTGTATCCCGCAAGCCAGCCCGTATACCTGGAGATGATCAAGAGCGGCGTGCTGAAGACTCTTGCAGAGTGCGGCGCAGTTATTAAGACCGCCTTCTGCGGACCCTGCTTCGGCGCAGGCGACGTTCCTGCCAACGGTGCGCTCAGCATCCGCCACAGCACTCGTAACTTCCCCAACCGTGAGGGCTCCAAGCCCGGCGAGGGACAGATATCCTCCGTAGCATTGATGGATGCACGCAGTATTGCCGCCAGCGCAAGGAACGGCGGCGTGCTCACCCCTGCTACCGAGATAGACTATGACGATACCGTTCCCGAGTACAGCTATGACGGCAGTGCCTATGCAAGCCGTGTATACAGCGGCTACGGCAAGGCAGACAAGGGCTCAGAGCTTGTGTATGGTCCCAATATTGCCGATTGGCCCGAGATACAGGCACTTCCCGAGGATATGCTTTACAAGGTTGCCGCATATATAACCGACCCCGTAACTACTACGGATGAGCTTATCCCCTCAGGTGAGACCTCCTCTTACCGCTCCAACCCCGAAAGGCTCTCTCAGTTTGCGCTTTCCAGAAAGGTGCCCGAGTATGTTGGCAGAGCAAAGGAGATAAGAGCGGCAGAGAAGGCAAGGCTTTCGGGCGGTGACGTGACCGAGGTTCTTCCCGAACTCCTTAACGTATACAACGCAATAAAGGCCGCAGGCATAGACTTCAGCAAAAAGGCAACGGGTATAGCGAGCCTTGTTTATGCCAACAAGCCCGGTGACGGCTCTGCGAGAGAGCAGGCGGCATCCTGCCAGCGCGTTCTCGGCGGCGGCGCAAATATTGCACTTGAGTACGCTACAAAGCGTTACAGAAGTAACCTTATAAACTGGGGTATGGTGCCCTTTACCACCTATGCTCCTGCCGACTTTGCTTGCGGTGATTATCTGCTTGTCAAGGGCATAAGGAAGGGCATCGAGAATGCCGACGGCGAAATAAAGGCTTATGTAATAAGCGGCGGCAAGGTAAGCGAGACCACGCTCACCCTGCCCAAGCTTACAGAGGATGAAAAGCGCATCATCCTTGAAGGTTGCCTTATAAACTACTACCGTAAATACTAAGACAGCACTCAGGCAAACACGCTTTCCACCACCTTTTCACATTCGGTAGGAGAATAACGCCAATAGTCTATGTGCCCCTGCCTGATAAAATAGTTCATAGGCATGGGTCGCCCCTCCGAGGGGTACGTGTCTATAATAACAAGCTTGACCTTCATTTTGTCCTTGATAATGCTTTTTATGTAGACGGCGGCACTTTTACCTACCTCAGCACCCTCACGGTATTCGGCAAGCCCTGCAAGGTTAGGTGTAAGCTCAACGAACACGCCGTAGCTTTCTATACTGCGTATAATGCCTGCGGCGGTTTGACCGGGGCAGTAGAGGGCGGCGTTTTCCTGCCAGGTTCCAAGCAACTCACGGTGGGAGAGGCTTATTCTGCCGCTGGCATAGTCTGAGGACTTTACCACAACAAGTATATCCTGCCCCGCATCGAGCCTGTCCTTGGGGTGGGATATGCGTGAGACGGAGAGGGTGTCAATGGGCAACAGCGACACAATGCCACAGCCAACGTCAACAAAGGCGCCAAATGACTCAAGATGAGTCACACGGGCAGGTATTACGTCTCCCGAGCTCAGCCTGTCTATGTAAGCAAGGGAGCATTCAAGCTGTGCAAGTCTGCGTGACAGCACGGGGCGCAGTGTATCGCCCTCACGCCGCATTTCAAGCACCTTGAAGCAAACGGCTTTGCCCACCCTGCTGATGATGGCAATATCCTTGGGGCGTTCCCCCTCACGCAGATAAACGCACTCGCTGTAGGGGATAATACCAGTGTAGGGCCCAAGCCTTACGTGCAGATTCCTTTCGTTGTCGCAAAGGGTGCAGACCCCTTCGAGTATTGCACCGTCCAGATATGCCCGTTCAAGGGCATCTGCTGTGGCAGTGGCAAGTCTGTTTGCCGACGTGTTCAATAGTCTGCCCTCGGGCAGATACAAATTCTGTTTCATAAACCTTAGTTTCCTTTCCTTTTTGTTTCATTTTTATGTGAGACACCCAAAGGGTAGAACATATAACTGATTTAGGAGAAAATATATGCTTAATAAACTTGCGGAAATTGAAAAGCGCTTTGAGGGTCTTGAGGAGAGCCTTTCCGACCCTGCCATAATAAGCAATATCGAAAACTATACCGCTATAATGAAGGAGTACAAGTCTCTTGAGGAGGTTGTCACCAAGTACCGTGAATACAAGGCGGCGGCTCAGGCGTTTGCCGAGGCAGAGGAGATGATGGCTGACAGCGACCCTGAGATGAAGGAGCTTGCAGCCGAGGAATATGCTACCAATAAAGAGGCTATGGAGAGCATCACCGAAGAGCTTCGTATACTGCTTCTGCCCAAGGATCCCAACGATGACAAAAACGTTATTATCGAGATACGTCAGGGTGCAGGCGGTGAGGAGGCGGCGCTTTTCGCAGGCGTGCTTTACCGTATGTATACTATGTTTGCCGAGGCGTCAGGCTTTAAGTGCGAGCTTGTAAACGCCAACGAGACAGAGCTTGGCGGCTTTAAGGAGGTATCCTTTATGGTAGAGGGCACGGGTGCCTACAGCCGTTTCAAGTTTGAAAGCGGCGTGCACCGTGTACAGCGTGTGCCCGAGACCGAAAGTCAGGGCAGGATACAGACCTCTACGGCAACCGTGGCAGTGCTTCCCGAGATGGAGGACGTAGACTTTGAGCTGAATATGGACGAGCTTGAGATAACCCGTCACCGCAGCGCAGGCGCAGGCGGTCAGCACGTAAACAAGACCGAGTCTGCTATCCGTATTATCCACATTCCCACAGGCACCGTGGTAGACTGTCAGGACGAGCGCAGCCAGATAAAGAACAAGGACAAGGCGCTCAAGATAATGAAATCCCGTCTTTATGACCTTGAGCAGCGCAAAAAGGCAGAGAGCCTTGCCAGCGAGCGCCAGTCTCAGATAGGTACGGGTGACCGCAGTGAGCGTATCCGCACCTACAACTACCCTCAGGGCAGAGTCACCGACCATAGAATCGGTATGACCCTTTATTCTCTCGAGAACTTCCTCAACGGCAGAATAGACGAGATGGTAGACGCACTTATCACCGCCGACAGAGCAGAAAAGCTCAAGGCGGGCGAACAGTAAAGGAGGCGCTTTATGCTTAAAAGAACTTTTAACAGCGATGCTATAGACAGAGCTATACTTGAGGAGATACAGAACAGGGCATTCCCCGGTGCCGCCCTCGCCATAGGCGATAGGGACGGTGTGTTCTACACCAATTATTACGGTAATGCAAGCGTTTTTGACGATGACAAGCCTTGCTTTGACAAGGAGCCTGAGCACTTTACCGGCAGGATAGTGCCCGTGACCGGCAGCACCCTTTACGATATGGCGTCCTGCACCAAGATACTTTCCACCACAATGGTGGCTTTCCGTATGATAGATATGGGCAAGCTCGCCCTGTTTGATAGCATAAGCCGTTTTGTACCCGTTCCTGAGGACAAAAAGGATATCGAGATAAGACACCTCCTTACCCATACCAGCGGAATAAAGGCTCATTTTTTGCTTGAGGAGGACGGCAGGACTCCTGACGAGGTAGCGCAGATAATCCTTGATAAGCCCCTGTCAAGTCCTACGGGCACTAAGGTAGAGTATACCTGTATGGGATATATTCTTCTCGGCAAAATACTTGAAAAGATAGGCGGCAAGCCTCTTGATGTTCTGGCAAAGGAGCTTGTATTTGACCCTCTCGGGATGACCAACACCTGCTACTGCCCCAACGATAAGGGCTATACCGACATCGCTGTTACCGAGTATTCAGAAAAGCTCGGTGCATACAAAAAGGGCATCGTCCACGATGAGAACGCTTGCTTCCTTAACGGCGTCAGCGCCAACGCAGGCATCTACTCTACGGCAGAGGATTGCGCAAAATTCGCTACCATGCTCTCCCGTGGCGGTATGACCGATAAGGGCGTGTTCATTTCTCCCTCGCTGATGAAGCTTGCACGCACTGACCTGACTACTCAGGTCAGCGGAGAGGGCAGGGGACTTGGCTTTGTTGTCAAGCGCACCAACACCCTCAGCGCTATGGGCGACCTTTATCCGGGCGGCTCCTTTGGTCATAACGGCTATACGGGCACCTCTATCTACGTTCACGGCGATAGCGGACTGTTTGTAGTCCTGCTTACCAACCGTGTCCACTTCACCCGTTCCTCCGACCGTCTTTTCCGCTTCCGTCGCATTTTCCATAACCTTTGCACTGCAGAATACGAAAAGGCCTGTGACTAACCCCTTTTACGAACCTTCGGTATGACGAGCCTCAGCTCATAATAGTCTCCAAGGTCACTGTCGCACCTTTCCACCTCAAAGCCTGCGGCGGCGGCAAGGCCTATTGCCTTGTCAACCGAATTGATAAAGAAACGAATATCGCTGAGAGCGCCTATCATTTTGTGATGGGTGCTCTTTTTTTTCGTTGTGTCGACAGCGCCTTGCCCTTTAAGATATGCTTCCACCCGTCTTTCGCACTCCTCGCCGCTGTATCTGTTCGCCTCGGCACTGCGCAAAAGCCTAAGCCGCGCATCCTCACGCTCTATCCTCAAAAAAGCACGGCAGGTACGCTCCGCATATCCGCAGTCCATAACGATCCGCCTCTCCTCCTCCGACAGCTTCAAAAGCCTCAGCTTATTAGCCACCATAGACTGACTGACGCCAAGGGTGTCCGCAAGCTCGGTTTGGTTAAGTCCGCAGATAAGCATAATGTTTTGCATAGCCGCCGCCTGTTCAAAAAAGTTCAGGTCACGGCGATAAAAGTTTTCTGCAAGTGCTATCTTTGCGCTCTCACCTGTGGCGGTGTTCATAACTATACAAGGAACCTTGTCCAGCCCCGCAAGCCTTGCCGCACGCCACCGCCTTTCCCCTGCGATGATCTCATATATGGCCTCAGCAGTCACCACTTGACCGTTGATGCTGACCCGTGGCAGGTTTTCTCTCGGGCGTACACACAGCGGCTGTAAGACTCCGCTTTGCTTAATGCTGTGGGCGAGTGACTCAAGACCCTCGTTGTCAAACTGCCGTCTGGGTTGTAGCGAGCTTGGCGTAAGCTTGCTTACGGGTATGTAGCTCAGCGCAGGCAACGACGGCTTTTTAAGCCCTAATTTTTCGGCAAACCCCATATATCTTCCTCCTTGATTTTGTTTTGACGATCTTACCATTTTTAGGCTGTCGAAAAGCCTCGGACTGCGGATAAATAAAACAAAAAACGCTTTCCGTCCCCAAATAGGGGAGGAAAGCGTTAAAATGCTTGCTCAGGCTCTATTATTCGGCGTTGCGTGTGCCACAGCTCTTGCAGAATATGTCGGTATCACCCAATGTGTTTCCGCAATTCACACATACACGTGCGCTCTGCTGGGCGGGTTGATCGTTAACGATAGGCTGCTGTATGGGCGCCTTTGCAGTAAATACGGGTACTGCAGGCTCGAAAACGTCCTTGTTTTCCTCGCTATCATTCCGGCTCTTAAGCTTGCCGTTTATCTGTATGACGTTCTTTACAAGCAGTATGAACATCATAGATGCCTCAAATATAAGCCTGATAACGATAGGGCCGAGAAGCATCACCAAAAGCCCCCTGTAACCTACCCAGCTTGTGTGCTCTGTTATTCCGTAGTAGCTGTAATCATAATAGGTCTCAACGGAGAACAGCATGAAAAAGCCTGTAAGTATGCTGGAAAGGGTAGCAAACACATAGCAAAACTTCAGTATCTTTTCAATAAGCAGCTGCTTGAAATTGAAAATATCGTGAAGACCCTTGAAAAAACCATTAAGAGAAGGTCTCTTCTTTTCGGGGAGAACGAATATGCAAACAAGAATAGTGCATACCAGTGCGGAAATAAAGCCAAGGATAGCAACAATGCCGTAGCTCATAATATAATACCTCCAAATTTTTCATCATTTTATCACGTTACCGTGCTTTTGTCAACAGCTTTCGCCATTTACAGCGTAAATCCGAACACCGAGCCCTCATTGGGCACGCTTTCTGCGGTAACCTTGCCTCCATGTCCCTCAACAATGCTTTTCACCATAGAAAGCCCAAGTCCCATACTGCCCTCGGCATCTGCCGTTCTTGCACTGTCACAGCGATAAAACCTGTTCCATATCTTGTCCATATCCTCAGGAGCGATGCCTATGCCGTCATCGGCTACTTTGCAAAGGGCGTGCCCCTCAGTGTCTCTTTCGACGCTTACCGTGACCTTGCCGCCATTCTTGCCGTACTTGATTGCGTTGTTGATGAGGTTTATCAGTACACGCATTATCTGAGTGCGGTCTGCAAATACGCTTACCGCATCTCCGTTCTCGGTCTTCAGCGTAATCCCTCTTTCCTCTGCGTACAGTGTCTGCTCCTCAACGATAATGTCGGCAAGCTCACGCAGGTCAAACTCCTCTTTTTCAAGCACGGCCTTTTTGTTGTCAGAGCGTGCAAGGGTCAAAAGCTCTGACAAAAGCTTGTTTATCTTATGGCTTTGCCTATTTATGCTCTCAATAGCAGAAACAACGTCTTCCTTCGTTGCTTTCGGGTCAAGGGCAAGCTCGCTTTGCGCCATAATGACCGCAACGGGAGTCCTCAGCTCGTGAGATGCATCGGCTGTAAACTGCTTCTGACGGTTAAAATTAGCCTCTATCGTGTCAAGCATATCGTCGAAGGTCGATGCAAGCCTGCCTATCTCGTCTTTGCCGTCGCCCATATTAAGCCTCAGGCTCAAGTCGTCACCTTTGGCTATTCCTGAGGCAGTCTCGGTAATAGCGGCTACAGGCTTAAAGGCACGCTTCATAATGCTGTAACCGTACTGAGCGGCGAGCACTATGACAACGGGGATTATCAAAAGAGCATACTTGGTGGCGTCGAAGGCGATGGTGCTGCTCATATAGGTGGATATCGTACCTACTATCCAAACACCGCCCTCTGCGGAGTTCGGCATCTCTATAAATCTTGTGAAGGTGTAGTGCTTGTCTGTCTTTACTATCTTGTTTTCCTTGCAATGCTCGTCAAAATATACGCCCTCGGGTAAAGACCCGCCTACAAATTCCTCGTCTCTGGAGGTGGCAGGTGCATAAATGTAAAAGGAAACGCCGTCTGATACATAGGAAATATCCTCGGGGACTTTCAATACGTAATCAAAGGGCCTTTTGTCGGGAAATCTTCCTTCTCCCTCGGGCGGCATCATTCCTTCCATACCACTAAGGTCTTCGGGCATTCCGCTTTCATCCTTGAACTTATTGTTGGGTATCCCCTCGGGAGGCATGGTATCAAGTCTTATCTCCTCATAGCCTATCCGTTCCAAAAGCAGGTCTACCTCTTCCCTCAGATCCATCTTAAGGCTGTTTTCGGCAGAGGTGCGTGCAATGGTTACGGTAAACAGCATAAGCACTAAAGCAAACGCCGCCATAACCAATGCGATGTATAAAGAAAATTTAGTCTTTATGTTAAGCTTTTTCATAGTTCTGTCATTCCTTGATTATATAACCTACACCACGTATCGTATGGATAAGCTTCGTCTCGAAATCGCCGTCTATCTTTTTCCTCAGGTAGCTTATATATACGTCAATAACGTTACTGCCGCCCTCATAATCGTAGTTCCAGATATGCTCCTCTATCTTCTCTCTGGACAGCACGTTGCCCTTGTTGCGCACAAGGTATTCAAGTATCGAAAACTCCTTAGAGGACAAGCTTATCTCCTTACCGCCTCTTGTTACGGTATGTGTGTTCAGGTTCATAACAAGGTCGCCTGCCGTCAGCACGTTTGTGACAATGCCGCAACTTCTTCTTGTAACAGCCCTGAGCCTTGCAATAAGCTCGTCAAAGGAGAACGGCTTTATCAGATAATCGTCAGCGCCTGTATTAAGCCCCTCGACCCTGTCCGATATGGCGTCCTTAGCGGTAAGCAGTATAACGGGCGTCATATCACCGCTGCTGCGTAGCTGCCTTAAAACCTCAAGTCCGTTTTTCTTGGGCATCATTATATCAAGCACTATGGCATCGTATTCCGCAAAACGCAGGTAATCCAATGCTTCCTCGCCGTCATAACAGCTATCCACCGTATATTTCTCCATGGATAGCCTTCTTGTAATGACCGCATTAAGGTCTCTTTCGTCGTCTGCAATAAGAATTCGCATAATATACACCTCACTGCTTACAATTTAACAAACAAAAGTTAATATTGTATGAAAAAAAGGGCGCATTACAAAAAATGCACCCCTTAATATAAGCGTCAGTTAAAAAACATTTTTTTTGCCCTGATAGCCATACCCTTTTCAAAAATAGCGCTTTCACCAAGTGCGATAAAACCGTCAGCATCCCATATCTGATACAACACGCCCTCTGCCGATGTGTCAATACCCTTGGGTCGCAGCTTTTTAAAGTATATCTCACAGCCGTTTTTAAAAAGCTTTGAGAAAAAAGAGGGCAGTGTTATACGCTGATGCTCTGCAAACAGCGACTCTACCGGTATCAGCGCCGCCATAAGCTCCTCCTCGCTCATAGCTTCAAGCTGTTCAACGGTATAAGCCTCCTCAAGGCTGTAGCCGCCCGCATTACTGCGGCAAAGCGAGCACATAGCCGCACCGCAGCCAAGCTCCTTGCCGATATCCTCGCAAAGGGTGCGTATGTAGGTGCCCTTGGAGCAAGCCACGTCGATATAAAAAACGCCGTCCTTTTCAAAGGCATCAAGAGAATATATGTGTATCTTTCTCGCTCTTCTCTCCACCTCAATGCCCTTCCTCGCAAGGTCTACCAGCTTTACGCCGCCAACCTTCAGGGCTGAATACATGGGGGGCACCTGTTCCATCTCTCCCACAAAGCTCTCGGCTGCCGCCTTGAACTCTTCAAAGGAGGGGAGGGGACCGCCGTGCTCCGACAGGATACTGCCCGTTGTGTCGCCGCTGTCCGTGGTGATGCCAAGCCTCACTCCTGCAAGATAGCTCTTATCGTGGTCCTGCATATATTCCGCCGCCTTAACGGCTCTGCCTACAAGCACGGGCAGTACACCGGTCGCCATAGGGTCAAGGGTACCCGTATGCCCTACGGTCTTGTTATCATATACCCTGCGGACAATGTTGACTATCCTATGGCTGCTGACACCTGCAGGCTTGTTAACTATAATTATACCGCTAACGTCCATATACTAAAAACAACCGTCCAAATCCTTGATAAGAGCTTCAGCCGCCTCAGCCGAGCGCCCCTCGTATCTGTAGCCTGCGGCGTGAATGTGTCCGCCGCCGCCATACCGTTTTGCAAGCTCTGCCACATCAAAATACTCGTTAGAGCGCAGAGATACCTTTACTCCGTCGCCTCTCGGGCGTATTACTGCCGATACCTCCACACCAAGTATTTGCCTCGGTATCTGGTTCACCGACTCAAAATCGCTGTCGCTTACCCCAAGCCTCACGGTGATATCGTCATCGAATGCAACAATAGCAAGCTTGCCGCCGTGGTGAAGAGAAAGCGTGTTGTAGGCTTCACGCTCAAGGTCTATCTGTACGGGCGACTTTTGCTCAAAGAGCCGTCTGTTTATAGCAGAAAAATCAATACCCGTCCTCAGCAGTGCTGCGGCGCACTCATAGGTCTCGGGTCTGGTGTTGCTGTATCTGAAGCCGCCGCTGTCCGAGCTGATGGCGGTATACAAGGCCTCTGCAATATCGCAGTCAAGCTCTACGCCAAGATAGGGCATAAGCTCAAATATTATCTCACCGTTTGCTATATAGTCGGATCTTACTATTCTCGCCTTGGCGGGGGCAGTACTTATCTTGTGATGGTCAATAGCTATATCAAACTCACGCCCCTCGGTAAAGCGCTCAAGACCGCCCAGCATGGCAGCGCTTGCCACGTCCACCGCAACTGCGGTTTCCACCTGGGAAGGGAGCTCGTTTACAAAAACACCGTCCCTTGCTAAAAAGCTCAGCTTTTGCGGTATGGGGTCAGCGCATATTGCCACAGCGTCCTTCCCCATAGCCCTGAGTATCCTGACAAGTGCCACGCCGGAGCCGATGGTGTCGCCGTCGGGGTTACCGTGTGTAAAAACTACAAAGCCGTTGCGCTCTGTAAAGAGCGCAGCAGCCTCTGTATAACTGATATTATTCATCGTTGTCCTCCGTAGAAGAGGAATATTCAATATTCTTAAGCATATCGGATATCTTCATCGCCCTTTCGGCCGTATCATCGGGAAAGAAGCTGAGCTTAGGCGTTGTACGCATATTCAGCCTTGATGCAAGCTCCCCTCTGATATAGCCGCTTGCAGACTCAAGCCCCTTCTTAAGCTTTGGGTCGTGGGGACCGAGTACGCTGTAATATATCTTGGCAAAGGAAAGGTCGGCAGAAACGTCTACCCCTGTAATGCTGATAAAAGCACCCGAAACCCTTGGGTCCTTCACGTTGCGGAGTATCTCCGTCAGCTCCCTTGCAACGCTTTCATTTATCCTGTCAATTCTGTGAGCCATTAAGCCTTGATTTCCTCCATAACGAAGGCCTCAAGTATATCGCCAACCTTGATATCGTTGAACTTCTCAAGACCTACACCGCACTCAAAGTTGGTAGCAACCTCCTTAACGTCGTCCTTAAAGCGGCGCAGAGAGGATATCTTGTCCTCGAAAATTACCACGCTGTCACGGACAACTCGGATAGATGCGTTTCTGGTGATTTTGCCGTCCTGTACGTAAGAGCCTGCTATGGTGCCTACGTTGGGAACGTGAATGGTCTGTCTTACCTCGGCTCTGCCAAGTATCACTTCCTTGAACTTGGGAGCGAGCATACCCTTCATAGCCGCCTCTACCTCTTCAAGACACTCATAAATTACACGGTAGGTTCGGATATCAACGTTCTTTTCCGAAGCGGAGGAGAGGGCAGACTTATCGGGTCTGATGTTGAAGCCGATAATTATTGCGTTGGAGGCGTCTGCAAGCATAACGTCGTTGTCGCTTATACCGCCAACACCCGTATGAATAACTCTTACCTTTACCTCTTCGTTGGAGAGCTTCTCAAGGCTGGATTTGATTGCCTCTGCAGAGCCCTGTACGTCGGCCTTAACTATGATGTTAAGCTCCTTAACGCCATCACTTATCTGGCTGAACAGATCGTCCAGATTGACCTTAGCGGCACGGCTGAACTCAGCATCCTTCTTCTCCTGCTTGCGCTTTTCAACAAGCTCTCTCGCCATCTTCTCGTCCTTAACGGCGTAAATAAGGTCGCCTGCCTCAGGCACCTCGGAAAGACCCGTTATCTCAACAGGGCAGGAGGGACCCGCCTCGGTTATCCTCTGACCCTTGTCATTAAGCATAACTCTTACACGGCCCACGGATGTACCGGCGATAACGATATCGCCCATCTTAAGGGTGCCGTTCTGTACAAGGATGGAAGCAACCGTGCCTCTGCCCTTGTCAAGCCTTGCTTCTATAACAACGCCCTTTGCAGCTCTGTTGGGGTTAGCCTTCAGATCCATTACCTCGGCGTTGAGCAGTATCATCTCAAGCAGATCCTCAATACCCGTCCTCTTCACAGCAGAAACGGGTACGCAGATAACGTCACCACCCCACTCCTCGGGAACAAGCCCGTACTGAACGAGAGCGTTCTTTACGTTTTCGGGGTTAGCGGTGGGCTTATCCATCTTGTTTATCGCAACAACGATAGAAACGCCTGCTGCCTTAGCGTGGTTTATAGCCTCTACAGTCTGAGGCATAATGCCGTCATCTGCGGCAACAACAAGAACGGCTATATCGGTAATATTAGCACCTCTTGCACGCATAGCGGTAAAAGCGGCGTGACCGGGGGTGTCAAGGAAGGTGATGTCCTCACCGTTTATTGAAACGCTGTATGCACCGATGTGCTGGGTTATACCGCCGGCCTCGCCGGAGGTAACGTTGGTGTTGCGGATAGCGTCAAGCAAAGAGGTCTTACCGTGGTCAACGTGACCCATAACAACAACAACGGGCGCTCTGTGAACAAGCTGCTCCTCGCTGTCAACGCTCTCGTCAAAGAGGCGCTCCTCGATAGTGACCACTACCTCCTTTGTAACCTCAATACCCATATCGTCGCAGAGCAGGTAAGCGGTATCATAGTCAATGCTCTCGTTTACCGTTGCCATAACGCCCATCTTCATAAGTCGCTTGATAACCTCGCCAACAGCAGTCTTCATCCTGCTTGCCAGCTCGGAAACGGTTATTTCGTCGGGCACCGTGATAGAAAGCTTAACGGGCTTGGGCTTAAAGGGAGCCTTTTTCTGTTCAGCCTTGTTAAAGCCGCCCTTGTGGTCGGGACGCTGCTGATTGTTCTTTTTCTTTATACGCTGAACGTTCTTGCTGTCCTTGTCGGTACGGGTGTCGTACTTATCAAGCTTTTCGTCGTATTTTGAAAGGTCAACAGCAACGCCGCCACGGGTATCCACGTGACGAACCTGAGTCTTATCCTTCTTCTTCACGGGTGCGGCGCCCTTCTTCTGGCTCTCAGTCTTCTTTGCGGGCACGCCTGCCTTCTCGGCCTCTGCCGCCGCAGCAGCCTCAGCCGCCGCCTTCTTTGCCTCGTCCTCAGCCTTCTTTGCCGCCTTCTTATCGTCATAATACTTGAAAAAGGCAGTAAGGTCTACCTGATTTTTCTGTGTTACGTATTCAAATATAATGCTCAGCTCAGGCTCCTCAAGCACGGACATAGAGCTTCTTCTGGGCATACCGTGGTCGCTGAGAAGCTGTATTAAGTCCTTGTTCTTTAAATTGAGGTCCTTAGCCAAGGTGTTAATTCTGTACTTTTCAATAGTTGCCATATATCATCGCACCTCCATATTCGACAAAAGCTCACCGAGCTCTGTATAAATCCCCGTGGGTATCTGACAGCGAAAAACCTTTTCAAGACGCTTGGATTTGACCGCCGTCTTAAGACAGTCGCCGCCACGGCATATATATGCGCCACGCCCGTCCGCCTTGCCCGTAGGGTCAATGCTTATGCCGTCCCCGTTTTTAACTATGCGCACAAGCTCCTTCTTAGGCAGCATCTGCTGGCAGCCGATGCATTTCCGCAAGGGGATGTGTTTTTCCTTTTCAGCCATATCGATCAACTCCGTAAATATTATCCCTCCCACGGTAGGGGAGCGGAGAAAGCTACTCCTCGCTTACGCCCTCGTCTTCCTCATCGTCAAGCTCTTCAAGGGTGCGGCTACTCTTAATGTCTATCTTACAGCCCGTAAGCTTTGCGGCAAGTCTCGCATTCTGACCCTTCCTGCCTATAGCAAGAGAAAGCTGGTCGTCATTAACGAGCACTCTGTAGGAGTTATCGCTCTCGGTAGTCTTTACAACGGAAAGCACCGTTGCAGGAGCAAGGGATGCGGAAATGAATTCCTCAGGAACCTCGCTGTATTTGATAATATCTATCTTCTCGCCAACAAGCTCGGCGGAAATAGCGTTCTTTCTTGTGCCCTTAGGGCCTATGCAGGAGCCGATGGGGTCAACCTCGGGGTTGGTAGAGCTGACAGCTATCTTGGTTCTGCTGCCTGCCTCTCTTGCAACGGCGTTGATAACAACGGTGCCGTCCTTTACCTCGGGCACCTCAAGCTCAAAGAGACGGGTGACAAGACCGGGGTGAACTCGGGAGAGGATAATAGAGGGGCCTCTGGTCTCACGGCGTATCTCGGTGATGAACACCTTGATGCGGTCGCCCACCTGCAGGCTTTCCTCAGGTATCTGCTCGTTTCTGTAAAGGACCATCTCGTTTTTGCCTATCTCAAGGGTAGCGTTGCCGGTGGTAGGATCAACACGGGTAACAATGGCAGAAACGATCTCCTCCTTCTTTTCGTCATATTCCTTTATCATCATACCTCTCTCCGCTTCACGGATACCCTGGATGATGACCTGCTTGCCGGTCTGGGCAGAGATCCTGCCGAAATTCTTTGTCTTTACCTCTATCTCATAAACGTCGCCCACCTTGTACTTCTTGGACTTGGTAAGCGCCTCCTCCAGAGAGATCTGGGTGTCGGGCTCGGTAACCTCCTCAACGATATCAAGACGGCGGTACAAGCGAACCTCCTTCTTAACGGGGTCAAGCTTGACACGCACGTTGTCCTGTCCGCCGTTGTCACGCTTGTAAGCAGAAACCAAAGCCGCCTCGACCTTTTCCATCATATAAGCGGCAGATATGCCTTTTTCTTTTTCAAGTAGCTCAAGGGCTTCAAAAAACTCTTTGTTCATTATTTTATCCTCGCATATAATTTCACGGCAGCTCTCACTGCCTTAATTTACTTTACTGTATCTCGTGGAATATACAAAGCCTCGCAACGGCCTTCTTCTCAAAACGAACCTCACCGTTGCCCTTCTCAAAGGTGTAGCCGTTCTCGTCCCAGCCCTTCATTACAAGCACGTGCTCCTTAGCGCCCTCGTAAGCAGCAAACAGCTTTACGGTAACGGGCAGTGCCGTCCTTACGGCGTAGTCATAATGCTCGGAGCGCTTCAGCACCCTCTCGGCGCCTACGCTGGAAACCTCAAGACAGTAGGAGGTAGGGATAGGGTCAGCCTCGTCAAGCATAGGGTCTATCGCTCTGGTCACCTCGGAGCAGTCGTTTATGGTTATGCCCTCGTCCTTATCTATGGTAACAAGCAGGTTCAGTCCCGAACCCTCCTTCTCAAGCTCAACGTTCCAAAGGGTGATGCCAAGCCCCTCAACGGTGGACTTAATAAGCTCCTCAACGGTTTTAGCAACGTTCTTTGCCATAAATATCTCACACCTCAAAGTAAGAAATAATAAACAATGTGAAAAGAGCGAGCATTAAAAATGCTCACTCTTTAAACTATGCTATCATCATTGATATTATTATACCATAAAAAACTGTAAAAGCAATAGCGTTTATCAAAAAAATAAGATGTTTTTCAAAAAAATATGTACCAATTCGTAAAAAAACGCTATATATGCCCGTGTTTAGCCGCCATATCCCAATCTACAAACAAAGCGTCCTTGGCAGATGCACCTCTGCCGCCTATACTGCGCTTCGTGATAACACCCTCGGCGATAAGCCTGTCGAGTGCGGCAACAACCTTTTTACGTTCAAGCTTTTTGTCCTTGGACACTGCGTCCACCACCTTAAGAAAGGTCGGCAGGTTCTTGGATTTTTTGTTTTCCTCGCTTTTCAGGTGCTCAAAAATTTTCTGATAATACAGTCCGTAAATATCAGCCTCGTCGGGTAGAGAAACGGTCCACGTAGAGGTCTCCATAAGCTGTTTTGAGAAACAGCCCTTAATGGCGTACACGCCAACCTCCTTGCCGTATATGTTCTTCAAAAACGCCGTAACCGAGCTGAAATGTCCGTCACCCGAGAAAAGAATGAATGCCTCTATATCGTCTGCCAGCAGTGCCTTCTGATAAATGTTGTCAAGTATAATAAAGTCGGTAAAATCCTTTTGCGTGCCGTTTGGCGAGCGAGTGTCAATGATCTTGTTGGTATATGGTCTGATACGACCTATCTCCTCAGCTAAATTGCGGTGAGAAAAATCTGCAAAAAACATAACCTCTTTCACGTTCACCCTGCTTTGCAGATCCTCAAACCAGCCCTTTATATTGGGGCGTATGCCGTAGTTGTTGTTAAGGGATATATACCAATGCTCGTAGTCAACAAAGACCACTGCAGACGGCAGCCCCTCCTTACCCGTTTTGATAGGGGAGGGCGTCTGCTTCACCTCATCGCCGCCTTTGCCAAATAACCGAAAAATAGCCTCCTACACCTCCTTCCGTATGGATTTATACGAAGCATTCACCGAAAAAATTATATCACCCAACACCTCGCTTGTCAAGTTTTTTGTTTTCTACTTCATGCCCAGCCTGCAAAGCTCCTCCTTAAGCTTATCGATTATTCTCTTTTCAAGCCTTGAAATATATGACTGTGATATGCCAAGCAGATCAGCAACCTCCTTTTGCGTCAGCTCCTTGTCTGCGGCACTGCCAAAGCCAAAACGCTTTTCAATTATCAGCCTATCACGGTCGGAAAGCTTTGACAGCGCTTGCCTTATTATCTTTTTTTCCTCGTCGTTTTCAATGGCGCTGTATACGTAATCGTTTTCCGTACCAAGTATATCCGACAGCAAAAGCTCGTTGCCATCCCAATCGGTGTTCAGCGGCTCATCAAGAGACAGCTCCGTTTTTCCGCCTATCTTTCTCATGTACATAAGTATCTCGTTTTCGATACAACGTGATGCGTAGGTGGCAAGCTTTATCTGCTTGTCGCATTTAAAGGTGTTGACCGCCTTCATAAGACCGATAGTGCCTATGGATATCAAATCCTCTATCCCTACCGCAGGGCACTCAAACTTTTTGGCAATATACACCACCAGCCGCAGATTGTGCTCTATAAGCACGTTCCTGGCGGCAGGGTCGGACTCTGCCTTTTCTATGTATTGAGCCTCCTCTTCGGGTGACAGCGGCGGCGGCAGCAGACAGGGGCCGTTAATATAATGGGCGCTTGCCGCTCCTTTTGAAAAAAGCTTTAGATATAGCCTTGCTATGGCTGACATAATTTTATTCATATTTCTCAGCACCCCTTAAAACACGTTCCACGGAGCCACTGCGTCACAGCCTCCGTAGCTGTCTCCGTCAAAATCAACGGCAACGCACAGCCGCACCTCACGGTAGCCTCTGTCTCCCATCAGCTTTGCCTCTGCCTTTTCTGCCGTAAATGAGGGAAAAAGCCTTTCGCCACCGATGCCGCTCAGCGGCAAAGGACGGATGTCGGAGGCAACGGGCGTGTCCTTGTATGCCCTCAGCTCCTCAGGCTCAAACAGGTCATACAGCCTTGAGGCCTTGGCTATCACCACGGGTAGTCCCGTAAAAGGACAGCAGGCAAGGTTTCCGCTATCTGCTAAGCAAAACAGCGTACAGCGCTTACCTCTGAAATATATCCGCAGACTGCCGTGCCTCCCACTGCTTCTACCCTTGTGCCTTAAGATGCAAAAGCACAGCACAGCGGCAGTCACTACCGCACTGCCTATAAGCCCGGCCGCCGACAGCTCTGTGTACAAAGCGCCGTTATAAAACGCATAGTCTCCGCATAGGGTGAATACCGCACAAAGGACCCCTCCAAGCAGGGCAGAGGTTATAAAAAAGCAAAGCGAGTTGGTAAGCACGCTCTTTATCCCGTGGGAGGGTAGGGCGGTAAAGCAAATTATCAATGCCGCCGCCGAATGAAACACCGGTGCAAACGCCGCATTGAGCTCACCTATAGGCAAAGCCGCCAAGGAGTACAGCCCTCCCAATACACAGCCCAACGCAAAGCGCCACAGCACAAAGGGCGCTCCCATCAGCAGTGCGGTTACGGCGAGACACAGCCCGTCCGTAAGCAGGTTTATCAAAAACAGCACGTCGCCGTAGATTACGGTCTCTTCCATTACCGCCGTCTCCCTCCTTCACGGGAATTATATACGCCGCCACCCCATAAAAAATGTCATAATTTAAGGGGACGCTTAATATTTTTTAGGGTAAGGAGGATTAATTTATGTATCCAAAATTCAATTCGGGTGTAAAAAACGTTTTTCTGTGGCTGATTCTTGCGGCAATAATAGTCTTTACGGGTGTATATCTCATAAAAGAGGCAGAGCTGTCAGGGTCTGCGGCATTGCAGGTGTTCGGCGGCTTTGGCAATACCCCGAGCCGCAACACAGCATTTCTTGATCTGCTAAGGTAATCGGCTATGTATATAAGCTTTCCTAAAAAAGGTATAAGACTCAACCTGCTGGTCCCTCTGGGCGTAAGCTTTCTGGTGTTGCTTAACGGCTTGCCTGCTTTTATCGCAATATTTCTTGCGGCGGCAGTGCATGAGGGCGGCCACATACTTGCCGCTTTTCTTTGCGGCGTCAGCGTGGACCGTTTTGATATCGAGCTTTGGGGCGGCAGAATGTATTACGGCGGCATGCAAAGCTATCCCAAGGAGCTTGCCATATCCGTGGGCGGTATAGCCGCAAACCTCGCTCTTGCCCCCTTGGGGCTGTTTTCTGTTTTCGGCATCTACGGAAAACTCTATTTCGCCGCCTGCATTTGCTACGCCTTGGTAAATCTGTTGCCAGCTAAAACGCTGGACGGGGGCGAGGCGGCACGGATACTGCTTTCTATGAGATATGACGAGTATGCGGCGTTCAGTGCGATAAGCACGCTTAACAGCTTCTCTGTGCTCTTTATGTGCGGTGCGGGACTGGTGCTGAGCCTGCTTTCCGGGATGAACTCCAGTGTGATAATGCTGGCGGTTATTACGGTCGTTCTCTCTCTCGAAAAATAGCAGAGGACGTAAAAACCGTTTGGAACGCAATAAATAAACAAATTTCTTGAGTGAATAAAAAGAGAGCTGTAAAAAACACGTTTTTTACAGCTCTTAAAATATAAGCTATTTGGTGCCGATCAGTTGAAATCAACGGTCATGGTGCCGGCGTTCTGGTCGGAAACGAGCTTAAGCTCATTGCCGTGCTCCCATTTGGGGAAGGTGAAATCCTCGGCGCCTGCGCTATCGCCTGTGATCCTGTAGTCAGCGGTAAATACTACAGCACCCTCGTCATAGCTCTCGATAGAAGCGAAGGTTGCGTACTGACCGTTCAAGCCGTCCTTGGAATAAGCGGGGTTAATGGTAGCGCCGATATCGGACTTCATGCTGTCTGCAACGTACTCAAGGTTCTTTGATACGCTGAGGCAAACACAGCCAAAGCTTACGTTGGCAGGCAGAGAAACGGTAACGGTAACGATACCGTCATCCTTCTTCACAGCCTTTGCGATAAAGGGAACGAATTCCAAAACCTCTTCACTGCTTTCCTCGGAGGAAACAGCTTCCTCGCTGCTGTCGGCAACAGAGGAGTCGGCGGTCTCGCCGCCGCAAGCTGAAAACAGGGTAACGAGGGTCATAAGCAGAGCAAGTAAGATCTTAAGCTTCATGGTAAATACATCCTTTTTTAAATTTTATTGTTTTCAGGCAAAAGCTTTGCCCGTTTAAGTGCAATGAATATCAGCGGTATCAGCAAAAGCTGTACCAGCACGCCCGGCCACGAAACAAGCACCGTGCCGGTAATGTATCCCGAAAAGCCGCCCTTGAAGCCATACAGCAAAAACTTGACCGTGCCGTGCACTATCCGCCCGAAAACCATAGCGGCACACAGACTCAGATAAACGTAGGGCATCCTTTTCGGCAATAGCTTATACATAAGACCTGCCGCAAGGGCATAAGCACCAAGCTCAAAGGCCATAGGTAAAGCAACGGTGGGGAAGGGAGGTGCGCCGATTACGGCACTCCTCAAAAGAGGTGCAACCGCACCCATAGCGGTACCCCATACGGGGCCGCAAATAAGGCCGCACAGAAGCACGGGTATGTGCATCAGGCAAAAGGCGTTGCCAAGCTCCATATTGTTTGCGGTAATAAAGGGAAGCAAAAATGCCAACGCAAGCAGTACGGCGGAATAAGTCAGCTTTTTAAGGTTCTTGTTCATACAGTATCTCCCAAAATATCAAAATCTACGCTTCTCTGCAGAGAAGCACCGCATCTTGAAGGTGCGGCAGGTTGAGCAAATAAGATCTCGTCCTTCGGGACTTACCGTGGGGCTTCATGCCACCCAGAAAAATATACCATATATCAGACCTTTTGTCAAGTTATAAATCACGCCTTACCGAGAAGTCCTGCGATAATATCTGCGGCGTCATTTATAAGGGCAGACAAATTCATCTCCCCGACCCCTGCAACGGTTATCCCGCATTTGCTTACAGGCAGCAGTACCTTGTGGGCGGCAGAGGCACCCACGGCGCCTGCGGCTGCAGGTGTCATTTCTCCCATCAGGGCATCGGCGGCAATTATGCCTACGGGGCCTGCAATTATATCTGCGCTTCGGCAGGCAACGATTATAGCGTTTTCTCCCGACGCCCCCTTCTTAGCGCCGCCCTTCAGCATCTCCGCCGTGGCAGTGCTGTTTGTACCTACTGCGATGATCTCAGCCTCGGGCAGTATATCAAGCACACGCTCTATTATCCGTTTTCCGAGCCTTCCGCCCTGACCGTCTATCACTATAAGCTTTTTCATATTAAGTAAAACACCGCCTTCCTGAAAAGCATTGTAACACATAAAAGCAAAGCCTGTCAAGAAGAGGGGAGATACAAAAAGGAGCTGCAAAATCGCAACTCCTTAATTTGTTATACAGCGTAAAAATCAGTCGTCAAGAGCATCCTTGCGGGAGAGGTTTATTCTGCCCTGATCGTCTATCTCAATAACCTTGACCTTGATCTCATCACCAACGGTAACAACGTCCTCTACCTTGCCGACACGCTTCTTGTCAAGCTTGGAAATGTGAACGAGACCCTCCTTACCGGGTGCAAACTCAACGAATGCGCCGAAAGTAAGGATTCTGGTAACCTTACCGGTGAATACGGTGCCGATCTCGGGGTCAAATGCGATAGCGTTAACGATCTCAAGTGCCTTGTAGCCTGCTTCCTTGTCAACAGCCGCAATGAATACGGAGCCGTCATCCTCGATGTCGATCTTAGCGCCTGTATCAGCACAGATCTTCTGGATGACCTTGCCGCCGGTACCGATAACCTCACGGATCTTGTCCACGGGTATCTTGGTGGATATCATCTTGGGTGCGTACTTGGAAACGTCTTCTCTGGGTGCGCCGATGCAGGGGAGGATTATATCGTCAATGATATAGAATCTGCCCTTGCGGGTGGTGTCCAGAGCGGAACGGATTATCTCAGGGGTAAGACCGTCGATCTTCAGGTCCATCTGAATAGAGGTAATGCCCTTCTTTGTGCCTGCAACCTTAAAGTCCATATCGCCAAAGAAGTCCTCAAGACCCTGGATATCTATCATAGTCATCCATCTCTCACCCTCGGTAATAAGACCGCAGGAGATACCTGCAACAGGTGCGGAGATGGGAACGCCTGCGTCCATAAGTGCGAGAGTAGAGCCGCAAACGGAAGCCTGAGAGGTGGAACCGTTGGAGCTGATTACCTCGGATACTACACGGATAGCGTAAGGGAACTCCTCCTTGGAGGGGAGAACGGGCTCAAGAGAACGCTCAGCCAGTGCGCCGTGACCGATCTCACGTCTGCCGGGGCTTCTGGAGGACTTAGCCTCGCCAACAGAGAAGCCGGGCATATTGTAGTGGTGCATATAACGCTTGGTGTCCTCGGGGTCTATGCCGTCAAGCAACTGCTGCTCTCTGATGGGAGCGAGAGTTGCAATAGAGCAGACCTGAGTCTGACCTCTGGTGAACATACCGGAGCCGTGGGTGCGGGGAAGAAGACTTACCTCAGCGGCGAGAGGACGAATCTCGTCCATACGTCTGCCGTCAACACGCTTCTGCTCGGTAAGGAGCCAGTGGCGTACTATCTTCTTCTGCAGCTTGTACATGCACTCGTCTATCATAACCTTGCTGTCGGGATAATCCTCTGCAAGCTCTTCATAAACACGCTCGTAAATAGGCTGCAACCTTGCATCACGTACACTCTTGTCATCGGTGTCGAGAGCAGCCTTAACGTCCTCGGCTACCATAGCCTCGATCCTGTCAAACAGGTCGTGGTCAACCTCACAAGAGGGGTATGCAAACTTTTCCTTGCCGATCTCGGCAACGATGCTGTCAATAAAATCAATAAGAGGCTTGATGGTCTCGTGAGCAAGCATAATGCCCTCGTAAACCGTATCGTCATCAACCTCTTTAGCGCCTGCCTCTATCATTACCACCTTCTGTCTGGAAGCGGCAACGGTAAGCTCAAGCTCGTTGTTCTCCTTCTGCTCGGCAGTGGGGTTTACCACAAGCTTGCCGTCAACAAGACCGATAGAAACGCCTGCAATAGGGCCGTTCCACGGAATGTCGGAGATAGAAAGGGCGATGGACGCACCTATCATACCTGCGATCTCGGGAGAGCAGTCGGGGTCAACAGACATAACCATAAGGTTAAGGTTAACGTCGTTTCTCAGATCCTTGGGGAAAAGAGGACGTATAGGTCTGTCGATAACACGGCTGGTGAGGATAGCGCTCTGCCCGGGTCTGCCTTCACGTCTGTTCCAGCTACCGGGGATTCTGCCAACAGAATAAAGCCTTTCCTCAAAATCTACGGAAAGAGGCAGAAAATCTATACCGTCACGGGGCGCCTTGGAAGCGGTAGCCGTAGCGAGTATTGCCGTTTCGCCGTAGCGTATGAGGCAAGAGCCGTTGGCAAGCTGTGCCATCTTACCGGTCTCAACCACAAAGGGTCTGCCGGCAAGGGTGGTCTCAAATACTCTGTAATTCTCAAACATACTTTATTCTTCTCTCTTACTTTCTCAGGCCAAGTCTCTCGATAATGGAACGATAGCGCTCGATGTCGTTCTTGATGAGGTAGTTGAGGAACTTCTTTCTCTTACCAACCATCTGCTGAAGACCTCTTCTGGAATGATGGTCATGGGGGTTAGCCTTAAGGTGCTCGGTGAGGGACTGGATTCTGTTGGTGAGAACAGCGATCTGAACCTCGGGAGAACCTGTGTCGCCCTCGTGAACTGCGTATTCCTTAATAATTGCCTGCTTGGTTTCCTTGGATATCATGGTACACCTCCATAAAAAATAAAAAATTTATTCGGGAAGGCTTGGCAAAAGGTCCGGTGAAGCGAAACGCCGCCCAAATGGCGCCCTAAAACCTGTAAACCGAGCCAACCGTATTTCCTTGATGCGAACCTGTTTCCGCATCTCCATAGATAGTATCACAATTTTTCCGACTTGTAAATAGCTTTTTTGAAATTTTTTAAATTTTTTGTACAAAATTAACCATAACGGAATAACTGCCCGAAATTCCTCTATATATTGTGGAAGAAAATATAAAATCATCTTGCAAAAGCGGGCAAAATAGTGTATACTGTGATTTGAGTAATAATGCAAAGGTGGAAAAGAAAGAATTCGGTATGAAAAAAAGCTTGCTTATCGGATTATATCAATATTTATTCGCCATAGTCGCCGTAGTGATATCGGTGGTCTACGTTATGGCTTTTGATAAAGGTGCTCTCCCCTTTATGGACGAGGACTATATGTATCTCAGGCAGGAGGAGGGTGCCGTTCCTGATGAGGGGGAGGATGTAGATAATGACTCCTCCGAGGAGGCGACGGTCATTACCGCCGACAGCTTTGCGTCGTCCCTTGGTGTGACTGACGGCGGACTTTACAAGGGCGTTTATCAAATGGGCAGTACCTTCATATCAAGGTTTTCTTTGAAGCCGCTGGGTGTGATAGGTGATGGCGGGCTTTCTCTCAGAATGGGCTACGTTCTGCGTACTGATGCGGCGGGCAATACGCTTTCCGTGCACGCTCCATGTGACGGTCTTGCCGAGATAGGAGCTTCCCTTGACGGTGCGGTTATGCAGAACATCCGTGACGGAGAGGGGAGAGTGCTGTTTTATAAGGACGGCGTCTATTATTATTACGAAAACGGCGGTCTCCATACCACAAGCTACGATGCGGTGAACTTCGATAAAGGCGTCGGCTATTACCCTTCCTATGCATCGGGGGCTGACAGTGGCTACAGGGTCTACGGCGTAAACGGTCTTTACGGTATGGTCGGTGCTGACGGTGGAGAGATAGTCCCTCCCATATATGCCGATGTATACGGCGTGTCAGAGGACCGTATAGTTGCCGTGGACGGTGATGGCAGGCTTTTCGTGTATAATATCATAGGTGAGCTTGTCACCCCAAAGGACGGCACACCGTACTACGCACCCAAGGGCAGCGGTACCGAGGCGGAGGGCTGCTTCTTCTACAAGAACGGGCTTCTTCGTGTTTACAGCTCCTCGGGCGAGAGCATAGTTATAGACAGAAACGGCAAGGCTGTTCCGTTACCGAGTGGCTTTTCCGTGGTTTCCTATACCGACGGCGTGCTGCTCCTTCGTCAGAGTTATGCCGATACAAACGGCGAGGATAGCGCTGTGTACGGATATATGAGCAGCGGCCTTCGCTGGATAACAGATCCCGATTATGTTAATGGGCGCCCCTTTTATGAAGGGCTTGCGGCTGTCTGCGGTGCAGACGGCAAGTGGGGTATGATCGACCTTGACGGTAACACGGTGATCCCAATGGTCTATGACAGCCTCAGCGACTGTCAGGACGGTGTTATAATAGCATACGAACAAAAATACGGTAATTACGTTTTTGGCAAGATATCCTCATAGATGAAAACGGAGGGATTGAGTATGGCTGACAATCTGGCATTATACCTGTTCAAGCAGGGCACGAACTACTACGCCTACGAGTATCTTGGTGCGCATCCTAATGAAGACGGCAGCTATACCTTCAGGGTATGGGCACCCAATGCAGATATGGTTTATCTGTCAGGCGACTTCAATGATTGGAAAGCCGACCTGCCAATGAAGGATATAGGCGGTGTGTGGGAGCTTACATACAGCCACCCTGACCTTTGCGACGGTGCAAGGTACAAGTATATCATAGACCGTTGCGGCACCTGCCGTTATAAGGCAGACCCCTACGCCTTTTATTCGGAGACCTTGGCAAACACCGCCTCGCGTATCTATGATATAGAAGGTTTTGAGTGGACGGATGAAGGCTATATGGCGTATCGCAGTAAGCATTTCTCCTGCCTTGCAAGAAACGAAACTCCGTCGGTGCCTATGAATATATACGAGGTGCACCTTGGCTCATGGCAAAGGGACGAGAACGGCGAGTATCTCAATTACCGTGAGATAGCCGACAGGCTTTCTGCCTATGCTAAGCGTATGGGATATACCCACGTTGAGCTTATGCCGGTTGCGGAGCATCCTTATGACGGCTCATGGGGGTATCAGGTCTGCGGCTACTATGCACCAACCTCCCGCTTCGGCACACCTCACGATTTTATGTATTTTGTCAACAAGCTTCATTCGGCAGGTCTGGGTGTGATAATGGACTGGGTACCTGCCCACTTCCCCAAGGACGCCCACGGGCTTTACGAGTTTGACGGCGGTCCCCTGTACGAGTATCAGGGGTGGGACAGGCAGGAGCATAAGGAGTGGGGCACCCGTTGCTTTGACGTGGCACGTAACGAGGTAAGCTGCTTCCTCATATCCAATGCGATGTATTGGGCAGAGAAGTATCATATAGATGGCTTGAGGGTGGACGCTGTGTCCTCTATGTTGTATCTTGACTACGGCAGGAAGGCGGGTGAGTGGTTGCCTAACCCCGACGGCAGCAACGTGAACATCCAGACCATTGCGTTTTTTAAGAAGCTTAACGGGGAGATGAAGGGGAGATATCCCGACGTGCTTATGATAGCGGAGGAGGCTACCTCATATAATGGCATAACCCACGGTGACGGCCTCGGCTTCAGCATGAAATGGAATATGGGGTGGATGAACGATACCCTGAAATATATAGAGGCTGACCCCGTGTACCGCAAGGATCTGCACACCAAGATGAACTTTTCGATGATGTACGCTTATAAGGAGCGCTACGTGCTTCCCATTTCTCACGACGAGGTGGTGCACGGCAAAAAGTCCTTGGTGGATAAATGCACGGGTAATTACCACAACAAATTTGCCACTGCAAGGACCTATTTGGGTTATATGATGACCCATCCGGGCAAAAAGCTTCTCTTTATGGGCTGCGAATTTGCACAGTTCAGAGAGTGGGATTTTGCCAACAGCCTCGAATGGTTTATGCTTGACTACGATATGCACGCACGCTTCCAGCGCTACGTCTCCGACCTTAACGCCTTTTACCTTGAGGAGAGGGCGCTTTGGGAGCAGGATGGTGACAGCGCAGGCTTTGAGTGGCTTGATGCTGACAGGGCAAACGATAACACTCTGCTTTACCGCCGTTTTGCCAAGAATGGCGACTGCGTCACGGTGGTGCTTAACTTCGCCCCCGTGGAGAGGGAGTACAACATCCTTGTAACCGAAAAGGGCGTGTATAAGGAAATACTGAACAGCGACAGCAACGATTACGGTGGTGGCGGCTGTGTAAACAACGGTCTTATGTCCTCCTGCGATGACGGTTGGGGTGACTACATCAAGATAAAGGTTCCGCCTTCGGGCTTTACTGCAATAAAGAAATTTGAAGGGAATGAATGACATGATCAAAAAGAAAGAATGTGTGGCAATGCTGCTTGCAGGCGGTCAGGGCAGCAGACTTTATCTGCTTACGCAGAGAGTAGCCAAGCCTGCGGTATCCTTCGGCAGTAAGTACAGGATAATCGACTTTACCCTTTCCAATTGTATCAACTCAGGTATCGACACGGTAGGCGTCCTCACTCAGTATCAGCCTTTGGCGCTTAACGAGTATATCGGCAACGGTCAGCCTTGGGATCTTGACAGGACCTTCGGCGGCGTTATGGTGCTTCCTCCTTATCAGGGACAGAAGCGTGCCGATTGGTATAAGGGCACCGCAAATGCGATATATCAGAATCTGCACTTCCTTGATAAGTACGATCCCGACTATGTGGTAGTTCTTTCGGGCGACCATATATATAAGATGGACTACAGTGCAATGGTGGATTACCATAAGCGTATGGGTGCCGCTTGCACTATCGCCGTAATAGATGTGCCTCTTTCCGAGGCAAGCCGCTTCGGTATAATGAATACCTATGAGGATAACCGAGTATACGAGTTTGAGGAAAAGCCTAAGCAGCCTAAGAGCACTAAGGCATCCATGGGCGTATACGTGTTCTCCAAGAAGGAGCTTTATAAGTACCTTATCGCCGACGAGGCAGACGAGAACAGTGAAAAGGATTTCGGTAAGAATATAATTCCCGCTATGCTCGGCGCAGGCGAGAAGCTGTATGCTTATCCCTTTACGGGCTATTGGAAGGACGTTGGTACCATCGACTCCCTCTGGGAGGCAAATATGGACCTTCTTGGCGACAGACCCGCTCTCAACCTTAATAACAGCAGCTGGCGCATCTTCGCCCGCCATTCCTCCAATCCTCCCCACTTCCTCGGCAACGGCGCAACCGTTGAAAACAGCCTTGTTACGGGCGGCTGCGAGATATACGGCACGGTTATAAACAGCGTTCTCTCCAGCGGCGTAAAAGTAGCCAAGGGCGCCGTGGTAAAGGATAGCGTAATTATGCGTGATTGTGTTATTTCCGAGAATGCAGAGGTCAACTACTGCATTATGGACAGCGATACCGTTGTAGGTGTCAACGCCAAGGTAGGCGAGCCTATGGAGTTGGGCAAGGGCATATCTCTTATCGGCTTCGGACTTGACATAAAGGCAGGTACCGTTATTCCCGGCGGCGTAAAGGCAGACGAGGCGTTCCTTGCGGAGCTTGAAGGCAGTACGGAGGAGGTGTAAGCTATGGCAACAGTAGTAGGTATAATCTTTTCTAATATTCATGATAAAAACGTAAGCGAGCTTACGAGAAGAAGGACTATGGCAAGCGTACCCTTCGGGTGCAGATACAGGCTTATAGACTTTACTCTTTCCAACCTTGTAAATTCGGGTATAACCCACGTGGGCGTCGTTACCCACTATAACTACCAGTCTCTTATGGACCACATCGGTACAGGTAAGGATTGGGACCTTGCAAGGCGCTCGGGCGGTATCAAGATATTGCCTCCCTTCATCACAGCCTTTGCAAACAGTCAGAACTCTCTTGTAAACACCCGTCTTGAGGCGCTCAAGAGTATGGTCGAGTTTATTTCCTCCTGCAAGGAGGAGTATGTGATCCTCTCCGACTGTGACGTTATCTGCAATATGGACCTGAGCGAGATGATAAACGCTCACATACAAAACGGCTCCGATATAACAGTGGCTGTAAAACGTATGTATCTGACCCATGATGTGAAGAACGTTGAGATCGTCGAGTCCGACGGTGACGGCAGGATAATCGACGTTTCCGACGCTAACGGTATAGTTACAGGCTACAGAGATATAAACCTTAACATAATGGTAATGCGCCGTCAGTACCTTATGAACCTGCTGATGGATGCCTCGGCACACGGCTATTCCAGCTTCACCAAGGACGTTATTGCCAAGAACCTTGACACCTGCGATTTCCGTGTGTACCGTTATGACAGCTATTTTGCAGGCATAAACTCGCTCACGGATTACTATATGTGCAATATGGACCTGCTCAGCTCCTCTGCAAGAGACAGTCTTTTCAACGTAAAGAACCGTCCCGTATATACTAAGATACGCAACTCCAGCCCCACCATTTACGAGGAGGGCTGTAACGTTAAGAACTCTCTTATTGCAGACGGCTGCGAGATATACGGTACCGTTGAAAACTCCATACTGTTCCGTGGTGTTAAGGTTGGCAAAAACACCGTCATCAAGAATTCTATACTTATGCAGGATACCCTCATAGGCGAGAATGTAAGCCTTAACTGCGTAATAACCGATAAGGATGTTGTTATCCGTGACGGCAGAGTGCTTTCGGGTCATGAGACAAGACCCTTCTTTATCGACAAGCTCACTGTTGTGTAGAACTGGTTAAGGAGGCTTTTATATAATGAGAAAGCAAAAAATACTTTTCGTTGCTTCCGAGGCGGTGCCCTTTGCCTCCTCGGGCGGCTTGGGTGATGTTATAGGCTCCCTTCCTGCGGCTCTGAACAATGCGTCGGGCGGCGCATTGGATGTTCGTGTTATTATGCCTCTTTACGGCAGCATGAAAGATGAGCACAGGTCTATGCTCACAAAGATATGTGAGACCTATATAAGCCTTTCATGGCGTCGCCAGTATCTTGGCATCTATAAGCTTGAGAAGGACGGCGTTATATACTATTTCCTTGATAACGAGTACTATTTCAAGCGTCCCACCCTTTACGGCAGCTATGACGATGGCGAAAGATACGCTTTTTTCTGCCGTGCCGTTATGGAGACTCTTCCCATAATAGACTTCTTCCCCGATGTGCTCCACGCTCACGATTGGCAAAGCGCACTTTCCGTTATCTACCTTAAGCGCCGCTATGCGTGGGACGAGAAGTACAAGAATATAAAGACGGTATTTACTATCCACAACATCGCATATCAGGGTGTATACGGTCACGAGATATTGGGTGACGTGTTCGACCTTGATAACAGCGACAGGGAGATAGTAGACTATAACGGCGCACTTAACCTGATGAAGGGTGCTATAGTCTGCGCTGACATCGTTACTACCGTAAGCCCCACCTATGCGCTTGAGATACTTTCGCCCCGCTTTTCCTGCGGGCTCCATCACGTGCTTGAGCAGAACAGGGGTAAGCTGCGTGGTATACTGAACGGCATCGACATCGGCTACTACAACCCCGTGACCGATACTGAGGTGTACGCAAACTATTCCTCTGAGGATCTGAGCGGTAAGGCCGTTGGTAAGCGTGAGCTTCAGAAGCTTGTAGGGCTTGAGGAGAGGGATGACGTTCCCGTTATCGCAATAATATCCCGTCTTACGGGTCACAAGGGCATAGATATAGTTATGCTCGCCGCTGATGAGCTCGTCAAGGAGGATGTTCAGATAGTTGTGCTCGGTCAGGGTGACTACACCTACGAGAACTTTTTCTGGCATCTGGCAGACGGCAACAAGGGCAAGGTAAGCACCCTGCTTATGTACAACAAGGATATGTCCAAAAAGATATATGCAGGCGCAGACCTGTTCCTTATGCCCTCCAAGAGTGAGCCTTGCGGACTTGCGCAGATGATAGCCTCCCGCTACGGCACCGTTCCGATAGTAAGGGAAACGGGCGGTCTTTATGACTCTATCAAGGATATAGGCTGGCCTGAGGGCGGCAACGGCTTCACCTTTGCCAACTACTCTGCAGAAGATCTATTGGGCGCAGTAAAGCGTGCCGTTGCGATGTACAGCAACAAGGATGAATGGAAGTCTCTTGTTCAAAAGGTAATGAACGTAGACTTTTCATGGGATAAATCAGCTACCGAGTACATAAAGATGTACGAGGAGTTCTTAGCTTAATACAAAGCAAAAACACAGAATTTTAAGGAGAAACTAATATGACCGTTAAGCGTAATCAAGTAGAAGAGGCAATACAGAATAAGCTCTCAAGGTTTTTCAGTGTGCCGATAGAGGAAGCAGATTCCACCCAGATGTATAAGGCAACCGTACTCACCGTGAGAGATATTCTTGCGCAGAAGCGTAAGCAGTTCAATGCCGACACCAGAGCCAAGGGTATGAAAAAGGTTTATTATATGTGTATGGAGTTCCTTATGGGTACATCCTTGCGCACCAACCTTAACAACCTTGGTATAGAGGATACCTACCGTGAGGTTCTTAAGGAGCACGGCTTTGACCTTGACGAGATATATGAGATGGAGTCTGACCCCGGCTTGGGTAACGGCGGTCTCGGCAGACTTGCCGCCTGCTTTATGGACTCTCTTTCCACCCTTTCCTATCCCGCAAGAGGCTATTCTATACTTTACGAATACGGTCTGTTCAAGCAGAAGCTGGCAGAGGGTGAGCAGATAGAGCTCCCCGATATCTGGCTTCCCGGCGGCGACGCATGGCTCGTACCCCGTCAGGATAAGTCTTGCGTTGTCCGTTTCGGTGGCACTATTTCCGAAAAGTGGGATAACGGACGCTGTGAGATAATCCACGAGAATTATGAGGAGGTTGAGGCTATTCCTTACGATATGCTTGTTTCAGGCGCAGACAGTAAGGCTATCACCACCCTCAGGCTCTGGAAGGCACAGGATATCCGTAACTTTAATATGGAGCTATTCTCTCAGGGTCAGTATATAAAGGCTGTTGAGGAGAACACCATGGCTCAGACCATCTCCAAGGTGCTTTACCCCAACGATAACCATCCCGAGGGTAAGCTGCTTCGTCTCAGTCAGCAGTACTTCCTCGTAAGCGCTTCTCTCCAGAACATAATTCAGGATCACATCTCCGTGTTCAAGAACTTGAACACCCTGCCCGAGAAGGTCGCTATCCACATCAACGATACCCATCCCGCCCTCTGTATCCCCGAGCTTATGCGTATACTTATGGATATGCACAACTACTCTTGGGAGGACGCTTGGGATATGGTGGTTCGTACCGTTTCCTACACCAACCATACCGTAATGCCCGAGGCGCTTGAGTGCTGGAACGAGGGCCTCTTCCGTCTTAAGCTGCCCAGACTCTATATGATCATCCGTGAGATAAACGAGCGCTTCTGTGCTGAGGCTTGGGACCGTTTCCCCGGCAACTGGGATAAGGTTGGCAGAATGTCCATTATCAACCACGGTCAGATAAGAATGGCTAACCTCTCTGTTGTCGGCTCTCACAAGATAAACGGTGTTTCCGCCCTCCATTCCGACATACTCAAGAACAACACCTTCAGGGACTTCAACGACATGTATCCCGACAGGTTCCTAAACGTAACCAACGGTATCGCTCACAGAAGATGGCTTTGCTACTCCAACCCCCGTCTTGCCTCCCTTCTTGACGAGACCATCGGCAGCGGCTACCGCACCGACGCTTCTCAGCTTGCTTCTTTCCTGAAGTATCAGGACGACAAGTCCGTGCTTAACGCTCTTGCTGATATCAAGCACGCAAACAAGGTTGACTTCTCCAACTATATGAAGCGCACAGCAGGCGTTTCCATTGACCCTGATTCTATCTATGACGTACAGGTAAAGCGTATCCACGAGTATAAGCGTCAGCTCCTTAACGCTATCCATATCATCAGCGTTTACTGCGCACTTAAGGATAACCCTGACCTGGATATCAAGCCTGTTACCTATATGTTTGGCGGCAAGGCAGCTCCCGGCTACTATATGGCTAAGGATATCATCCGCCTTATCTGCTACATCAGTGCAGATATCGCAAAGAATCCTAAGATAAAGGAAAAGCTCAATGTTCTCTTCCTTGAAAACTATAACGTAAGCCTTGCTGAAAAGCTTATCCCCACCGCAGATGTAAGTGAGCAGATCTCTCTTGCGGGTAAAGAGGCAAGCGGTACGGGCAATATGAAGTTTATGATAAACGGTGCAGTTACCATCGGTACTCTTGACGGCGCAAACGTTGAGATGTGCGAGGAGGTAGGCAGGGACAACATCTTCATCTTCGGTCATACCGCAGAAGAGGTTGACGAGCTGTGGAAGAAGGGCTATGCTTCCTCCTACTACTACAACCGTAACGAATCTCTCAAGAAGGCTGTTGACTATCTGCAGACAGGCTTCAACGGCAGATCCTTCTCTGATATCGCAAACTATCTGCTTTACTCCTACGGTATTGCAGACCCCTATATGTGTCTTGCAGATTTCGACTTCTATCAGGATGCGCACGAGGCTCTCGTGAAGGCATACGGCGATAAAGAGGCTTGGAATAAGAAGTCCCTTATCAATATCGCAAAGGCAGGCAAGTTCGCCGCTGACAGAAGCATAGAGGACTATGCAAGAGATATCTGGTATTTGAAGAAGCAGCTTGACTAATAAACATTAAAACACCGTAAAGAGGTATTTTTCTGTGTCTTTCAGAGTATTAAACCCGTATTCGGAGATGCAAGCGAGCCCCTGTGTGCGCTCTCTGCTTTCCGTCGACGGGACAGTAACTAAAATGTGCACGGTTTCCAAGGGCGCACGCCTTACCTTCGAGCTGAGGGTGAGGCGTGCCCTCGGTGCGCTTAATGTATATCTGTTTTTTGCTGCCGACGGTGAGGCTGAGTCCTATACTGAGGGCGTCTGGACAGACCTTGAGGACGGCTATGACGTTTATAGCTTTGACGTTTCCTATACCCCTGACCGAGGGCTGTACTTTTACGGCTACCAGCTTCATACTCCGTCGGGTATATGGTATGTCACCGAGGATGGTTGGAAATGCCGTGATAAGGTGTTTGCAGACCGTGTTCTCGTCTATGACGAAGAGTATGAGGCACCACGCTGGCTTTCGGGCGGCATCATTTACCACATTTTTGTGGACCGCTTTTATAAGGGCTGCAAGGAAGTTCCCCTGAGGGAGGATGCGGTGCTTTACACCGATTGGGAAAACGGTGTTCCCGAGTTTCCCGAATACCCCGGCGCCTTCTTACGCAACAATACCTTTTTCGGCGGTACCCTTTGGGGTGTTGCCGAAAAGCTTGAGTACTTAAAAGAACTGGGCGTAAGCTGTATCTACTTAAGCCCCGTATTCAAGGCATATTCAAACCATAAATACGATACGGGCGACTATATGCAGGTAGACGAAATGTTCGGCGGCGATGAGGCATTAAAGTACCTTATCGACCGTGCCGCAGAGCAGGGCATAGGTGTCATCCTTGACGGTGTATTCAACCACGTGGGGGACGATAGCCTTTATTTCGACCACTTTGGTAAATACGGCGGCAAGGGTGCCTTTTACGGCAAGAAAAGTCCGTACTACGATTGGTTCAGCTTTATTGACTATCCCGATAAATATGAGGCTTGGTGGGGTATAGGCAATCTTCCCAAGGTCAACAGGACAAAGTCCTTCCGTAAGCTTATATACGGTAAGGGCGGTGTGGTGGATAAATATATGGGTATGGGTGCTTCGGGCTTCCGCCTTGACGTTGTAGACGAGCTGGAGGGTGACTTTACCGAGGGGCTTTCCGCCGCAGTCAAAAAGCGCAAGAGCGATGCGTATATGGTAGGCGAGGTGTGGGAGGATGCTTCCGACAAGGTTGCCTACGGTGAGCGCAAGCGTTATTTTCAGGGCGCTCAGCTTGACGCCGTTATGAACTATCCTTTAAGGAACGGGCTTATTGAGTACGCACTATATAGAAACGCTGAGGCGCTCGGCCATACCGTGTGGGCCCTTTACCGTCACTATCCGCCCCACAAGATGGCGTATATGATGAACATAATCGGTACCCACGATACCGAGCGTATCTTAACCGTGCTCGGCGGCGACAGGGCAGAGGACTGCAGTAACGCAGTCAAGGCAACAAAGCGTATGACAGCATCCCAACGCCGCTTGGCAAAGAAGCGTCTGAAGATGGCGTCTATGCTTCAGATGACTCTCCCGGGTATCCCCTGCGTTTATTACGGTGATGAGGTAGGTATGGAGGGTTATAAAGACCCCTTTAATCGCCGCCCCTTCCCGTGGCACAATGTGGATACAGAGCTTTGCGATTGGTACAAAAAGCTCGGTACACTCAGGGCGAAGGAGCCTTTGCTTGCGGCAGAGGGCTTCAGGATACTGAAGGCAAAAGGCGGCGTTTTCGCTTTCGAGAGGTATAGCGGCGCCGATAAGCTGGCAGTGCTTGCCAACGTGGGCGACGCTGACGAAACAGTCAGGCTCGACGGTGTATGGGTATCACTGCTTTCGGGCAAGCGCTATAAGAATACATATAAATTAAAGAGCTTTAAGGGCGATATATTAAAACTTAGCAAATAATTTATCGCCGCATATAATGATAAAGCACGGATGTGCAATAAAAGAACAGGCGGTAAGGTAATGGATAAGATATTTCAGCAGATATGTGATATCTACCAGCTAAATGGAAGACTGAAGAGCGTTACCCGTTTGAAGAGGGGACATATAAATGACACCTTCAGGGTGGACCTTGATGTTGACGGTAAAGAAAAGTCCTACCTTTTCCAAAAGGTCAATGTATTCGTTTTCAAAAACCCTGAGCTTATAGTCAAAAACGTAAGAGAAGTAACCGCTCATATGCGCCGCAAGCTGGACGCACTCGGCGTTCCCGATGCCAAGCGTATGGTGTTAAAGCTCTATGACCATGACGGTGAGGGCTTGTATTTTGCTGAAAACGGCGACTGTTGGCGTGTGCTTTCCTTTGTCTATGACGCCACTACTTATGACGAGTTCAACTGCGAGCTGTTGGTTGCTATCGGTCGTGGCTTCGGCACCTTCCTTGCTATGCTATCCGACTTCCCCTGCGGCGACCTTTATGAGACTATCCCACGTTTCCACGATACAAAGAAGCGTTTTGAGGATTTCTTTAAGGCGTATGCCGAGGATGCGGTGGGCAGAGCGGCAGATATAAAGGCTGAGGCTGAGTATATAGAAAGCGTATTCTGCTATGCTGACAGATTTGCTGAAATGTACAGGAGGGGTGAGATACCGCTCCGTGTCACCCATAACGATACCAAGGGCAACAACATAATGATAGACGTAAGCACTGGTGCACCTCTTGCCGTGATCGATCTTGACACGGTAATGCCCGGCTTCGCCATGCACGATTTTGGTGACGCAGTCCGATATGCGGCAAACACCGCTGCCGAGGATGAAACGGACCTTTCAAAGGTCTCCCTTGACCTTGAGCGATACAGTGCGTTGGCTGAGGGCTTCATCCCGCCTATGCTGGGCAAGCTCTCTGATATTGAGATAAGAAATATGCCTTGGGGCGTTATCCTGATGACGTTGGAGAACGCTGTCCGTTTTCTTACGGATTATCTTCAGGGCGACGTTTATTTCAAGATAGCATACCCAACCCACAACCTTGACAGAGGCCGCTGTCAGCTTGCTTTAGCGAAGGATGCTTTGCTAAAACTCGAAAATATGGAAATAATAACCGAAAATTACTTAAAAAATTAGTATAATATTACAACAACGATTTTTAAAAAATCTATTGACAATTTGTCTAAAAGTGCTATAATGGCAAGTAAGGTTAAGATTTAGTTTTTATACTTAAGTGTTTGTTTTGTGCGGCTTTTCGTGCAAAACGGGCAAGAAAATGGTTGGTCACATTGATGAACAAGGACAGTATCTTTGAGGAGAGTGTACTTGTCGCCTCCGCTAAGGAGGGTGACAGTGACGCTTTCGGTGCGTTGGCGAGCCGCTATCACGGCTTGTTGTACAGTTACATATCGTCCTTGGGTGTGGATGAGTCTGAGCGTGAGGATCTTATGCAGGAGGCGCTTTTGGGGCTTCTGCGTGCGGTCCGTAGCTATGACAGTGACAGATCAAGCTTTGCGACCTACGTGTCCGCATGCGTTAAGAACAGCATAACTTCATATCTGCGCCGTAGCGGCAGGCAGGTAAGGTCTTTCCCTGTGGAGGATGTATATTCTGTCTGCGAGAATGGTGATGGAGAGAGTCCTGAGCTGATACTCATAGATATGGAGAGCACTGCACAGCTTATGAAAAAGGTTTTCTCGGTTCTATCCCCTTACGAAAAAAAGGTTTTTGAGATGTATTTGGCAGAGATCCCTTATGCGTCAATAGCAAAACGCCTAAACAAAAACGAGAAAAGCATTGACAACGCAATACAAAGGATCAAAGCCAAGCTGAAAAAGCTTGTTTGATAAAACGGGGCAACCCGAAAAATAACATTATACCAAAGCGAGGTAAAAATTATGTACGAAGACAAGACCTTAGTTTGTAAGGAATGCGGCGCAGAGTTCGTATTTTCCGCAGGCGAGCAGCAGTTCTACGCAGAGCGTGGCTTCCAGAATGAGCCCCAGCGCTGCAAGGCATGCCGTGACGCTAAGAAGAACGCTGCAAGAGGCCCCAGAGAATTCTTCACCACTACTTGCGCAAGCTGTGGTAAGGAAGCAAAGGTTCCTTTCAAGCCTTCCGATGACAGACCTGTTTACTGCAGCGAGTGCTTCGCAGCTCAGAAGCAGTAATTTGCGAATTTGTGGTTTAATAAATAAACAATAAATAAGCAGCAAAAAGCGCAGTCCGTTTGGACTGCGCTTTTAGTTTACCTTCGTTTAAATGTCTATGAGATAGGGGTGCCGTCTGCTTTGAAAAGGGGGAGCTTGTCAAGGAAAATAATATCGTCTCTATCTGCAGCGTCGCCCTCTGCAAGCACCGCCATCTTGCCCACTATCTCACCGCCCGCCGCCAGAACAAGTTCCTCTATGGCGCGCAGCGACTCACCCGTGGAGATAACGTCATCAACGATAAGAATACGCTTGCCCTTCATAAGCTCGGCATCTGCCTTGTCAAGGTACAGCTTTTGCTCCTTGGCAGTGGTGATAGAGCGCACCGTTACCTCAAATACGCCCGTCATATACAGCTTAGGATTCTTCCTCGCCAGCATATAGCGCTTTTCGCCGTTTTGCCTTGCCATTTCGTGTATTATGGGAATCCCCTTCGCCTCAGCGGTAACAAGATAATCGTGCTCGGGTGCGAGCTTCAACAGCTCCGAGGCACATTCCACCGTCAGCTCGTAGTCGCCAAAAACCACAAATGCGGCAATAGAAAGCTCATCATTAAGAGGGCACAGCGGCAGATCTCTTTCTGCCCGACCTATTTTAACAGGATAGTAGTTCATATATCTCACTTCCACACAGTTTATTTTTTAACATTATACCCCCTTTTTATATCAAAGTCAATAGAAATCAGCTATGCTACCACGCAGACGATGGGTTTTTGCTGCGTCTAAAAAAACTCCTTGCAATAAAAGAGCATTGCTGTTATAATGTAATTTGAGTTATTAGGGAAAGGTCGTGCATTAGCGAATTATGAAAGGAATAGTGCTTGCAGGCGGCAGGGGCACAAGGCTTTACCCCCTAACAAAGGCTGTTTCAAAGCAGCTTTTGCCCGTCTATGATAAGCCCCTTATATACTACCCCATATCCACCCTTCTTTTGGGCGGCATAAATGAAATATTGCTTATCTCCACCCCCGAGGATATAGACAGCTACAAAACTCTTTTGGGTGACGGTTCACGCTTCGGCGCAAGGCTTTCTTACGCAGTGCAGGAGGAGCCGAGGGGACTTGCCGACGCATTCATTATCGGCAAGGATTTCATAAACGGCGATAATGTGTGTCTTATACTGGGCGACAACGTCTTTTACGGTCAAAACCTTACTATGGCGCTGAAGAAAGCACTGCATAGAACCGAGGGTGCAACTATTTTCGGCTATCCCGTAAAGGACCCCCGTGCCTTCGGCGTGGTGGAGTTTGATAAGGATAAAAAGGTCATCTCCATAGAGGAAAAGCCTGAAAAGCCCAAAAGCAGCTATGCCGTACCGGGTCTATACTTTTATGACAGTAAGGTCTGCGATATAGCGGCAGGCATAAAGCCATCGGAGCGTGGAGAGATAGAGATAACCTCCGTCAACAACGCTTATCTTGAGATGGGGATGCTTAACGTGGAGTTGATGGGCAGAGGTATGGCTTGGCTTGATACGGGCACGCCCGAGGGACTTCTTAAGGCGGCGATGTATGTGGAGGCGGTGCAGTCCAGACAGGGCTTTTATATCTCCTGCCTTGAGGAGATAGCGTGGCGCCGTGGCTTTATTACCAAAGAACAGCTCCGCAAGGTGGGCGAGAGCCTTAAGATGACAGACTACGGTCAGTATATACTTTCACTTGTGGAGCAATAAAAGGAAGATATTATGAAAAATATACTTGTAACGGGCGGCGCAGGCTTTATCGGCAGTAACTTTGTAAGATATGCGCTGTCTCTGGGCAGAGATATACGCATAATAAATATGGATGCGCTTACCTACGCAGGCAACCTTGAAAACCTTGAGGGGATAGCAGAGGGTTCACATTACCGCTTTGTAAAAGGCGATATAACCGACGCCGATGCCGTGGACAGGCTTTTTGAGGAAGAAGCTATCGACACGGTGGTGAATTTTGCGGCAGAAAGCCACGTTGACCGCAGTATCGTTGACCCTCAGTGCTTCTTAAAAACCAACGTGCTTGGCACGCAGGTGCTGCTTGATTGTGCCAAAAAGCATTGGAAGCTGTTTCCAAACGACAAATACAGCCGTGATTATAAAGAAGGCGTAAGGTTTCTGCAGGTGTCCACGGACGAGGTATACGGCGCATTGGGTAAGACCGGCAGGTTCACAGAGACTACTCCTCTCTCTCCCAACAGCCCGTACTCAGCGTCAAAGGCATCTGCCGACCTGTTTGTCAGAGCATATCACGAGACTTTCGGTCTGCCCGTCAATATAACCCGTTGCTCCAACAACTACGGCCCCTATCAGTTTCCCGAAAAGCTTATCCCGCTTATGCTCAATAACTGTATTCAAGGCAAGCCTTTGCCTGTATACGGTGACGGTATGCAGATTCGTGACTGGCTCCACGTGAGCGACCACTGTAAGGGCATATTCGCCGTGCTTGAAAAGGGCAGGGGTGGTGAGATATATAATATCGGCGGTAATAACGAAAAGGCAAATATCGAAATAGTAAAGCTGATAATAGAGGCGTGCGGTGGTGATGAAGGTCTTATCACCTATGTAAAGGACCGTCCCGGTCACGATCGCCGCTACGCTATAGACAATACAAAGATAAGCACAGAGCTGGGCTGGGCACCTGAATACAGCTTCGGACAGGGTATTGCCGAAACGGTAAAATGGTATCTTGACCATAAGGAATGGACGGCAAACATTGTAAACGGCGACTATATGAACTATTACGGCAAAATGTACGGCGATGCCTGAATCAGAAAAGCAAAGAGGTGTTGAAAAAATGATTCCCTTCAACCGTCCGCCCGTGGCAGACAAGGGACTTGAGTATATAAAAACCGCTGTTGCAATGGGCAAAATATGCGGCGACGGCACGTTTACAAAACAGTGCAGTGCGTGGATAGAACAGCAAACAGGCACCCCCAAGGCGTTGCTCACCACCTCCTGCACCCATGCGCTTGAAATGGCGGCACTCCTTTGCGACGTAAAGGCCGGCGACGAGGTAATAATGCCCTCCTACACCTTCGTGTCAACGGCAGATGCCTTTGTACAGCGTGGCGCAACTATAGTTTTTGTTGACGTAAGACCCGACACCATGAATATGGACGAAAGGCTTGTAGAAGCCGCCATAAGCTCAAAAACCAGGGTGATAGTGCCCGTCCACTACGCAGGCGTATCCTGCGAGATGGATACGATAAACGCCATAGCCGCCGCCCACGGACTGTACGTGGTGGAGGATGCGGCTCAGGGCGTTATGGCGAGCTATAAGGGCAAGGCGCTGGGTACCATGGGTGATTTTGGCTGCTTTAGCTTTCACGAGACGAAAAACTACAGTATGGGTGAGGGCGGTGCACTCCTCATAGGTAGAGAGGCGGCTATAGAAAAGGCAGAGATAATCAGGGAAAAGGGCACCGACCGCAGTCGCTTTTTCCGTGGACAGGTGGACAAATATACCTGGGTGGACTACGGCTCCTCCTATCTTCCCAGCGATATGAATGCCGCCTATCTTTACGCTCAGCTTGAGATAGCAGATGAGATAAATAATGCACGTCTTGCTGTTTGGGAGCTTTACAATAAGGGGCTTGCGGAGCTGGCGGCAAGCGGCAGGATAGAGCTGCCGTATATCCCCGAGGGCTGTGCCCATAATGCCCATATGTACTATATAAAAACCAAGGAGCTGTCAGAGCGTGGAGCGCTTATAGCCCATCTTAAGGAGCGTGGTATAGCATCCGCCTTCCATTACATCCCTCTGCACAGCGCACCGGCCGGTAAACGCTTCGGACGCTTCAGCGGTGAGGACAGATACACCACCAAGGAGAGCGAGCGTCTGCTGAGACTGCCTATGTATTACGGAATCACCGAGGACGAAGCCGCAAGGGTCATTGACGCCGTTTGGGAGTTTTATAAGACTGTTTGATAAAGGAACTGTAGCATAATGAAATATTCTGTAGTAATTCCTTGCTATAAATCATCAAAAACCATAGCTACCGTAGTAGAGGAGACCTCTGCAGAGCTTACACGGCTTGGCAGAACGCCCTTTGAATTTGTGCTTGTGAACGATTGCTCCCCCGATGGCGGTGCTACCGCAAGGACCATAAAGGCACTTGCCCAAGAATATGACAACGTAACCGCCCTTGATTTGGCAAAGAATACGGGACAGCATAACGCTACTATGGCAGGCTTTTCCTTCGCAAAGGGCGAGGTGATAATCTGTATGGATGACGATATGCAGACCCACCCCTCACAGCTTTCTGCACTTCTAAGCGAGCTTGACAAGGGTTATGACGTGGTATACGGCTATTATGAGCAGAAAAAGCACGGCTTTTTCCGCAACCTCGGCAGTAAGCTCAACTATCTGTCCGTGCGTATTCTCATAGGTAAACCCAAGGAGATGAAGACCTCCAGCTTTTTTGTAATGCAACGTTTTGTTATGGAATATATGGTGCAGTACAGCCACGGATATTCGTATCTGCAGGGGTTGGTGCTCAGGACTACACGCAACATAAGCTGTATCCCTATCAAGCACTTTGAGCGCACTGTCGGGGAATCGGGCTATACATTCAAAAAGCTTTTGAAGCTTTGGTCGGGTATAATGGGCTTTTCAATAGTTCCTCTCAGGCTCTGCACCTATATGGGCTACTTCTTTTCGATAGTCAGCCTGCTTTCGGGATTGTTCGTCCTTATCAAAAAGCTGTTCATAACGCCGAATATGGCAATGGGCTGGCCTTCTACAATAATCATAATCTGCTTCCTTTTCGGTCTGACATTTATGTTTTTGGGACTGATAGGTGAATATCTTGGGCGTATGTTTTTAGGTATGAATAAAGAGCCTCAGTATGTCATACGCAGTGTCACTGTTAAGGAAGGGAAGGAAAAAGACGAATGAAAAAGTTACTGATTCTTGGCACAGGTCAGGCGCAGACCGACGTTATCAGGTATTGCAAGGACAAGGGGCATCGTGTATATGCCTGCAGCTACCTGAGCGGCGATGCGGCTGAGAAGTATGCCGACGGGTTCAGACAGATAAACATAAAGGACACCGACGCTGTAGAGGCTTACGCAAAAGAGCTGGGTGCAGACTACGTTTATTCCGTAGGCTCCGATCTGGCTATGCCCACAGCCGCAAGGGTCAGCGAAAGGCTCGGTCTGCCTGCTTTTATAAGCAGTGATACCGCTGTGGCGTGTAACACCAAGACCGTTTTCAGAAAAAGGCTTGGCAACGGCTTTGAGGGCAATCTCAGGTTTATAGAGGCAGAGTCGGTGGATGCGGCAATAGAGCTTGACTATCCCCTTATTATGAAGCCTACGGATTCTCAGGGTCAGCGTGGCGTGTACCGCATAGACAGCTATGAGGATTATAAAAAGCATTTTGATGCTTCTATGAGCTTTGCAAATAACAAAAGGATAATTGTCGAGGAGTACGTTGACGGCGACGAGATATCCGTAAACTGCTTTTCCTGCGGCGGCAAAATCGTGTTCTCTCTTATCTCCGACCGCATCGTTTGGGCGAACTATCCGGGCGGCCTCATCCACAAGCACATCATACCGAGCAAATACGGCAAGGGCGAGAGCGCCGAGCGTATAATCGACCTGGTCAGTCGTGTGCTCGATGCCCTCGATATAAAGAACGGCCCATCGTATTTCCAGATAAAGATGAAGGACGGCAAATACCCCAAGCTGCTGGAGGTAACGCCACGTCTTGACGGATGCCATATGTGGAGGCTTATCAGATATGCAACAGGCGTTGACCTGCTGGCTATGACCGTGGATATGCTTACGGGAGAGCGTAGCTTTGCAGGGGAGATAAAGGATTACCCCGTAAAGCCCTGCTATCTTGAGTTTCTCAGCGAGGAGCCGGGCAAGCTCTATGACAGAAGCAAGTACAGCACAGACGACGCCGTGTATCTGCAATGGTATTACGAAAACGGTGACAAAGTAAAGAGCTCTAACGGATATATCGAAAAGGGCGGCTTTAAGATAGTGGAGGGCGAGATATGAGGATCGCCGTAATAGGCTCATCGGGCTTTATAGGCACCGAGCTTTGCGCCGCCGCCTGCGGTGCGGGCAACAGCGTAAGGGGACTTGACTACGCAAAGCCGAGACAGACGGTAGACGGCTTTGAATTCGTGGATCTCTCCGCAACTTGCGATGTATATGGTGCGTTGCAGGACTGTGATGCTGCAGTGCTTCTTGCCGCAAGACGCCCTACGGCAAGCTTTTCTCACGGGGATTACAGCTTTAACGTCAGCCTTGGCGCAGAGTATTTTTCTGTTTTCCATAGCTTAGGCATAAAGAACGTAGTGTTCGCCTCATCCACTGCGGCATATTCGGGCGGTGCTATGCCATGGAGGGAGACCGACGCTTGTCCTCCCTACAGTATGTACGGCGCATCAAAGGCGGCGACCGATGCACTGGCTCTTTACTATAACGCAAGCAAGGGTATGAATATTAAATGTTTGCGGTTTGCACAGGTCATCGGTATGGGTGAACGCAAGGGATTTTTGCTAAACACCCTTATAGATAACGCCATAGCAGGCAGGACACAGATCATCTACGGGCACGGCAGTGCAAAAAAGCAATATATTTACGTTAAGGACGTTTCTGCCGCCATACTCGCCGCTCTATCTAAGGGCGACTGCGGCGGCATCTATAATATCGGTATGCGGTACAGCTATTCGGCGCTTGAATTGGCTCAGTGCATAAACCGTGTCTTCGGCAACGAGGGCAACCTTGTACACGACTACACCAAGCCCGAGAGCACAGATTGCTTTCTGATGGATGTTACAAAGGCGGAGAGGGAGCTTGGCTTTACCGCCGCCTACGGGCTTGAGGATGCCTTTTGTCACATAAGAGACGGGCTTTGAAAGGATGTAAAGGTTTGAAATATATAATCGTTGAGGGCTTTCGCAGAATAATGCAGATAATCTTCGGGATAGAGCTTTTTAATTTTCCTGTCTTTCAAAGCCTTCGTGTTCTGATATACCGTATGCTGTATAAGATAGGCAGGCGTGCGGTTATCGAAAACAACGTACGCTTTGTCCGCACCCACCGCAGAAAGGATGGCGGTAGGCTTACTGTGGGCAAGCACGCTATTATCGCAAGAGATGTGCATATTGACTTCACGGGTGAGGTAGTGCTGGGCAACGATGTTACCCTGTCTGCAGGTGCGGAGATATATTCTCACTCCCATCCCATAAAAACCGGTTTCACCTCTGAAAATAAAGAAACCAAGCTCCATAGGGTGGAGATAAAGGACGGCACTTGGATAGGTGCACATGCAATCATTCTGCCCGGTGTCAGTTCCATAGGGCCCAATGCGGTGATAGGTGCAGGCGCCGTTGTCACAAAGGACGTACCTCCCAATACCGTGGTGGCAGGCAACCCCGCCCGTGTGGTGCGTGAGCTGGATTTTGAATACACGGTGTAATGGAGGCGAAGTGCTTTGAAGAAAAAACTTATATCGTTCAAAAATTTGCTTCTCCTGCACTTTTCCATCCTGTTATACTCAGGTGTAACGGTGATGTCAAAGTTTGCGGCGGGCGAGGATTTTTTGTCCCTGAAATACGTTCTGTATTTCGGGCTGATGGTACTTATCCTCGGCGTCTACGCAATCCTATGGCAGCAGGCGATAAAGCCCTTTGAGCCCTCCGTGGCGTATTCTAACAAAAGCGTCACCACCGTGTGGGTGCTCTTGCTTTCCGCCGTCATCTTTAAGGAAGGAATCACAGTAACAAACGTCATAGGCGCACTTATGATAGTGGCGGGCGTTGTACTGGTGTCTTTGAAGGATGATTAAGTTTTATTTACTTGTAGTCTTTAACGCCTTTGCCAGCGCAGTGTCTCAGATACTGCTTAACGTGTCTGCCCGTAAGGCACACAGGGGCAAGCTGTATGAATACCTTAATCCGTGGGTCATAGCTTCCTACGGCATACTCTTCTGTGTATTGGCGCTTAACGTGTTTGCCGAGCGGTATATCCCGCTCAAGGTAGCTCACGCAATTGCCGCCGTGACCTATCTTTTCGTAGCTTTGCTCAGCAGGCTCGTGTTCAAGGAAAAGATAACACGCCGAAAGGCCCTTGGACTGCTTCTTATAATCGGCGGAATAGCAGTGTTTATGCTGGAGTCGCCCTATCTTGTGAGCGGAGAGTAAATGGCGCTTTTGTGCCGAAATAAAGGTGAGGAGGAAAAACAATGGTATATATGCTGGGCGCTAACGTATTTGATATCGACATCATCGCTACCAAGGCGTACTATGACGATGCCGCTTCTGACATCAGATATTGCTCTTGTCCCTCCTGCCGCAACTTTTGCGAAAGACAGCGCCGCATCAGCTATACAAAAGAGCGCTTTTTCAAAAGCCTCGGCATCCATCCCGAGAAAGCGTCTGTGGTATGGGCGCACGGTCCGGGTGAGGAGGAGCTGTCTCAGCGGTATATGTGCCTCTATCCCATAGTCGCCTCTGCTGAGGTCTACACCGATGTAGCCGACCAATACGAGGCAGATTTTTCGCTTATAGAAAAGGATTTCAGTGCCGCCTTTTTCGTGAAGGATGGTAAACCTTATATAGTCGTAAATTGGACACTGCCATGGGTACGTCCTTAGGAATGGGGGAGAGATATGCTTTCTCGTTTAATACCCCTTGAGGTATCAGAGCTTATTACCGACCTTGAACGGGCGGGACACCGTGCCTATCTGGTGGGCGGCTGTGTAAGGGACTATCTGATGGGGCTTAAGCCTCAGGATTATGATATAACAAGCTCAGCCACTCCAAAGCAGGTGATGAGCATTTTTGCCCATCTTAAAGTCTTGCCTACGGGTATAAGGCACGGCACGGTCACCGTGATAAACAGGGGTGTAAGTGTTGAAATTACCGCTCTGCGTAAGGAAGGAACATATAAGGACCACCGACATCCCGATAAGGTCATTTATACAAACAGTGCCGCAGAGGACGCCGCACGCAGAGACTTTACTGTAAATGCTATGTATTACAGCCCCTCGGAGGGGATGTTGGATTTCTACGGAGGTCAGGCAGACCTCGCCGCAGGCATACTCCGTGCCGTTGGCGATCCGGAGCTTCGTTTCGAGGAGGATGCCCTGCGCATACTCCGTGCCTTGCGCTTTGCTGCAAGGCTTGGCTTTACCGTTGAAAAGAATACGGTGGCGGCTATGAGGGCAAAGGTGCATTTATTACAGCACATAGCAGCAGAGCGTGTTTTGTCCGAGCTTGGGCAGATATTAATGGGCGACTATGCCGAAGCTGTGTTGGCCGAGCATAGTTACGTAACCGAGTGCCTGTTCGGTGCAAAGGCGCCTGACGACCTCGGCAAGTATCCAAAGGAGTACAGACTGCCTCTGTTTATTGCTCACTGCGGCAGAAATGCCGAGGGTGCTGAAACGCTATGCAGAAGCCTTAAAACCGACAGGCGCTTGGCAAGGTCGGTAAGTGCCGCCGCATTCGCTCTTTACGGGTACGGCTTTGACTGCTGGCTTGAAGTGGCTGTATACGCAGGCAAGCACGGCATTAAGGATGCCCGTATGACCTGCATCTTACTTGAGCGTAGGGGAGGACGGTTGCCTGCGAATTGGGAGAGCGGGCTTGCGCTTATGGAATGCGGCAAGCTACCTCTGACACTGCGTGAGCTGGCTGTGGATGGCGCTGACCTGAAAGCGCTCGGCGCGGTAAACGGAAAACAAATGGGAACGCTTCTTGAAAAGCTCTTTGCTTATGTGCATACGGGCGGTATAAACGAAAAGACTTCACTCTGTGCCGAGGCTCTCAGGATAATAAGCTCAGAGGGTTGTTGACAGAAACGGCATAAACTAAAGACGCTGTTTAATATAAATTTCAACTTGTTGTTTAACATAGTAAAAAAGAAAGGAATAATGAAAATATGAGAACGATAAGATTTATGTGCTTTATACTTGTTATAGCGACCTTGCTCGCCGCTTGGGGCTGTACCGACGTTATGCTCGATGATACAAGCTCCTCCGTGGGCGGCGAGAGCCTTATATCTGTGCCCGATTCCTCGGCGGATGTATCTGACGGAGAGGCTTCCTCCGCACCTGAGTCCTCTGAGGAGAGCAGTAGCAGTGCAGTTATTGATAACACTCCTTTATATCCCGAGAGCTATGATGAAAGGGCAGTGTATTTCGGCGAGCACTGGGTGCTCAATTACGATTTTACAGATGCGTATTTCAACAACAGCGTTTTCGTGGGCAATTCCATAATGCTCCACTATAAAAACTACGTAAATAACGCAAGGGTGACGGACTCCACCTTCCTCGGAAACTCCACCTTCTTTGCTGCCGCCAGCTTCAGCCTTTACAACAACCTGAAGCAAACCGCTGAAAGCCCCGACTGTGCTCTACCGTCCTATCAGGGCAAGCCTATGAAGATAACCGAGGCGGTTGGCGCTATGGGCGTTGGCACCGTGTACCTCTCCCTTATGGCTCTTAACGATATCGCCATATATGCCAACGGCGAAACAGGCGTTGAGGAGACCTATAAGCTTGCCACAAAGCTTATAGAGGAGCTTAATACCGCCTATCCCCGTGTAAAGGTGGTAGTTCTCAGCAATACATACCTCCACTATTCAAGCGACTATTCTTCCCACAAGCTCAATAACGGTAGCATAAGCACCCTTAACATAAAGGTGCTCGACTACTGCAACGCCAACGGTATCGACTTTATAGACGTGTCTACCGTCCTTCTCGACGGTAACGATTGCCTCGGCGACGCTTTCTGCAGCGACGTGGGCTCTGCCGCCGCCTGCCATCTTACCAAGTACGCCTATAATGCGTGGACGGTCATCCTGCGTGATTACGCCGCCCGTAAGCAGGCAGGTACCTGGCAGAATCCTGATTCTATGAAGGGACTTATGCCCTCTAGATAATGCCTATTAATACTTGCTATACAGGCTGTTATATGATATAATACAAAAATCACAGAAAGGAGACCTGAAAGGTGAAATCAAAGGATATTGCAATTGCCCTGCTATTGCTCAGCGCCCTTGTATGCGCTATAGTGATAGGCGTGGTAACTGACCGCTTGGGGTCTTCTACAGAGCATGGCGTACCGGCCGAAAAAGTAGATATAATCATTACCGAGGTCTGTGCAAAAAATACCGATATCATAGAGGACTCTCAGGGCAAAAGCAGCGACTATATAGAAATATATAACAGGGGTGATGACTGCAATCTTCACGGCTTTACCCTGAGCGACGGCACAAAAAGCTCTGAGCCCTTTGGGGACACCCCCTTCGGCGCAGGCGAGTATATGGTGCTGTTTGTTGACCGTGACTCCTGTGGGTTTTCTATCTCTGCAAGCGGCGGAGAAAACGTTTTTCTGTATAACCGTGACGGCTCCACAGCCGCACAGGTAACGGTTTCGCCAATGGAGGAGAATCAGGTTATGGAGTGGGACGGCAAAAGCTATGTGCTCAGCTATCGCCCTACACCCGGCTTCCCCAATACCGACGAGGGCTACAAGGGCTTTACAGTAGGTGTTCCCGACCCGTCGCCCGCGCTTGTGATAAATGAGATACTCACCTCCAACAGATACGCACTCCCCGATAAGAACGGTGTATTCTCCGATGTGGTGGAGCTTCATAATGTAAGCGGAACAGCACTGTCTATCGGTGGCTACGGGCTTTCCGATAAGGCTGATGAAAGATACCGCTATATGCTTCCTGCTATGACACTTGAGGCAGGCGGCTTTGTATTGGTGTTCTGTGACGGCGGACTTGCAGGCGCCGACGGCGAGCTGCACGCAAGCTTTGCGCTATCTGTAGGTGAAACGCTGTATCTCAGCTCTCCAGAGGGTAAGTACATTTCTGCCGAGGTCACGGCTACGCAAAATGACCGCTCGCTTTCTTTGGTGGACGGCAAATATAACGAAACAGCCGTATCCCTTGGCTACCCCAACAGCGAGAGCGGCGAGACCGCTTTTGCAGACAGCAGAGTATACGAGGACGCACCTCTGTATATAAGCGAGATATTGCTTTCGGGCGACGGCACTCCCGTAAACGGTAGCTTTGCCGATGCAGTAGAGCTTTGCAACCGTAGCCAAGGTGAGATAAGCACTAAGGGCTGGTATCTGACCGACGGTGATGACCCCCTTCGTTACGCCCTCCCCGAGATGACACTTGCCTCCGGTGAATGTGTTGTTATCATTTGTGACGGCGGCGACGAAGAGTGGCACGCCCCCTTTGCTCTTTCCGAGGGCGAGGCATTGGTGCTGACTGCTCCGGACTATAGGCACAGTACTGCGGTTATGCTGAGCTCCGCAGGGCAGGGGATGTCTCTTTCGGCAGTAGAGGGCGGTGAGGAGCTTGCCTATAAGGCGGGCGAGGTCACCATAGGCTTTGCAAACACCGATGCAGGCAGGGCGGAGTACCTGAAGGCTTCTTTGCCTAAAGGACTTATCATTTCCGAGCTTATCTCCTCTAACAAAAGCAGTCTCAGAGGCTCTTACGGTACCTGCTGTGACTGGGTGGAGCTGTATAACGCTTCGCAGTCCCCCGTAAATCTTTCTGGCTACTATCTGTCCGACGATAGCGATGAGCCTTATATGGGCGCTTTGCCCGACTACACTCTCGCCGCAGGCGAATACTATATCGTATTCCTGAGCACTGATTCCGAAAACCTTCTAAAAGGCTACCCTGTGCTACCCTTCGGCCTTTCCTCGGGTGGCGACAGCCTTTATCTTACCAAGGGCGGCAGGGCAGAGGACTACGTTATTATCCCCACCTTGGCAACGGATGTTTCTTACGGGCGTCCTGACGGCGCAAGTGGCTTTGACACTCTTGCTACCGTCACACCTCACACCTCCAACGGCAAGGCGGCTGCCGAAACGGCAGAGCTGACCCTTGGCACGGCACAGGGGGTATATAACGATGTTGACTACGTAGACGTGGTGTTTTCCTCCACGGGCACCGTGTATTACACCACTGATTGCACTCAGCCTACCACTCTTTCCAATGTGTATACCAAGCCTATCCGTGTCACAAAAACTACGGTGATAAGAGCGTTTGCGGCAGAGAGAGGGAAGAAAAACAGCCCCGTTCAGGCATTCAGCTATATAGTTAACGAAAACCACACCCTCCCCGTGGCGTCTCTTGTTACAACTCCCTCAAATCTTTGGGACGAGAAAACGGGCATCTACGTTATGGGACCCAACGCAAGCTCCAAGGCACCTTATGTGGGGGCAAACTTCTGGAACTCTTGGGAGAAGGAGGCGTCCGTTGCGCTGTTTGAGGATTCGGGCAGCTTTTCGCTCCCCTGCGGTATACGCATCTTCGGCGGCTTTTCCCGTCAACAGCCTATGAAGTCGCTGTCCTGCTTTTTCAGAGCAAAATACGGCGCATCACAGCTTGACTATCCTCTTTTCGGCGAGGACGGACTTGACAGCTACGAGGCGTTTATATTCCGCTGTACGGGTCAGGACTACAACCTTGCCCGTATGAGGGATCCCTTGCTTACCGAGCTGGCATCCACCGCTATGTATATGCCCGTTCAGAAAAACAAGGCTGTGATACTTTATCTCAACGGTCAGTATTGGGGCATCTATTATCTCCGTGAAAAAATCAACGAAAACTATATAGCAGGCAACTTCAACGTTACAAAGGAAGAGGTTACCCTTGACCGTCTGCAGGGCAGTACGGCAGAGTACAAGGCGCTGCTGAATTACGTCAAGACCCATAACCTCTCCAACCCCGAGTATTTCGCATACGTCGAAAGTCAGGTGGATATTGACCAATATGCCAACTTCGTTGCCGCACAGATCTATATAGCCAACCTCGACAACGGAAACGTCAAGTTCTTCAAGACCGACAGCGGTAAATGGACTTGGATAATGTTTGACGTGGACTATTCCGTTATGAGCACCTCCAACGATACCGTAAGCGACCACCTTAACCCTGCGGGCACGGGCAGAAATGACTATTTCCCCACCACCTTCGTTACCGCTATGCTGAAAAGCCCTGTGTTCAGGGAGAAGCTTATCAAGAGCTTTGCCTGGCAGATAGAGAACGTGTGGAATAAGGAACGGGTAAACGAGGCGATAGACCGATATTACAATATGCTGAAGCCTGAAAAGGCTCGTGACGGCGAGAGATGGAGCATTTCGTCAAGTAGGTGGGAGAGCTCTGTTCAGGTCATACGCAGCTTTTTTAACAATCGTGAGGCGTATATTGTAAAGTATGTTCAAAACTGGTTCGGTCTTAGCGATGCTCAGATGAAAAGCTATGGCTTCAATATATAAAAATAGCATGAAAAGAGGCACATATGGCAAAACGTCACGAAGAAAAATATATAATAAGCTACGCCCAATACGTGATGCTAAGGGCAAGGGCTGAGGCGGCAATGGAACGTGATGCCAATTCTCGGGGCGCATACACCATAAGCTCCCTTTACTATGACGATATATATGACAGCGCCCTTGACGAAAAGCTTGACGGTATCCGTGAGCATACAAAATTCCGTGTCCGTACCTACGGTTTCTCAAGTGATTTTGTGCGGCTGGAGAAAAAGATCAAGACAGGCATCATTACAGAAAAAATAAGCGCAAGGATAAGCGCTGACGGGGTAGATGGCTTGTCAAGCTATACTGATGTTGGGGAATATTCCGAAAAGGCTTACGGCTTGATATGCGAGCTGCGCTCCAAGGGACTGCGCCCATCTATAATCGTCAGGTATAAGCGTGATGCATTCGTTCACGTTCCCACCAATACCCGCCTGACCTTCGACAGGGAAATAGAGGCTCTCCCCTCGGATTCCCGCTGTTTGTATGACGGTAGCCTGGCAGGCGTGCCCGCCTTGCCGAGAGGGCAGGTCATTATGGAAGTGAAATACGATGACCGCCTTCCTGCATTTGTGCGCAAACTCAGCAATTGTCCCTGTCAACAGCTTTCTGTATCAAAATACGCCCTCTGTCGAGAGGCTTTAAGGTAACACTACTTAAAGGAAGGTAAATAATATGAGCTTTGCAGATATGTTTAAAAAGAGTATAATTGAAGGCTTCAGCACGGATATCAGCATCGGTAAAGCCGTTGCAAGTCTTTTTGCCGCATTCCTTGCGGCGATGTTTATCCTCGTGGTATATCGCATTACCGTGAAAAAGCTTACCTCTAACCGTGGCTACGAGATAACCTTACTCCTTGTCACAGTCATAAGCGCAATGATAGTTCTGACCATAACCTCCAATCTGGCTTTGTCCCTTGGTATGGTGGGCGCTCTTTCAATTGTTCGCTTCCGTACCGCCATCAAGGACGCATTCGACACCGCCTTTATGTTCTGGAGCGTTGCCGCAGGTATAACCGCAGGTGCGGGCTTTTATATGATAACGGTTGTAGGCTGCCTGTTTATCGGCTTGGTTGCCGTTGTTGCAAGGATAGTATCGGGCTCAGGCTCTCGTCCTTATCTCCTCGTTATCCGAATCGAGGGAGAAGCGGAATATAGGATAGAGCAGGTGCTTGAGGCTAAAAAGGCAAAGTATAAGCTTTCTTCTATGATACAAACTGACGGCTATACTGAGATAATATACGAGCTTGGTATGTCCTCTGCAAGACAGTCGGTGGTAAGCAGTGTAAAGGCTGTGAGCGGCGTAAGAAGCGTAACCCTCGTAGATTGCCGCAACTAAAAACTCAAACAAAAAGGTCGGTAAAAAGCTAAGCTTTTTACCGACCTTTTGTGTGAAGTACTCAACAACTGTGTTTTAAAAATGGATTGTTTTAAAAAAGTTTTTTCTTACGTTCCGGCCTTTTTTACATTCAAAAAGGGGTTAGGAAAAAATGGTTGGAATGGACGAACCGTCCCCGAAGCTGTACTATGTACTGCGAGAGGGAAGGTTCGTTCATAGCAAGAAAATGAACAAAAAGTTAATTGCGGCAAAAACAGCCGCAATTAACAACCATGTATTAATGAAATGATATTTTTGTTTTAACGAAATGATATTTTTCTTGCGTTCCGGCCTTTTTACATTCAAAAAGGGGTTAGGAAAAAATGGTTGGAATGGACGAACCGCCCCCGAAGCTGTACTTTGTACTGCGAGAGGGAAGGTTCGTTCATAGCAAGAAAATGAATAAAAAGTTAATTGCGGCAAAAACAGCCGCAATTAACAACCATGTATTAACGAAATGATATTTTTCTTGCGTTCCGGCCTTTTTTACATTCAAAAAGGGGTTAGGAAAAAATGGTTGGAATGGACGAACCGCCCCCGAAGCTGTACTATGTACTGCGAGAGGGAAGGTTCGTTCATAGCAAGAAAATGAATAAAAAGTTAATTGCGGCAAAAACAGCCGCAATTAACAACCATGTATTAATGAAATGATATTTTTCTTGCGTTCCGGCCTTTTTTTACAACCCCTTACTCAGAAGTTGATGATGTGCCTTATAGTACTGCTCCCTTTTTCAAGAGAAATAAATCCTGTGCGGCATATCTCGAGAATAGTGTAGTCTCTCATCAGGTTAATGAAATCGTCTATCCTTCTCGAATCGTCTGCTATCCTGAAAATAACAGAGTCCTTGGAATAATCCACCGTAACCGCAGAAAACGCCGTTGCGGCGGCCATTATCTCATCTCTGTGCTCCGGGTCGTTTTTGACCTTTATCAAAAGCAGCTCACAGCTTACCGAGTTGTCTGCGGTAAACTCCTTTATAGAGCAAACGTCAGGCAGCTTATAAAGCTGGTTGATAAGCTGCTGCTTTGCGCCATCCTCCCCGTCAAATGTAACGGTGATGCGGGAGTATTGGTTCGACTCGGTCTCGCTAACGGACAGCGAGCTTATATTGAACTGCCTTCGTCTGAACATGCTGGTAACTCTGTTTAACACGCCGAACTGGTTGCGCACCAGCACTGCAACTGTATATCTGTTCACCTTAATTCCCCTTTACAATCTCGGCAATAGCCTCTATCTCGACCATAGCACCCTTAGGCAAGGTCTTTACTGCCACGCAGGAGCGGGCGGGCTTGCCCGAAAAATACCTTGCATACACCTCGTTAAAGGGCGCAAAATCCTGCATATCAGCCAGAAAACAGGTAGTCTTAATAACGCTATCAAGACTTGCCCCTGCCGCCTCAAGCACCGCCTTGAGGTTTTTGCACACCCTTTCGGTTTGTGACGTTATATCCTCGCCTACCATAAGTCCCGTCTCGGGGTCAAGAGGGATCTGACCTGAGGTAAACACCGTTTTGCCAAGGCAAACAGCCTGAGAATAAGGTCCTATTGCCGCAGGCGCCTTGTCGGTATGTATTTTATCAGCCATAATAAATGCCTCCTTATACCTGCGTTTTAAAGTCTTACGCCCGTCTCTCTGTATATATCCTCGTGAAACAAAGCTTGTATGCGTGTGGCAAGAGCTCTGTCCTTGCCGCCTACGGCATTGCCGTCGATTTCAAATACACATATAACGTTCTTCGTAGTACTGCACAGAAGTATTTCGTCCGCCGCCATAAGCTCGTCCACTGTAATTATGCGGCTTTCGGTAGGGATGCCGTTTTCCTCGCACAGCCTCTTTACTACTGCGCGGGTGATGCTTGGCAGTATGAGATTGTCAAGGGGAGGCATAACAAGCGCACCGTCCTTGAGCATAAGTATACTGCTGTGCGCCGCTTCGGTCACACGCTCGCCTCTGTGCAGTAAAGCCTCGGTTGCTCCTGCCGCAGTAGCCCTTTGTGCGGCAAATACATTGGGTAACAGATTAACCGTTTTTATGTTGCAATACTGAAAACGCAAGTCCTCGGTGCTAAACAAACTTGCCCTCTTATCTGCAGGCGGTAGCTTAACGGGAGTGACAGACATAATAAGATTAGGGCGTGCGTCCTTCGGGTATTCGTGCTTGCGGGGTGCCTTGCCTCTGCTTACCTGAATGTACAGCATCGTAGTATCACCCTCGGATGCATCTATCACCTTTGCAATCTCAGACTTCAGTTCATCCCTCGTCATATCAAAGCTTATCTCGGTAAGCGCACAGCTACTGTACAACCTGTCAAGATGCGCCTCAAGGGTATACGCTTTCTTGTTAAGCACAAGCACAGCCTCGTACACTGCATCGCCAAAGAATACGGATCTGTCGCAGAGCGGTATCATCATCTCGTCAACACAGCCTATCTGACCGTTAAAATATCCTACACGTTCCATATAAATATCTCCTCTAAGTATAACACTCAAATCATAGCATCAAAAGCCGTCAAAGTCAACTTTTTTCTGTTCGCCTGCCCATAAAGTCGTACTTTATGATAGCAAACAGGTCCGCCAATAGCTCAAATCCGTAGGATACAGCCACAAACAGCATATTGCCCAAAAGCAGATTATAGGCAATAGCAAAAGCGTGGGGCACCGTTACCGTATACCGTACAAGCTTTATGTTTCGTATCCTGAAAACAAAAGCATAGCCTACCTGTGCGCACAGATACAGTATATCCAATGGTTTTGCCGTATCCAATATGACCATATTGATTACACCGTATGCCCCTACGGTAAGGGCGGCAAACAGAAAGGATAAAGCTATGGGCGCTTCCTTGTCCTTCTTTTCGTAAAGGAAAAAGGTCAGCGTCCTTGACAGACTTACGGTTATGGCGATCATAGCAAAATACTCTTCGCCAAACAAATAAGAAAAGAACAGACAAATGATTCCTATTATCTGAAAAAGCAGGTAAGCGCTTTTGCTCCTCCAGAAATAGCTGGCCACCATAAAGGCAAGAGTAGCACCGCCCGCTATTTGCGACAATGTGTAGTTATACATCTTCAGTCCTCGGTATTTTTATCAAAATAATTACTTATAAAGTCCTTAAGCAGCTTGCTCTCCCCGTGACAGCCGTGCCACGCCACCGCAAGGTTCTCATTGGGCAGCACCAAAAGCATCTGCCCCCTCATGCCACCGTGCCCGTAAGCCTCTTTTGTGTAATAGGGCAGGTATCCTCTTTCAGTAACGGTATCCACCCACGCTTCGGATAAGAGCCGCTTGCTCCCGTGTACCCCCTTGTTAAGATACAGTGCGCCGAGCTTTACCGTGTCCTCTGTGCGTATGTACAGCCCCGTAGCGCCCATGGCGTGGTTCAAAGGACAACAGCTCCATGCTACCTCTCTGAATCCTAAGGGCAGAAACAGCTTGTCCCACAAATAGCGGCACATCGGCATCCCCGCACGCTCTGCCACTACCCTTGACAGCAGATAAAAATCGGCGTCGGTATATGAGTACCGCTCCGTATCTCCCACAGGTGTAGAGAGTACGTAGCCAAGATAATCGTCACCAAATTTAGTGGCATCGTCGCAGTCAATGTCAAGATACCCCTCGGGCAGTCCTGTGTGATGCTTTATAACCATTTCAATTGTTATGCTGTTCCACTTATCATCCATTCCGTGGGGACAGTAGGGCGCAAGTATATCGGTAAGCCTTTCCTCCATCCCCAGCTTGCCCTCGTCCCAAAGCATACCTACGGCGGTCAGCGTAAAGAATTTTGAAACCGAGTAAGAATTCTGGCAGGGATTGCATACAGCAAGCTCAGTCACCCTCGCCTCACCGTCGCCCTCTATCTCCGCCACTCTGTATACGTTTATATTGTTCTCTTTAATATATTTCGTAAAGCTGTCAAGAAAAGCACTCACACTTATCACGTCCTTTCCCTAAAGATTATACCACAAAGCGTGATAAATGCAATAAGTAAAGCCGTTGATTTTGCGTCGCCCTTGTGATAAAATAGTACGCAAATCACAAAACGGAGGTAAAAATGTCATACTGCAATTGGTGCTCGGGCAGTGCCCTTATGAGAGATTACCACGATAACGAATGGGGCATCCCTGTGCACGATGATGTAAAGCAATTTGAATACCTGATGATGGAGGCTATGCAGTGCGGTCTCTCCTGGAGCCTAATGATGAAAAAACGGGAGATATTTCGTACCTGCTTTTGCGGCTTTGATCCCGAAAGGGTAGCCGCTCTATCCGACGCCCATGTTGAGCGTATACTGAACACCGAGGGTATGATACGCTCCGAGGGCAAGGTCCGTGCAGTTATTAACAACGCAAAATGCTTTCTCAGAATAAAAGAAGAATACGGTAGCTTCTCAAGCTACCTGTGGGGCTTTACAAAGGGCAAAACCTTGCTATATGAAGGCCACGCAGAGGGCGATATCCCCGTAAGCAACGGACTGTCGGATGCGATAGCTCGGGACCTTAAGAAAAGAGGCTTCAAATATCTGGGCAGCATAACCGTTTATTCTCACCTTCAGGCTTGCGGTGTGATCAACGACCATAGCTCAGATTGCCCCTGCTACAAGAGGATAAATGCCGCCTATCCAACCATCACTGTGCCCAAGGATAAGGAGCTTAACGTCACTCACTATGACTGACCGGCTTGCAAATCCCACATCGACAAGTTCCTAAAGAAACGAGCGAAAAGTGAAGAGTTTCGTGAACAAAAGAAAACGACAATCTTCTGTCGAAAATTGTCGTTTCTTTTTGAAGATGAACCCTAATTTTGATACAAATGCACCCCCTTTTGAAGCAAGGGGGTGCAACGTCATTTTAGGGGGTGCATTTTACACCGAGGGGGGTGCATCGTCGAACCACGCAAAGAAATACTATATCGCAATTAACATTGTACTATAATATCATGTATGCGGCTACTCTGTTTCATAGTATTTACCGACTAAAGTTTTGAGTTCTTCGTCATCGCAACTGAAGTGGGTGGAAGATATGCAATTGCCTTCGGCATCAAAGGTTTCACCGTATCCACCGCACGAATAAAAGGTATACTGACCATTTGAAAAGTTGATTCTTACGACCCAATCACCGTAATAAAAACTGGGGTCGATTGCTGCAAGGACAATGACAATAGAATCGGAAAATTTAAGCTTTGAAAAATCATCTAAAAAATCTTCTGTATCTTCTTCCGGTATAGTATAGACAGGTTCAAGGATTGTATCAAATCCGGAGTAATGTGCTGAATCTTGATTACGCAAATCATAAAACTGCACAGACACTACTTCTTCAGCGGAGATATCATAGTACTTTGTCAAGGGAATTATGATGCAACCACTCAGAGATACAATCAAAACAAAGGTCAAAAGTACAAACAAAAATGGTTTAAATGGCTTCATAATCTCGCCTCCTTTTTTATAGTATATCATAAACAAGTTTGATTTTCAATATTTTTTAACGATTATTGGCTACAATTCAACGATTACCCCAATAAATCAACGATTATGGTTGTAATTTAACGATTACTTGTCTTTTAACGATTTGAAGCAGGCAGAACCGGTCAATGGAACTAAAAAGTGCTCAAAACACTGATTTTAGATATAAAACAACCGTCATTCCGTTGTATCAGAATGACGGTTATTATTTGGTGCGCCAGAGCATTCTATAATCGAACCATTTACATCATCAAGAGTAACGGTAGTATTTGCTTCGTTGTAGTTAAAGGTCAAAACCAGCTTATCGTCATATACATACACTGCATTTACGAAGCTGTCAATGAGTCTCTGCTTGTGTTCTTTTTTCGTTGTATCTAAGCTGCGGAATCTGTGCAGCCAGAAAATCAGTCCCTCTTTGGTAAGAGGAGGGCGTTTCAGTTCTTCTTTAATAATCTTTAATTCCAATTCTTCTTTGGTGGTCTCAAGTTCAATCATACGCTGTTTGGTAGTAGTCGTAATGATTCCCTGCTCGATAGCATTCATTAGATTGGCTATTGCTCTTTCGATTTCGTTCAACTGCTGTTTTAGAAGGATTACAGATGTATTTTCGGTGCTGGCTACACGGAGTACGATGTTTGCAATATCTTCGATTACATCGTCCTGTAACAGCAACTCCTTGGTGTAGCGAACAACAATATCTTCAATCCATTCCTTCTTAACAGTCTTTTTATCACAGGCGTGCTTGTACTTTGCATTGTTGCATTTATAGTAGCGGTGTACTGTACCGTTCCTACCCGTACCGCTTTCTCCGGTCATATAGACACCGCATTTGCCACAGAACAACTTGGTAGTCAGCAGATAGTCGTCCTCGGCCTTGTGCCTTGCGGCGGCTTTTTTATTTTTCTGTAACTGCTCCTGCACCTTGTTGAACAAATCCTTTGGAACGATCTGTGGAATACCGTTTTCGTGAATAATCTCTTGAAACTTATATTCACCGATGTAACGCCTATTTTTTAGCATAGTCGTTACAATGTTTATTGATATTTTCGTTCCCAGAGAAGTAGTCAGTCCCTTTGCGTTCAACAAGGTTACGATCTCTTTAATAGTCTTGCCTTTGTCGTATAACTTAAACGCTTCAAGTACCCAGGGAGCTTTTAACGGATCAATCTCAAACATCTGCTCCTTGTTAATGACATAGCCGACTGGAACAGTACCGCCATTGAATTTGCATTTCAAGGCATTTTCAGTGAGACCTCTTGTAACCTTTTCGGCAAGCTCTGCTGAGTAGTATTCCGCCATACCTTCCAGTACCGATTCAAGTAATATGCCCTCCGAACCGGCAGAGATATTTTCGGTTGCAGAGATTACTTTGACATCGTTCTTTTTGAGCGCATTTTTATAACGCGCCGAGTCATAACGATTTCTTGCAAAACGGTCAAGTTTCCAAACAATGATTATATCAAACTTTTTCTTGGAGCTGTCTTTAATCATCTTTTGGAATTGCGGTCGATTATCTGTTTTCGCAGACAATGCTCTGTCAATGTAGGTATCAATTACGGAAATACCTTGTCTTTCCGCAAAAGCCATACACTCACGGAGCTGACCGTCAATACTTTCCTCACGCTGACTGTCCGAGGAATATCTTGCGTAAATTACCGCTGTCATTCACTTTTCCCCTCCTGCCAATTTTCAGTTTTATTTTGTAACATAGTTTCATCACGCCCTTTCATTTGTTCTGTTTTTGACCCACCTAACGCAAACATCGTGTCAAAATGCTTGCGCTATCTTTTTCTTTTGCCTAACATAAACTCCACCTTTCTGTTTTTAAGAATGCGGAGTTAATATAAAAATCCAGTGATATTTTGGCAAGTAAAAAAGCAGGTTCCCCTGCTTTTTAATATATTCACGTTCTAAAACCGCATAAAAAGAGTTAAGCCTTATATATAAATTTTCACAAAACAACAACCGATGCAACATTTTCCCATAACGTTTTTCTATACAATAACTATAACTCCTAAACTGCAAAAAACAAAAATCAAACGCTTTTCAAGTGTTTAAAATAAAAAAACAAAAATTTTTCAATTTTTTATAGACGTTTTGACGTTTTTAGACATTATATAAATAGAGAGAAAAAAGTAATTAATACATTCTCTTTATCGTGGACTCTACAATTTGTTCCTGTAATTAAACTTATTAAGCACTTGCCTTTTTCGCTTAATACTAACTTCAGTATATATTTCTGTTGTAGCCACACTACTATGTCCCAACAGTTCTTGCACGGAACGAAGATCGGCGCCGTTTGCTAATAGATTCGTTGCAAATGTATGTCTTAAGTAGTGCGGTGTAGCTTTTTCATTAATTTTTGTGCTTTGTTTTATATTTTTAAAAACATACTCTATACCGTGAATACTTATTTGGTTACCGTAACGGTTTACAAACAATTTATCGGTATGAATATCCGTTTTGCCACGAAGCTTTATCCATTGCATTATGTTATTCCATGTTTCTTGACAAGAAATATATATCAATCTTTGTTTTCTGCCTTTTCCGTGGATAAGAATCGTGTGCTCGGACGTAATTATATCAGATAGTGCAATGTTGGATGCTTCCTCTATACGGATCCCGGTACATATCAATATATCAAGCAAGGCTAGATTTCGAGTGTTTCTCCATTTTGCAATATCTGTATTTGAGTTTTCAAGCCTTTGGTTTACTTCTTTCAAAATAGCAAAGACTTCTTTTGTAGTTAAAGTTTTTGGTAAACGTCTTTCTTTTTTGAACTTGAAAACATGCGAAAAATAGTTCTTGTTTGTGTATCCTTTCTGATGCATATATGCAAAAAACATTTTCAAAACAATGAGCTTTCGGTTAATAGTGCTGTCTGCTAGTTTGCGTGTATCCATAAGATACGAAATGTATTTGACGACCGTATATTCGTTGATTTCGTTATCAAGCATATAATTGTTAAAGTCTTTCAAATCAGACAAATATGCGGTTATCGTTTTAATCGAAAGATTTTTAGTCGAACGTAATTGTTCAACAAATTCGTTAGAAATGTCAGAATATTTGTTCATGTGTAAGGTCCTTTCATGTTTAGGTATAATCTTACACATTATAACAAATTTCAATGGCATTATATAAATAAAGCTACAATAACAATATATTATTGTAAGAT
>JAFXEB010000021.1 GCA_017521025.1 Clostridia bacterium | reverse complement strand
TCCCCGCAAAAACGCAGTTTTTGAGGGGGGGTAGGTCGGGGTCCCCAGAAAAACGCAGTGTTTGAGGGGTGGTAGGTCGAGGTCCCCACAAAAACGCAGTTTTTGAGGGGTGGTAGGTCGGGGTCCCCGCAAAAACGCAGTTTTTGAGGGGTGGTATACAGCTTCGGGTCCGGTTCTTGAAATCTGCACTATTTTCCCTCGCTCGGAGTGTGCAGACGGAGGAGGGATATTTGAAAAGATGTCCAATACGTATAGAGCAGACGGGTTGCGATTTTGAAATAACAATGCTGTGTTCCGAATAGTGCAGAACAAAACAACAAGCGGAAACGCAAAAAAGCCTTCCCCTCGAGGGGAAGAGGGACCGACGGATGTCGGTGGATGAGGTGTAGCCGTCCTCGGGGCGGCGTAATGGTTCCCAAAGCGGATAGAAAAGGCAAAAGAAACGGCGCACCCCCTCCGCAGATGGCGTAACAGTCACAAGGCGAAAAGCGTGAGCTTTCATACAGAGCGCAGACATCACGGCAAGGCGCAGGATGTATTGTACAAGCAGTACAAGCAGCGCAAGCTTTATACGTTGAGCGGAGATAACGGCTGCTTTCGCAGCCTACACCTCATCCGTCGCCTTACGGCGCCACCTTCTCCTCTAAGGAGAAGGCTTTGGGGTGTTTTTGCTCTCTCTTTTGCTTCTGCGTGCGTCTTAAGCCCATCCTACTTGTACCTCTATTTTAGCAGACACCTCTCTAAGCCTTCCCCTCGAGGGGAAGGGGGACCGACGGAGTCGGTGGATGAGGTGTAGCCGTCCTTGGGACGGCGTAACGGTTCCCAAGACGCAGAGTGTAAGTATTACGGAGGACGAAGACTGTTAAGAGCAAGCAGCGTATTGAAGGCAAGCGGTTTAAGGTAGGCGGAAACATAACGGACGCTACGCAGCCTACACCTCATCCGTCGCCTTCTGGCGCCACCTTCTCCTCTAAGGAGAAGGCTTTGGTGTGCTTCTGCTAAACATTTTGCTCTTTCGCTTACGGTAGCACTGGCAGCCTACACCTCATCCGTCGCCTTGCGGCGCCACCTTCTCCTCTAAGGAGAAGGCTTTGGGGTGCTTCTGCTAAACATTTTGCTCTTTCGCTTACGGTAGCACTGGCAGCCTACACCTCATCCGTCGCCTTGCGGCGCCACCTTCTCCTCTAAGGAGAAGGTTTTGGGGTGCTTGCTCTGCCTTTTTTACTTGAGAATAGCCGAGGGGGTAAATCTATCGCTTCGGTTCGGGATGGGTGCGCAAATGTCCTCGCTCGGTTGCGGCGGTGAAATTTCCGTGGAGCGCAAAAATAAAGAGATTTAAGAAGAAATTACGGGCGGCAGAAATGCCGCCCGTAATGGGTGTATATGTTGTTTGCCGTGCTTATCCCTTGATCTCCAGCAGCATGGTAAGGCAGTCGGTGGAGGTGAGGGTGCCGTCATCATTCATATCGGAGGCAAGCTCGGTAAGCTCGTCTGCAGATCTGCCCGACTTAAGACGGGCACGGATGTCGATATAGTCTGCGGCGGTGATGGCGCCGTCACGGTCGGTATCGCCGATTACTGCAACATAGAGCTTTTCGCTCTCGTCAAAGGATGCTACGGTAAGCCCCGTCTTCATATATGCGCCCAAGCCCAAGGGTGCAGTGCCGTTGAGCACCCATACCTTGGTGCGGAAGCTGTCCTTGAACTCCTCGCCCGTGGTGCCTGCCTTGACTCTGTATACGGCGGTTGCGCTTTCCTTATACTCCGCCTCGTCCTTGAGCACGATGCCAAACAGGTCAAAGCCCTTGTACTCTCTCAGCACGGGGTAAGCCTCTGCGGCAGTGTTCTGGTAGTATACGGTCTCGCCTGCACCGCTGTTGATGCGGTCCCTCAGGGTGCCGTTTGCCAGCTCTGCGGCGGTGAAGGTAGTGTAGCTTGCCGCCTGAGTGCCGTTTGTCTCATAGGTGGCACCGCTTACAGCCAGTGCGTGGTTGTTGTTGATATAGCTTGTGCCGCCACCCGTAGCGTTCTTGTTGTAGTAAAGCTGATAAGCAACGGCGCCTGTACCGCTTGCGCTTATCGTGCCTGCGTTGTAGCACTCCTCAAAATAAGCCTTGGCGTTGTTGAAATAGCTTGCAATGCCTGCTGCCCTGATGGTAGCGCCGCTTGCGGCTGCGGTGACCTTTACGGTACCCACGTTGTAGCAGCGTGCTATGCGGTGGTCAACGGTGGCGTAGAAGTAGCCTACTATGCCGCCTGCGCCAATAACGGATTTGCCACTGCCGCCGTCAACGCAGATTATCTCACCCGTGTTGCCGCAATCCTCTATGACGTACAGTCCGCCCGTAGCGGGTGCAACGGAAGGAGTCCTGCCCATAATACCGCCTGCGGTGCTTACAGCCTCGATCTTGCCGTGGTTGTAGCAGTCGTCGATTATGATGTTGTTCTTGGTGTTCACGGTGGTGGTACCCGAGGCATAGGTGCCTGAGCCTTCGGCGTAGATGCCGCCTGCGGAGAAGTCTGCTACTGCGGCGGAGTTGAATATGTGACCGTAGTTGATACAGCCGGATATGGTGACGGTGCCCACAGAGTAGCCGATAACGCCGCCTGCACGGGTCTTGGTAGAGCTTACGTCGCCGTAGTTAATACAGTTGGTGATGTTGCACTTATATGCAAGGGTCGCCGCATCCTTGCCGAAACGGCAGATGATGCCGCCGGAATAGGAGGTAGAGCTGATGTTGCCGTAGTTGATGCACTCGTCTATCATAGCGGTGTTGCCCTGAGAGTAGCCGATAAAGCCGCCTGTCTGACTTGTGCCCGAGTGGTTGCCCTTGTTGATACAGCGGAGCGCCACTATAGAGTTGCCGCCCTTGCCGTAGCCTGCAAGACCGCCCGTAGAGGAGCCGCCGGAAAGGTTAGCCTCGATAACTATGTCCTCAAACCTTGCGTTGCCTGTTACCATGGTGGCGATTGCACCGTTGTAGCCGCTTGCCACAGCGATGTTACCCTTTACGGTAAGGTTCTTTACGGTGCCGCTCATATCTGTGAACATAGGCACGCTTGTGGTAACGGTATGGCCTCTGCCGTCAAGAGTGCCCTTAAATACGGTGGTGTAGGTGGCGGAGAGAGTGATATCTGCGGCAAGGTAGTAGCTGCCGCTTGCACTCATAGCCGCAAAGTCGGCGGCGTCATATATAGCGGTGCCCGTCTCGCCCCTGCGCTCTGCGGCGAGGGCGGCAAACGCCGTCTTCTGCGAGGCGGTGAAGCTACCGACTGTGTATGCATCCTTAGTGAAGGCGTCGGTAACCATGGTCTTGGTAGAGGAGGGAACAAAGCTGTGTGCACCTGCCTGAACGGAGGTGGTGCCGTTGGTGGTGGTGATGCCGCCGTCGGTGGAGTCCATATTGCATATACAGATGGCGTCTGCAACAGACTGTGCGTGGGCAAAGGTGATGTACAGCCTTGAATAGGTGCTGTTGCCCAGATTGAAGCTGCGGGATATATCGTTTGCAGAGCCGTCGGTGGAGTTGTAGTAGTCAAGTCTCCTTACGGCAGTGCCGCTATCGGTGTAGCCGATGCTCCTTGCAGTTCTGTCTATGGGGAAGATGCGGTCTGCGGGGATGGTGCCCGAGCCGTTGTAGGCAAGGGCGGCGGCAAAGCGGTCACGGTGATAGGTGACCTCGGTGCCGTCCTCGTTCAGAGTTACAAGGTACTGGCTGTTGCCGCTCCCTATAGTGTCCTTGGTAAGATAGTGCTCGCCGAAAACAAAGGGGCAGAAGCCTATCTCGCCTGCGGGCAGTATATAGTTCTGGCTGTGGTGTGCCATGGGAAGCTGGCTCTCAACGCTGGAGTCTGCCACGGAAAGGCAGGTGCTCTCGGTTGCGTTGCTGTAGCTCCACAGATAGAAATCGCTGAGATACAGGTCGAACTCAGAGGCGTTGTATATCTCAAAGCCCTCGGTATGGTCGGTGCCGGGTGCGTTCTTGATGACCTCGGTTATATAGATGGGGGTCTTGTAGAACAGCGCCACTCTGCTTATGTCGCTGTATACGCCGTTTACAAGAGCACGGCTCTTGATTACGGTGTCATCGCTTACGGAGATAGCCTCACCGTAAAGCTTGCGGGTGGGGGAGTCCTTGGGGTCGCTGTCATCGGTGGTGTAGTATACGGTGCCCTCACCGTCAATAGTGACGTGCTGGATGCCCGAATACATATCTGTAACGTGGGAATAGGTGGGCGCCTCAACAGCGGCGTAGCCGAAGGTCGCCATAACGGGCAGGTGGTCGGAGGCGATCATAGACTCTGGGTTCTTGTTGCCTACGTAGTAGGACTTTGCAACCATAGACTCGTCGGTATAGAAGATATGGTCTATAGGTGCGTTGGGGGCACGGGTAAAGTCATAGCCCGTGACCTTGTTCATGGAATACTCGTATCTTATAGCAGACTCCGTGCCGTAAATAGAGCTTTCAAAATACTCGGAAAGGCTCTTGTAGGCGGGGTCATAAAACCTCATATTGAAGTCGCCCGTAAAGAAGGTGGGCATAACGCCGTAGTAGCCGTACAGCTCCTTCATTATCTCTATGCCCTGTGCGGCGTTGGAAAGGCGTGCCTCAAGAGCTTCTGCGTCGGTGTAGTTGGTATAAGAGGAGGTGTTAAGAGCAAAGTGGGCGTTCAGCGCCAGCACGTAGCCCCCCGTCTTCTTATCCTTCAGCACTGCCCAAGCGAGACACTTTGTGCCTGCAAAGGTCTTACGCTCGGCAGCGGTAAGGTCCTTTACGTTATAGCTCTTGTCAAAAAGGAGCGAGCCGTGGGCCTTGTTATTGTTGGTAGCGTCATTAGCTACAAGGGTAAAGCGGTTTGTGTTATACAGTATGGGGGTGTAGGTAACTACCGAGGAGGTAGTGTCTGTCCTGTAGTTGTCTGCCGCCGCATAGCCGCCGTTGTCGGTGATAAGGGTGGTCATGCCTGACAGATTCTTGGCGTTACGCTCCTGAAAGCCTACTATGTCGGGGCGGTAGCCTGTGACTACGTTTGCCATATGGTAGGTACGGGTTATGCCGTTGCCGAAAACGTCAGCATCCTGGTCGCTGAACAGGGTGTTGAAGGTCATAACCTTGATATCGGTAGCCTTGGCATCGTCGGTGGGGAAGGTATAGTTAACGTCAGACTTCTTAACGCTGGGTATTGCGCCAAGACCCGTGTATACCATAAAGTCATCCATATACGCCTTGGTGCCCTGAGAGGTCTTGAGTGCGATGGCAGAGGCGTAGGACTGGGTGGAAAGGAACAGCTCCTTATAGGTGGTGGTAGGGGTAGACACCTTGGTGCCGTTAACGTAAACGGTGGGGCCTGCGTCCTTATCCACTGCTATCCTTACCGTAAGCTCCTTGCCTACCAAAGGATAGTTTGTGTTGGTGGTGGCGTTGGCGGATGCCGCCTGCACGCCGAAAAGCTTGTAGGAGAGAGAGGAGGTGCCCGTAGCCGCCAGATAGTAGCTGCTTGAGCTGGAATCATAGGTATACCACTTGGGAGCGGTGCGCACCTGATTGTTGCCGTAGCCTGCTATGCGCAGGTGAACGGAGTTATAGCTCTTGTACCCGTTGTAGTTGTATATAAGACAGCTATAGCGGGTGTAGCTGTTGGCCTCAACGTAGGTCAGCTTGTAGGAGATGGTGTAGTCCCCCTGAACTACCTCGCTCATCTGGGTGTCATTCAGCACGGTAACGTAGGAGTCACCCGTGGCACTGCTCGTAACGCTGTCGCAAAGCAGCCTGCCCCCCGTGATGGAGTAGTTGGTCTGATTAGCCCTGAGACCCGTAGCGGTCTTCCAACCAAGGGTGGAAAGCACCGAGGACTTGGTGGAGTTGTCCGCATAGTTAAAATCTTCGTAGTACACAACGGTACCTGCGGCAAGCCCTGCCGCATCGGCGCTGTCAGTTACCCCTGCGGGAAGCAAGGGCAGCAAAAGCAGTAACGCCATAATAACGGATAAGCCTTTTTTGATAGTTTTCATAAGCAAGCCCCTTTATATAATATAATTTCTTTAATAATTATAAGGGAATATTAGCACAGCGTTTATAAAATTGCAATGCTTTTGTGCGAAACATAGCAATTTACACAAATTATTTTGTTTCTTTTGTGCACATTGCTCAGTAAAATATGGCACAAAAAAGGGCTGTAAAGAAACGTAAGCTTCTTTACAGCCCAAATATTTATTCACCGTATTCTATTTGGGTAACCGTGTAGCCTTCAGCACGGAGCGCGTCCAGCAGACCCGTTTCGCCCAGAACGTGGGCAAGACCTACGGCAAAGAACACCGTCTCCCCGTCGGCCATATATTCCTTGGCCTTTTCAAGCATCAGCGCGTCACGGTCGGTAGAAAGCGCCTTGCAGTATTCCTCCCACGCCGCTATCTCTTCCTCGCTTGCGTCCTCTCCTAAAACGAGGCTTTCCTTAACGTGCTCTCTAAGGGCGGCTTCGTCACCCTTGCACCACATTTCATACAATTCCTTGGTTTGTGCATTGTATAAGATCCTGTCGTATTCCACGGAGCCTGCAAGCATATACTCTTGGGTGATATCGGAGAGATTGTTGAACAGGGTTGCGTGGGCTACGGGGTCTTCTACGTCTATAACCTTTACGCCTTTTTCCTTTGCATATCTTATAAGGCGGATGTCAACGCCGTATTCGCTTGAATAATCGGTGCAAAAATCCGTGCATATCTCGTCTATCAGACTGCTCCAGGTGGCGGCGTTAAGCCTTTCTGACAAGGTTTGACTTATGCCTGCGGCGGTCATCACCTTAATTGCCCTGTCGTAAAGCTTTTCGTCTATGTGGTTGACTATGGTACTGCCGTCCTCGTAATAATAGGACTCGGATATCTTTCCGGCAAACTTTTCGTCCTTTTCAAGCCTTTCCTCAAAGGCGAGCGTGTCCATCTCTACAGCCAAGGCGTCCGCACCGTCAAGGGCGTCGTATATCTCCTTGGGAAGATGGGCTGTGGCGTTGTCACCGATATGTATGGTGCCAAGCATATACATCTTGCCGCCGTCGGGGGAGGTCACCTCGTAAAACAGAGGGGTAGGCTTCTCCTCGGGCTCTGCAAAGCCCTCTTCGGGCAGCTCACCGGTTATGCTCTCGTAGGTGGTGGGATCTGCTACGCTGATGCTGGCGTGAGACACCAGACTTATAACGAAGGGATAACCCTCTATAGTATGAGAGCCCAAAAAGCTTGTGCTCATAGAGTTCATCATACCCGTGTCCTTGTCCACGGTAAAATAACCGCCGACACTTTGGGTAGTATAGTTATCGGCCTTTTTGTCAAGGTAACTCTCGTCACTGAATAAACCGTCGCATACGTAATCCTTGTAGTCCTCGCCTGCGGAATTATACAGCGTGTACTCAACGTAATAATGGCTGCCCAGGTCGCTTACCTCGATATCCTTCAAGTGTGCAAAGCGCGGGATAGAGATGTTGGATCTGAGATAAAGATTATCAATGACCAGCTTAGAGGACGAAAAACCGACTTCCGTTTTGCCATTTATTGTTGTGTTAAGAACACCGTTTTCGTATTCCTCTTCAATGGTTGTGACCTCAGAAGAGCCGTCGTAATACAAACAGATAATATCTGAGGACGCTTTTGCAACGTAGTTATCGTCCTTTTCGCCCCAGCCCTTTGAGTCGTAGCGGTACTCGCAGACGGCACCCCCTGCCTGAGAAATCGCCAAATCTGAGGACTCAATATTAAAATGTGTAAGAGTTTGAGCGCGGTACAGTCCGTGCAAGGAAAAACTCAGAACCTCCAAGTCACCTACTTTTTCAACGGTGTGCTCCTTGACGTCGGGAGCGACGGGCCTTTTGCTGTCCTCGGGCACGGTGTAGTCTATAGTAAACTCGTCCTTATAGCAAACGGAGCCACGGTTGTAGGTCGCATTGTAAATTATCTTCTTTACCTTGCCTTCACCGTCAAAATGCACCTTTGCCTGAACTTCCTCCGGGGTGGCGTACTCGGGTGCTACCCAGCTTTCTATACCCGTAGGGGCGGAGAAAACGAGACGGCCGTCCTCAGACATAGTCTTTTCCGCGTAAAGGGCGGGGTCTATTGCGCCAAAGGGCACCTTTGCCGCACGAAAATCCTCAAAGCTCTTGTCTTCGTAAAAATAGGTGTCAGGCTCATCATCATAAACCATGAAGTCATCAAAAAAGTAGTACACGCCGTTGCCGTCATACATTTCGTATTCATCCAGAAGAACGGTCCTAATAACTTCATAGGCGGTTGAGGTTTTGATCTCCGCAAGGGGAGCATCGCTTTGCATATCAAAGTACACGGCGGTAGCGGTTTGGCTGATGGACGTCTCGTCGGGACCGAATTTGACGCGCCGCCTTAATCTTACGGTAACGCCCAGCTTATCTGCGGCCTCAAAGTCCTTTACGCTGTTTTCGTAGTCGGTTATAGCAAGGGCGGCGGGATCCTCCTCCGACTCCTCGGAGCTTTCAGAGCTTTCAGAGCTTTCGGAAAGCTCTGCGCTTTCACTCGATTCCTCCTCGCTTACAGAAAGGACGGAGCTGTTGCCGTCGTCGCCGCTCTTGCAGGCTCCAAGGCTTACAAGCATAGCAAGGGCCATCAGGCACGCAAGTATTCTCGTATAAAGCTTCATATCGATATCTCCTCTCTGCTGTCGTTTAACAGCATAAACATTTTAACATATAAGGCGTTATTTGTCAATGCCCGGTGCCGAATAATACAAAAAGCCAAGAAAATCGCCGTCGACTTCGTGGGCGTATTGCTTGTGATCGGTGTGAAGATGCTTTTGCCCACCCGTAAGGGCGGACAAAGAAGAAAGCACCTGCAAAAGGCTACTTCGCATAAGGATAATAAAACTCCGACAGAATTTAGAACTGTCGGAGTTTTTCTGTTCGATAAATTGGAATTTATCGTTTTGAAATTCGGCCCTTAATATTTTTAAAAGACTTAAAGGAAGCCAAGAAAGTCGCGATTGCCATAAGAAAATATAATTGCAGTGCAATAGGCTGGAATGCAGCATTAACTGCTTTATATAGATGGAATCGGGTTTCTAAGTCGCTTTTATCCAAAAATCCAGCAATAAACATACAACAGAACAGCGATATGGGCATAATTGCGGTTAGCAAATAATCAAAAGTTCTGTGGGTGGTAGAGAAAAAGCCCATGGCCAAAGAAAAAAGCAAAAGCAAAGTACCAAGTATGTAAGGGGACATTTGTAGTAGCTTTGCATTGTTAAGCAACTCGCAGAGTAGCAACAATAGCGGAACGGCTACAAAAGGTATTACATAATACAATTTCTTTTTCATAGAGATATCTCCTTCGTCAAATTCTTATTTGTCGAACTGATTTAGTACCAGCATCGCATTTGTCTGTACAAATGCTTTATTGGGCTATGCCCAAACCCATTATATCATAACAGTTTATATTATTTAAGTTTTATTCCGACTTTTTCGGAGTGATATTATTGCAAAGCAATAGTGTTATTGAAGCCTATCGGCTTCAGTGTTATTTTATTCGCCCTAAACTGCCGAAGGCAATATAACTATGCGAAGCATAATATCACTGCGTAGCAATATCACTCGCTGAATGTAATTCGGCGAATAAAACTGCGAGACTTCCTTATCAGAAGTCTCGCAATGCAAGTGCTTTCTTGACAAACTGAGCTTTTTCGCAGAAAAAGCTTCCTCACTTCTTCCTTCTTCACTATTGCCTATTACTTTATTTAGTGAATAGTGAATAGGTAAGAGGTAATAAGTAAAAAATCCTCCGAACTTGTTCGGAGGATTTTTTGGTGACCCGTAGGAGAATCGAACTCCTGTTACCGCCGTGAAAGGGCGGTGTCTTAACCGCTTGACCAACGGGCCATGTCAGCGAGGGCTTTTGGTAGCGGAAGTCGGATTTGAACCAACGACCTGCCGGGTATGAACCGGATGCTCTAGCCAACTGAGCTATTCCGCCATAGAAGAAAACCCTCGACCGCCCAAGTATTATAACAGCAAAAGCGTCGTTTGTCAATACCTATTTTTTGTGTTTTGTCTTAATTTATTCCTTTTTATCGTAAAAAACCATCTACCCCTGACAAAACAGCTCCTCGGCTACGGCAAGTGCATCCTTTTCCGTGGCAATGGAATTTATGCGTCCTCTCAGCTCTGCCGAGCCGTACTGCCCCTTGGAGTACCACGCCAGATGCTTCCTCAGCTCCAGCACAGCCACTACCGCCCCCTTGGCGGCAACGGCATCTTTTATATGCCTTACCACGGCGGCACGCTTCTCCCCGTCGGAGGGAGGTGCATAGGGCTCACCCCTGAGGGCGGCGGCTATCTCCGAAAAGAGCCAAGGTCTGCCCATAGCGCCTCTGCCCACGGCAACGGCATCACAACCCGTTTCCTCAAGCATACTGAGGGCGTCCTCGGCGCATCTTATGTCGCCGTTCCCGATAAGGGGGATGGCGAGACTGCCCTTAAGGAGCTTAAGCGTCTCCCTTTCGGCGCTACCCGAATACATCTGCGCCCTCGTCCTGCCGTGGAGGCAGACATAGGCGGCGCCTGCATTCTCTACCGCCTGCGCTACGGTAAGGGCGTTTTTGTGGGCATCATCAAAGCCCGTGCGCATCTTTACGCCCACGGGCAGGTCTATAGCGTCCTTTACCTCCGCCACTATCCTGCGGCACAGCTCAGGGTCCTTCATCAGCGCACTGCCCTCGCCGCTCTTCACGCACTTGGGCACGGGGCACCCCATATTTATGTCTATTGCAAGGGGGCGGTATTTCTTCACCAGCATCTCAGCCGCCTTAGCCATATAGTAAGGCTCGCTCCCAAATATCTGTATGGCGACCTGCTCGCCCTCGGCGGGGCGTGCTATGCTGTCCGTCTTCTTGTCCCCGTAGCACACCGCCTTGGCAGACACCATCTCCGTCACGCAGTAATCTGCGCCGTAGTGGGCGCACAGCCGACGGAAGGCGCTGTCTGTGACCCCTGCCATAGGCGCAAGCATCAATCGGTTTTTCAGCTCGTATCCGTTTATCTCCATAGCTTTTCCTTCAGTTAAATATGTTTTCACTGCCCAATGAGCCGAGAAAGCTCCGCACTGCCGCTCTGAGCCTTGGGTCAAGGCTCTCCTCGCCGCTCAGGTGGGATGCTAATGCCCTTGTCTCCTCCGTAAGCCGCAGGTCAGCGGTGGTAGCGTGCACAAAACGGCTATCGCCGCTTTGCCTTGCGCCGAAAAAGTCGCCCGGACCCCTCTGCTCAAGGTCGGCGGCGGCTATGGCAAAGCCGTCATTGGTGCTGCACAGCACCTCAAGTCGGGGCGATGCCTTCTCCGTCATCAGTATGCAGAAGGATTTGTGCTCACCTCTGCCTACACGCCCCCTGAGCTGATGAAGCTGAGACAGCCCGAAGCATTCGGCGTTTTCCACTATCATCACAGTGGCGTTGGGCACGTTAACGCCCACCTCCACCACGGTGGTGGAGATAAGCACGTCAGCCTCGCCTCTCTCAAAGGCGCCCATCACAGCGTCTTTCTCCGTGCTCTTCATCCTGCCGTGCAGACACAGCGCCCGTGCCTTGGGGAGCGCCTTTTCAAAATGACCTCTGTAGCTTTCCACGCTCTTTTTGTCGTCGGTGCCGCCCTCGGCGTCCTCCACGAGAGGGCAGATGATATACGCCTGCCTGCCTTTTTCTATCTGCTTTGCCAGAAAAGCGTACATAGCGCCCCGATTTTCCTCGCCGGCACACTTGGTCTCCACCGTCTGCCTGCCGGGGGGCAGCTCGTCTATCACGCTTACGTCCATATCCCCGTAGAGTATCAGCGAAAGGCTCCGTGGTATAGGCGTGGCGGACATAACAAGGGAGTGGGGCGTTTTCCCCTCGGATTTATCGGCAAGCGCCGCCCTCTGCAGTACGCCGAAGCGGTGCTGCTCGTCCGTTATAACAAGCCCCAAGTTTTTGTATACTACATCTTTTTGTATTATGGCGTTGGTGCCCACTACGGCGGCAATGCTCCCGTCGGCAAGCCCTGCCTTTATGCGCTTTTTCTCCTTGGCGGTGGTACTGCCCGTAAGCAGCTCAGGCTCTATGCCAAAGTCGGCAAACAGACCCTTCAGCGAATGGTAGTGCTGGGTGGCAAGTATCTCCGTAGGTGCCATCATAGCGCATTGCATTCCGTTCTTCACGGCGAAAGCCATAGCACCTGCCGCCACTACGGTCTTGCCGCAGCCCACGTCGCCCTGCACCATACGGCACATGGGCGTGTCGGTGCACAGGTCGGCAAAGACCTCCTTTATCACACGCTCCTGCGCACCCGTAAGAGAAAAGGGTAGGGAGGCGAAAAAACGCCCTATGCCCGTGTCCTTGTAGCCCATAGCTACAGCCTCGCCACGGCTAAGGGTGCCACGCACCGTTCTCAGCGCAAGCTGGAACACAAGCAGCTCCTCAAAGGCAAGGGTGCGCCTCGCACGCTCAAGGCTCTCCTTTTCCTCGGGGAAATGGAGGGTGCGTATCGCCTCACGCCTTTGCATAAGCCCGTAGTCGGCGATGATGCTGTCGGGCAGGCTGTTCTCTATCTGCTCAAAGCACAGGGCGGCGTTCCGTATTATCCGCCTTAGCTGTTGCTGTGTTATGCCCTTGGTCAGGGGATACACGGGTACTATGGCAGGCAGGTCGTCGCTGTAGGGCTCTATCTCGGGGGAGGTTATGTCAAGCCCGTAGCTGCCTCTGCTGACCTTGCCCCACACCCTGAGCTTTCTGCCCGACACAAGGCTCTTCTCAAGCCACGGCTGGTTGAAAAAGGTAAGGGTTGCAGTGTCCACGCCGTCGGTGGCGCAGACCTTAAGGTAGCTTACGCCCTTGCCACCGTGGCGCAAGGTAGGCGCACTGCAAACGGTAAGCACTGTTGCCACAGTCTGCCCCTCGGGCGCATCCCACAGCATATATATTTCGTTTTTGTACTCATAGCGGCGGGGCAGAAAGCCTGCAAGGTCGCCTGCTGTTACAAGCCCCAGCTTTTCAAGCTTCTTCCCGGTCACCTCGCCCACGCCCTTTATATAGCGCAGTGGGGTAGTCATTTCGATTTGCAACTTTATCACCGTACCTAAATAGTTTACAGATTTATCAGCCTGTAGCTCAGACCCTGCTCCTCAAGAGCGGCCTGCTCCTTGCCGTCACAGCTCATAATGATAAGCTGATGACCACTGTCCGCAAGCAGCCTTATAAGCCTTGCGGTGCGCTCCCTGTCTACGTGGGCAAAGGCGTCATCCAGTATCAGCGGCACCTTTCTCTCTCCGTAAAGCAGCTCAAGCAAAGCAAGCCTCAGACACAGATACACGCCCTCCTTGGTGCCACAGCTCAGGTGAGAGGCGTTCTTCTGTCCGTAGGGACTGTCACAGCTCACGGCAAGCTCGGTATCAAGCTCAAGCACCCTGTGGGCACCGCCTGTCATTGCCGCCAGCTTTTCCGAGGCGCTTTCGGCAATACGGGGGGATACCGACTCCTTCATCCCGTCGCCTGCCGCCTTAAGCTCTTCCATAGCTATGCTCAGAACACCGTAGCTCTCCCTCGCCTTGCGCAAAAGCTCCTCCGTATATGAAAGCCGCTCGGCGGTGGTAAGCGGGTCTGCCTTCAGGGCGTACAGCGCCGCAAGCTTTTCCTTTACTGCCGCAAGACGCTCCTTGTACATATTCACACGCTGAGATGCCGCCTTCTTCTCTATGGCAAGCTGCTCCTTGGTCTTTGCGGGCTTTACCGCACCCTCTGCCCTTGCGTACAGGCGCCTTATGTCCTCTTTGCCCTCAAACACCTCAAGAGCGGTAGCGGCACTCTTTGCCTCCGCCTGCAGGGCACCTGCCCTTATACGGCGGTTTATCAGCTCGTTTATGGCATCGCCACCCTTGACGCCCCTTATGCCGTAGCCTGCAAGAGCGTCCGAAAAGGCGTTCCTCGCCTCGGTCTCCGCTATCCTCGCCCTGTCAAGCCATGATGCGGTCTGCACAAGCCTTGCCGCAGTATCCTTGTCTGCCTCCTCTGCGGCGGCAAGCCTCTCCTCTGCGGCGGCAAGCTCCGCTACAGAGTCAAAGTCCTCACTGCGCAGAGCTATACCTGCACTGCGCCTTGCTATAAGTCCTGCCACGGCAAAGCCCATAACGCCCACAGCCGCCGCAATAAGCAAAAGCATATTGCCGCTCAAGGCATACAGCGCTCCGCCAAAAAGGCAGATAGCAAGGGCAAGCACGAAAAAGCCTCCGGAAAGAGACTTCTTTTTTCTGTAGCCGTTCCGTGCCCTGTGGATGCGCCCCCTTGCCTCGCTGTCGCCCGTGCTGCGCCTTGCCTTCAGGTCTGCGTACTCAGCCTCGGCGCTTTCAAGCCGCTCCTTCTCCCGCAGATGGGCGTTCCTCAGCTCCTGCAGTCTTTCTATCTCCTCGGGGTCGGGGGCGTGGATATCCGCCGCCTCGGCAGTTCGTGCCGCCTCCGCCCTCAGGCGCCCGTGCTCCTCTGTAAGCAAAAACGCCTCGTATTTATCATAGTCGGCAAGGGCGGCGTCTGCCTCTGCCTCCTCTGCCATCCTGCGCTCTATCTCTGCGGCTATCCTCGCCGCCTCCGCCTCAAGAGCGGCTGTCTCTGCGGCAACACCCTTCTCCTCCGCAAGCCTTTCCTCAAGCCTTGCGGCATCAGCCTCAAGCTCACATATCCTGCCACTGCCTGCAGTCCTGCCCTTAAGTGCGTTACGCCTTGCTTTAAGGGCGTCCATAGCCTTTTCGCCGCTTATCTGCTCGTCTGCGGAGAAAACAAGGTTCTGCAGTCTGTCTGCAAGCGCCGTGTCCTTGCCCATAACGGGCAGAGCACCCGACAAAAAGGCGGTCTTTTCAAAAACCTCACAGCCTACACCCAATATGCGCTCGCCGAACACCTCGCCGCCGTACATGGAGGTACCCGTTGCTATATCGGTGCAGAGTGCGCTCTCCTTGCTGCCCGTAACGCTGCGCTCTATCCTGAGCCGCCTGCCTGCGTTTAGGGTCAGTGCGCCCGACGCCGCCGCACCCGACCAGGGCGTGTACAGCTTTTTTGGACTCTTCTCTATGTCGCCCCTGCCGCTGTCAAAGCCGTAAAGGGCAAAGCGTATAAAGGCGGCAAGGGTGGTCTTGCCCCCCTCGTTGCCTGCTCGTATCACGTTTATTTTGCTGTCAAACTCTATTTCTCTGCCTGCGGTGGCGCCAAAGGCGGCAATGCTCGCCTTCTCCAGCACCACGGGGGCATTGTTTCTCTTTTCCACCGCTACACCTCCGAAAGCTCTCTGCCCTCAAGGGCGGCAAGTCCTGCCTTGAGCGCTCTCACGGCAAGCTCCTTCTCCACCGAGCCCTCCTCTGCGCCCTCTATGCGCTCACGCATCCTGCGGAAAAAGGCACCTCTCAGGGTGTTCTCCGCCTCTATCGCCGTAAAGTCGGGGCTCGGCACCGTCTCGTCTCTCAGCTCTATGTACTCGGGGCAGGAGCCGCCCGTCTCAAACAGCTCCTCGCTGATGTAAAAGCTGTTCTTGGGGCGCCCTGTAAGGGTTAACCTCAGCCTCGTGCCGCCATAGGGGCGCAGGGCACTGCGTATAGCCTCCATAACCTGCAAACGGGTCTCGGCGCCGCTTATGTCCACCTCTATCCGCTCATATCGGCGGACAGAAAGCGAAAAATGCGCAAGCTCCACGCTGCCCTTGGATACGGTGCCCAAAAGACCGCCCTTGTCCCCCGTTTCGTCAAAGCCTCTGCCCTCTATACAGCCGGGGTAGGCGTAATAGGTGCCGCCCTGCTTCATAACGCCGCTTGCCTTGTGGATGTGCCCCAGCGCTATGTAGTCAAAGCCGCTGGCAGCCACGTCGCTCTCGGTAAAGGGGGCGTAGCCGTCCTCCCTGCCGTTAAGGTCGCCGTGGCAGACAAGGATGCTTATCCTGTCCTGCCTCCTCTCGGGGTAGCCTGTTATGGGGTTTTCTCCGCAATGCCCCTCTGTAAAGCCAAAGCCGTATACGTCCACCCCAAGCTCGTCTATCTCCACTCGCTCCTTGCCTCTGAAAACGTGTGCGTTCTCAGGCAGAAAGCCCTTGGCGTAAAAGGAGTCTTCGCCATAGGGGTCGTGGTTGCCGGGAGAGATAAAAAAGCGGCAGGAGGGGAAGGAGGCAATCTTGTCCCTTACAAACTCCAGCGTATCGGGGCTTACAAAACGGCTGTCAAACAGGTCGCCTGCTATGAAAAACAACTCTACTCCACGGTTTTTTGCCGCCAGCACCGCCTTGGAAAAGGCACTCCTCAAGCTGTTTTTACAGCTTGCCGCCTCCTCCGCCGTCAGCGCCGAAAAGGGCGTGTCAAAATGCACGTCCGCTATATGAAATATCCTTACACTCATCGTCCTTTGATGCTCCTACAAAGTAATAAACGCCGCCATGGTGCCCCTTACGGGACCCTGCCTGCGGTGAGAAAAGTAGCGGTCGGGTCGGCATATACTGCACTCGCCTCCGTCGGATATGTGCCCATCCTTCACCCCCGCCTCTGTCAGCGCGGCACTTACCGCCCCCTGCAGGTCAAGGTACAGCTCCCCGTTACGGTGGGTAAAAAATGCGGCGTTCTTTACGTCTGCGTCGGTAAAGGTGCAGTACAGCTCCTCGCCCACCCTGTAACAGCAGCTCCTTGCCGAGGGTCCTATCGCCGCCACTATGCTGTCACGGCTTGCGCCTGCGGCACACATCGCCTCCACCGTCAGAGCGGCTATCCCTCCAAGGGTGCCACGCCAGCCCGAATGGCAGGCGCCGCAGACCCGTGACCCGCCGTCATAAAGCAGTACCGTAACGCAGTCTGCCCCACGGACTGAAAGCAGTACCCCCTCCTCGGCGCAAACAAGCCCGTCCACGCCCTCCTCAAAGGGTGGCAGAGTCAGCCCCGTGCCGCAGTGGGCGGCAGTGACCGTCAAAACCTTGGTGCTGTGGGTCTGATAGCTGCGGCATATCCTGTCCGCTTCCATACCGAAAAAGTGTGCCACCATGGTGTGGTTCTCCACCACGTTTTCCCATCTGTCGCACACCTCGCCGCCGCCTGCGGCAAAGTTGAAGGATGCAAAAGCGCCCTCGCTTACGCCGCCGTCCTTGGCTGTAAATATATGCTTTGCCCCTGCGGCTGAAAGCAAGGGGCTTGTAAGGTGCCCAAAGGGCACGGTGCTGTATACAAAACTCTCACGCATAAAGCCTCATTCTCCCTGCCACTCAGCCCGTACTGCCGAAGCCGCCGTTCCTCTTGGCTACGGCATCGTCCTCTACGGTTATGCCGTAGGGCGTAAATATACCCTGCGCTACGGCTGTGCCTGCGCTGAGGGTGATGGACCTGTCCGAGGGGTTGGTAAGCTTTATCATAATGTGCCCCTCGTTATCCGAATAGCAGTAGTCGCCGTCTATAACCCCCACGGTGTTGGCAAGCCCTATGCCGAACTTAAAGCCAAGCCCGCTTCTGGGGTAGATAAGCAGTGCCCAGCCTGCCTCCATAAAGGCACGGATGCCTGTCTTCACCACCGCACTGCCGCCTGCAGGCAAAAGCACGTCGTAGGGGGTAAAAAAGTCATAGCCTGCAGAATGCTCTGTGGCACGTCTGGGCAGAAGGATGCTTTCATAGCACTCTGCGCCAAGCTCGGGAAGATCAAGCACAAATCTCTCCCTGCTTACTCTCTCAAAACGGGCTATCCTGTTCACGGCGCTACCTCTTTTCTTCTCAGTTTATAATATATATGTATTCTATCATTGCACAAAGTTTTTGTCAATACAGCAAAGACTTGACAAACAGCGCAAAATATATATAATTATGTACAAGGATATTTGTGCCCTTGTGCCCATTCGGCACGGAGGGGTACGGGGACGGGGGCTATGCTTTATGAGAAAATATGCTGAAAGAATATGCGGACTGGTGCTGGCACTTGTGACAGTGCTTTTGAGCCTTGCCCTTGTTTCGCCCTCCGTCTCGGCAGACGGTGCCGCCCGTGCCACCTATTCTCAGATGGTGGAAAAGACTGTGGCACGCACCCTTTATTCTGCTGACGGCAACATGGCGTACCGTATGTACAAGTCTCCCTCCTACACCGCAACGGACGATACAAAGCCTGCCCTTATCATACTGTATTTTCACGATTCGGGTAAGAGTGGCAGTGATAACCTCGCTCAGCTTTCCGAAAACAGCGTGCTGTCTCTCCTCTTGTCCGAGGATTGCGATAACAAATATAAGGATTTCAACTATATAGTGCTGGCGCCTCAGTGCCTCTCCGGCGATAGCTGGGTAAAGAGCAAGGGCAACGACCATTCCTATGACCCCGAGGGTGAGACCACCTCTATGAAGCTTGCCCACGCCATAGTGGGCGAGATGGGTGCTACCGAGATAGTGTTTACCGACCGCCTTGTGGTTATAGGTGAGGGTGACGGCGCTACCGCCGCCTTCGACTATGTGTGCAGGTATCCCGACACCGTTTCCAGATTCCTTACAGTGGGCGGTATGTGTGACGGCTATCAGCTAACAAGTGTTTTTGACGTGTTCAATATAACGGGGCTTGCCTTTGTTCCCAGAGGGGACAGTGTTGTAGTGGGCAACTATAACAAGACGGTCAAGCTGCTTAAAGACCGCTCCCGTGATGATATGATGCTTGTCGACTATGTTGACGGCGATCTGAGCGCCGCTATCGGTGCCGCCGCCGCATATAACGAGCCCACCGTTCCCGAGTGGGCTATTGCCGAGCAGTACGGCTCTATACGTTTCCTTATCAAAAGCTCCCACAACGGTACGGGCGGCTCTATCACCGCCAGCACCTATGCGCCCTACGGCGGCAACGCTACCTTTAAGATAACGCTGAAAAGGGGCAACTATATAGAGTACCTCAGGATAGACGGGGTGAATACTGACCTTTCCAGACTTAAAAAGGCTGATGAAGACGGCCTTGTCTACACCTACACCTTTGAAAACGTCCGTGAGCAGGGGCATACTATCGCCGTAAGCTTTGTTGCCACGGCAAGCCCCGAAAACGTCTTTGATTCTGCTATCTCAGCCGTCATAAAGTGGTGCACGGTGCTTGCGGGTCTGCTTATAGTCCTTGCAGTGACCGTATACCTTACCGACCGTTTTATGAGCGGGAAGGACGGCAAGGAGGGCAAGGGGGCAAGGGCTGTATGAGCCTTTACCGCATAGGTATATTTGCCCTTGCGCTTTGCCTTTTGCTTGCCCTTGGCTCCTGCGGCGGGCATTCGGGCGGCGGTGAGCAGGGCGACAGTGTGGAAAACGACGCAGGCTCGGACAGTGTATTCAGTACAGAGTCGGCGGACAGCACCGTTTCTGACGGGGAGAGCGAGGCGGTCATCACTGCGGCAAGAGAGCTGCTTGTGCTTGACGGGCGTGTTGCGGATATATTCGCAAGGGCGGCGCTGGCTCCCTATGCCGAGGGACTTGAAAAGGGCGATTACGGCTACCTTGTAACGGGCGACTACTACAGGGTAAGTGCTTCAAGCGGCTACGGCAGGCTTGAGGACGTTGCGGCGCTTCTTGATTCGGTCTACACCGAGGAAAGCGGCATAAAAAACCGATATCTTACAGACTACCCCCGTTACGGCAGTCCTGCGCTCAGGCAGGACTATGTGGGTAATACCGAGTATTGCCACAGCTACGTGACGGATTTCAATACGGACCCACACAGCGCTTCTCTCAGCCTGCTTGAGCGGGAGGGCGACCTTTACCGTCTGCAGTACAGCGAGGGCACCCACGTATATTGCTTTGAAATGAGGCTGACGGCAGACGGCTACCGCCTTGAGGACAGCCTGCTGTTGCTCAGCGAGGAGCAGGCAAGGGCGCAGGACGTGGCCGACACCATTACCGAGGACATCGGCAGCGCAGGTGAGATGCGAGGCAGTTGTCTTTGGGTGAATGTTTTTGCTGATTGCCTAAGCTCTGATTGGGACGGCGAGAGCGAGGCGGCTGTAAAGGCTATGGTAGAGGAGGCACGGGGTCATCTCCTTTCCTGTGCGGCAGAGTATGGGGTGGAGGAGCTCAGCATAGAGCTAAGCTGGGTCAATATCGACCTTGGGATAAGCCCCCCCGATTACCTTAACGGCGCACGCTGGGCGTTGGAGGCGTTTGAGGGCGGCGGCTATGGCAGCTACCCTGAGTTCGCCCGAAGCCTTTGCCAGGACGGCGACTACGATAACGTGTTCATCAACTTCCATTTCAATGAGCACGGCAGGAGCTTTTGTCTCCCCTGCGACAGCGCAGTGGGCGAGGACAGCGACTATTACTATGAGCATATGGTGACCTATTACAGCCAACAGGGCGAGGGCGCTTATTTTGCCTGCTCTGCCGTGTATATGCACGAGCTGTTGCACGCCTTCGGCGCAGTGGACCTTTACGATGAGTGGCTCACCGAGCAGGGTGGCGACCTTGCGGCACTGTATTTTGACTACGATATCATGCGCCGTGAGCCTTGGGACATAAAGCAGAGCTACGTGTCGGAGCTTACCGCAAAGCTTATTGGCTGGTCAGAGGGGCTTGACCCTCAGCTAAGGGCGTTTTTCAAAGAAATAAGATAATAATACAAATATATTCAACAAAAAAGGGGAGTGTTCAGATATGAGTTTGAAATACAGGAGAGTTTTGCTCAAGCTGTCCGGCGAGGCGCTTTCTGCTCCTGACGGCATACTTGACGGCGAGTTTATGACAAAGGTCTGCGCCACCGTGAAGAAGTGCGCCGATATGGGTGCTCAGATAGCGATAGTTATAGGCGGCGGCAATATCTGGCGTGGCAGACAGGGCATAAGCATCGAGCGCTCACGCAGTGACGGTATGGGCATGCTCGCCACCCTTATCAACTCCATAGCCGTACAGGATACCCTTATCAAATGCGGTCTTGACGCTCACGTTATGTCCCCCCTTCAGGTACAGCGTCTGGCAGAGACCTATTCGCCCGAGCAGGCACGTGCCTATCTTGAGGGCGGCAGTGCGGTGATATTCGCCTGCGGCACGGGCAACCCCTATTTCTCCACCGACACGGGCGCAATGCTCAGAGCGTTGGAGATAGAGGCGGACATTGTGCTTTGCGCCAAGAATATTGACGGCGTTTATGACGATGACCCCAAGAAGAACCCCAATGCAAAGCGTTTCAGCAGGATAAGCTATGCCGAGGTGCTTGAGCGTGACCTTAAGGTTATAGACAACACCGCCGCCTGTATGGGCAACGATAACGGTATGGGTATGCTTTGCTTTGCACTGAAGGACCCCGAGAATATATGCCGTGCCCTTATGGGTGAGGATGTGGGCACCGTTGTCCACCCCGAAAGCAAGTAATATATTGAGTATAAATATCATATACAGAAAGGAATAAAGCTATGAAACTTGACATCAAGCCCTTTGAAGAAAAAATGAAGAAGACTATCGCCGTATTTGAGGATGACCTTGCAGGCATCCGTGTGGGCAGAGCCAGCGCAAAGGTGCTGGACAAGGTTTCCGTGCCCTACTACGGCGTACCCACTCCCGTCAATCAGGTGGCAGACATCAAGTCTCCCGACCCCAAGACCCTGCTTATCACACCTTGGGACCCCTCCGTGCTCAAGGCGCTTGAGAAGGCTATACAGGCATCCGATATCGGCATCACCCCTCAGAGCGACGGCAAGAGCATCCGCCTTGTTTTCCCTGCCCTCACCGAGGAGCGCAGAAAAGAGCTTACCAAGCAGGTTCGTGATATGGGCGAGGACGCTAAGGTTGCTCTCCGTAACATCCGCAGAGACGCCAACGATAAGTGCAAGGATATGAAGAAGGCAAGCGAGATGACCGAGGATGAGCAGAAGATAAGCGAGAAAGAGGTTCAGGACCTTACCGACAAGTACATTAAGGAAGTTGATAAGGTTGCCGATAAGAAGAAGACCGAGATAATGGAGATCTAAGCCCCCTTATCTTGAATTCAGCAAGTCATAGTATCAAGGCAGGCTTTCGCTCCCCAAGGTGAAAGGGGGGGCGAAAGCCGTCCTGTGCTTATTCGGCACGGGCGTTTTACAGATAAAACGGATGGAGGAGAGCCCTTTTATGTTCTGGAGCAGGAAAAAGAAAACAAAAAAGGCAAATGCCGCAGATATAGGCGTGCTCCCCCGTCATCTTGCCATAATAATGGATGGCAACGGGCGTTGGGCTACGAGGCGAGGTATGCCACGCACCGCAGGTCACAAGGCAGGCAGTGAGAATTTTGTAAGGACTGTTGACGCCTGCGACCGTCTCGGCATTCAGTGTCTCACGGTGTATGCCTTTTCTACGGAGAATTGGCAGCGCTCTGACGACGAGGTTCAGGGTATACTGAAAATAATGCACGCATATATTATCAAGTATGTGCCCGAGCTTATGAAAAAGAATATAAGGCTGAGGATACTGGGCGACCTTTCTTATTTTGACGAGGAGTCGAGAAGGGCGCTTGGCGACAGCGAGAAAAAGCTTGAAAACAATACCGGCCTCACGCTCTGCATTGCGCTGAGCTACGGAGGCAGGAATGAGATAAAGCAGGCGCTTGAGTCTCTTATCAGAGAGGGCAGAACAGAGGTGACGGAGGAGGATATATCAAACCGTCTGTACACCGCCGGTCTGCCTGACCCCGACCTTGTTATCAGGACGGGGGGAGAGAAGCGGATATCCAACTTTTTGCTATGGCAAAGCGCCTATGCGGAGTACTATTTCAGCGACGTGCTTTGGCCCGATTTTGACGAGGACTGCCTTTTGGAGGCTGCTTCTGAGTTCGGTAGAAGAAAGCGCCGTTTTGGAAAATAGCACCGCAATTTAAGTATAATGCGAGGTTTTTTGTTAGAATGAAGACGAGAATTATTACGGCGATAGTGTGCCTTATAATATTCCTTCCCGTGCTGTACCTTTCGGGTACTTCCGTGTTTGTAGTGGCTATGGGTATACTTGCCGCAGTTTCGGGCTGGGAGATGGCAAGCTGTGTGGGTGAGAAAAAGTGGTTCGTAAGGCTCCCTGCCGCCGCATTCTGTTTTCTTGTTACCCTTTGCGCAAGGATAAAGGATATGCTGCCCCGGCTCGTGCCCCAAACCGCCCACGTATACACGCTGGTGTTTATACTGTGCGCCCTTTACCTCTTTTACATACTCTGCCTCGGCGTTTTCGCCTTTGGCAAGGTAAGCTCGGTGAGCTTGCTTTCCACAGCGGCGGCTACTATGTTCCCCGCCTTTGCCTTTTACAGCTTTGTAAAGGTGCGTGACTACGCAAGCTACGATTATCTGCTTATTCTCATCGCCGCATGGATGACCGATACCTTCGCCATCTTCGGCGGTAAGCTTTTCGGCAAAAAGAAGCTGTGCCCCAATCTGTCCCCCAAAAAGACTGTTGCAGGTATGATAAGCGGCGTTGTGGGCGCTATGGTCGGCTTTCTTATATACAGCGTGGTGGTGGACGTAGCCTTTGGCAGTGACGTTAACTACCTGCTCCGTGTGGCAATAGCTATACCCGCCTCCCTTATCTCTCAGGTAGGCGACCTTGCCGCCTCTGCGCTCAAGCGTGATTGCGGCGTAAAGGATTACGGCAGTATTTTCCCCGGTCACGGTGGGGTCACCGACAGGTTTGACAGCGTAATGTTCCTCTCTGTCGCCACCCTGCTCTTCGTTTTTGCCGCAAGGTACTTTGTGCCCGGCTTGGTGTAAGACTATGAAGCTTTGTATTTTAGGCTCGACGGGCTCCATCGGCACGCAGGCGCTCCAGTCGGCAGAGAATTTGGGTATAAGGGTAGGCGCTCTTGCCGCAGGCAGTAACTACCGCCTTTTAGAGGAGCAGTGCCGCCGCTTTGGTGCAGAGCGTGCGTATATTGGCGAAAGGTATTACAGCCACCTTAAGACCGCTCTTGCGGATACCGCCACCAAGGTGGTCACGGGGGAGGACGCCCTTGACACCTTCGGCGCCGACACAGACTGTGATACGGTGCTTAACGCCCTTACGGGCATCAGGGGGCTTCGCCCCACCGTCCATACGCTGAGGGCGGGCAAGACTCTTGCCCTTGCCAATAAGGAGACGCTTGTGGCAGGCGGCAGTGTGGTTATGCCGCTGGCTGAGAAGGGCATACTCCCCGTGGACAGCGAGCATTCTGCTATCTTTCAGTGCATACAGGGTCAGGTAAGACCCAAAAAGCTGATACTTACCGCCTCGGGCGGCCCGTTTTTCGGCAAGGACAGGGCTTTTCTTGAAAAGGTCACCCCTGCCGATGCTCTCAAGCACCCCAACTGGTCTATGGGCAGTAAGGTGACTATAGACAGCGCAACTATGATGAACAAGGGGCTTGAGCTTATCGAGGCGATGCATCTTTTCGGTGTATCGGAGGATAAAATAGAGGTAATAATCCATAGGGAGAGCATAATCCACTCTATGGTGGTGATGGAGGATAATGCGGTAATAGGGCAGATGGGCGTGCCCGATATGCGGCTTTGCATACAGTATGCGCTTACCTACCCTGAAAGATATCCCTCCCTTTCCGAGGAGCTGGACCTTGCCCGTGTGGGCACGCTCAGCTTCTATGCGCCTGATGGGGACAGCTTTCCACTGCTTCCGCTGGCACGTTATGCCGCAAGACGGGGCGGTACCGCCCCTGCGGTGATGAACGGTGCCAACGAGGCGGCTGTGGAGCTGTTTTTGCAGGGCAGGCTTTCCTTTACCGGGATATCCGACGTGGTTATCAAGGTCACAACAGAGCATACGCCCCTTTGTGACCCCGATATAGAGCAAATAGAAACGGCTGACAGAGAAGCAAGGGACAGGGTGCTTCAGTTGGCTCAGACGATGTGACGCCCTGCCCTTTTTTTCGGAGAAAGATAAAATGAATCTGATCTTAACTATTCTTGTTACCGTTCTTATTTTCGGCTTTCTTATAGCTGTGCACGAGCTTGGACACTACCTTGTGGCAAGGGCGTTCAAGGTGGGTATCCGTGAGTACTCCATCGGTATGGGTCCAAAGCTGTTGCAAAAGAAGGGTAAGTACAACAAGTTCTCACTGCGCCTTCTGCCCATCGGCGGCTATGTGGATATGGTGGGTGAGCAGGCAGGGGACGACGGCAGTGACCCCGAGGACGAGGGCAAGGCACCCCTTAACTCCAAGCCTGTGTGGCAGAGGATGCTTATAGTGCTGGCAGGTCCCTTTACCAACATCCTCATAGGTCTGCTTATTATGGCAGTTATCGTAGTTTGCCAGTCCAGCATCTACGGCACTACCGTAAGTGGCTTTTCCGCCAACAACGTCAGCGGCAGAAATATGCTGTATCTGACTGAGGACTACGGCGATTTTCAGAAAAACGATATAATTTTCGGTGTTGACGGCAAGCTCGCCGCCGCAGAGGAGGGGCTTGACGCCTTCCTTGCAGAGCATAGCGACAGGGCAGAGCTTGTAGTGTTCCGCCGCAACAGCACCGAGGTGCTGAACCCCATCACCGTCGAGAGCACCGACCTCTCCGAGCTTGAGCTGAGCTACGATACGGAAAAGAAGCTGTATACGGTGGAGGCGGACAAGGGCGGCTTTAAGAAGGGCGACGTTATCTATACAGTGGACGGCACGGATATAACCAAGACACCCCTTGTGGAGGGCGACGCCCAAGCACAGCTTGATGCTTTGCTTGCCGAATATTCGGGCAGCCACAGCGTAGGCGTAGTGCGCTATTACAGCATCTTTATCGAGGAGGAGAGGGACAGTGCGGACTTTGACTCCTTTGCAGAGCTGCCTCTTTACGTGGATGAGCTTGGCAATCTGAAGCTGTCTGAGGATACGGGAGAGCTGCTCAAGAACGGCGTCATCACTGCTGTGGACGGCGCCGAGGTGGAGGCAGGTCTTACCGTAGAGAGCTTTGGTGAGAAATATGGCGACAGGGGCGGCGAGCTTACCGTTACCTACCGTTGGTATATCAATTGCGCAAACCCCATAGTTGTGGAGGACGTTGCGCTGAACGAGCTTCCCTTGGCGGTCAGCGGCTCTCTTATGGAGGGTGACGAGATATGCGAGGTGGGCTCCTACAGCACCCATGTATACAGCGGACTCAGCTACGGCATATTCAACGAGGGTACTGCGCCTACCGACGTTATCGTTATCCGTGACGGTAAGAAGACCCTTGTAGAAAACGTTGTGTTCCTTAAGGGCAGTCAGCAGGGCGTGCTTTACGGCGCCGTTGACTTTTACGTAGCCGAGGAGGAAAAAACCTTCGGCAACGTGTGCTACAACGCCTTCTTCCAGCCTGTGGCAAGCCTTACCATGACCCTTGACAGCGTACTGCAGACCTTTACGGGTAAGTACGGCATCGAGGCGCTTTCGGGCCCCATTGGCATAGGCGAGCAGGTGGGTGAGGCTATCCGTGCGGAAAGCGGCGGCGGTGAGTACCTATTTACACTTATAGTACTCATCTCTCTCAGCCTTGGTGTATGCAACCTTTTGCCGCTGCCCGTGCTTGACGGCGGCAGATTCCTGCTTTACGCTATTGAGGCGGTGCGCCGCAAGCCTCTGTCCGAAAAGGTAGAGCAGATCATTATGGGCATAAGCTGGGTATTGGTAATGGGGCTTATGGTCTTTGTGATGCTAAAGGACTTTATCGGTCTGTTTTAATTGAATTTTATTGTTCTTTATAGCCCGTGTCCGTTTTATCGGACATGGGCTGTGTACAATTATAGAAGAAACAAAAAAGGAGAGCGTGGGTATGAAAAAAACGAGAACAGTATTTGCAAGGGGCGTGCCCATCGGCGGCGGCGCACCCGTTACCGTCCAGTCTATGCTTAATACCCCCTCTGATGATAAGGAGGCGTGCCTCGCACAGCTCCGCTCTCTGGAGGCTTGCGGCTGTCAGATCGTCCGTATGGCGGTAAACAGCAAGGCGGCAGTAAGCACGCTGGAGTATCTTTTGCCACGGACGGCATTGCCGCTGGTGGCTGATATACATTTCGATTACCGCCTTGCCCTTATGGCGGCAGAGGCGGGCGTGTCCAAGATACGCATAAACCCCGGCAATATCGGCGCCAAGGAGCGCATAAAGAGGGTTGCCGACGCTTGCCGTGACAGGCGCATACCTATCCGCATCGGCATAAACGGCGGCAGTCTCGAAAAGGAGCTGCTTGCAAGGTATGGGGGCCCCACGGCAGAGGCCATTGCGGAAAGCGCACTGGAGAACGCCCGTATGCTTACGGAATACGGCTTTGAGGACATAGTGCTTTCCGTTAAGAGCAGTAGAGTACATACTATGATAGGCGCAAACAGGCTCCTTGCAGAGAGGACGGACTACCCCCTGCATCTGGGTGTGACCGAGACAGGCACGGGGGACAGCGCCATTGTCAAAAGCGCTATCGGCATAGGCTCGCTGCTTGCCGACGGCATAGGTGATACCGTCCGTGTATCTCTTTCCGACCGTGTGGAGGAGGAGGTAGCCGCCGCAATGACCATACTGAAAAGCCTCGGGCTCAGAAAGGGTATAAACCTTATCTCCTGCCCCACCTGCGGCAGAACGGGCTTTGACCTGATAGGTGCCGCCAAGGAGCTTAAGGCAAGGCTTGACGCTGTAGAATGTGACCGCAACGTGGATGTCGCCCTGATGGGTTGTATCGTCAACGGCCCCGGTGAGGCGAGAGAGGCGGACATAGGTGCCGCAGGCGCAGGGGCAGAGGCGGTGGTGTTCCGCAAGGGCGAGATAGTGCGCCGTGTGCCCATAGAGCGTATTGTGGACGCCTTGATGGAGGAGCTTGCGGCACTGCTTAAGGAATAAACGGGAGTTGTGCCGCCCTGTTGGGCAGGTGCGCTCTGAGAGAATATATAGGGTAAAAACAGATGAAGGATGCTTTTTTAAAGAAATTTGCAAGATATACCCCCACCCCAAAGGAGGAAGAGCTGCTTTCTGCTTTGAGGGATTTCAAGCTGGTGGTGGAAAAAGAAAAGCGCAAGATAGTGGCAGATATGTTTTTCAGCCGCTACGTGGCAGTAGGTGCAGTGCACGCTCTTGAGCACAATATAAAAGAGGTGTACGGGCTGAACGATGTGCTTTTTGTGCCCCATTATGAGGGCATAGCCTTTTGTGATGCCCATTTCGGCGGACTTATCGACGAGTTCTCACGATATGACGGCGAGGGCGTTGCCACGGGCTTTTTCGACGGCTGCAGCTTTACCCTTGCGGAGAGCAAGCTTACCATAAAGCTCAGGTCGGGGCTGGACCCCTCCTATCTCTACCGTGTGGGTGCCGACAGGTTTTTTGAGGACTGCATACGCACGATGTTCGGCTGTGGCGTAAAGGTCAGCTTCTCGGGCAGCAGTGAGTACGTTTTCCAGACAGAGGAGGCGTACGCCCTTGAGCGTGAGGCGGCGGCTTTTATGCGTGAGGCGGAGGCTAAGCGCCGTGAGAAGGCTGAGGCGGAGGCAGAGGCGCTGCGCCGCCGTGAGGAGGCTAAGGAGAACCCCAAGGCGTCCTCTGTGGATGCAGAGCACGTGGACAGGGTCGCCCACACCGAGGAGGGTGAGGGAATTTACACCTGCGGTATGATAACCTTTGATACAAACGGCGCTACCGAGCTGTATGGCAGACCCATAAACGCCGCACCCGTGCCTATTGCCGCTCTGGAGAAGGAGCGCAAGGGCGTTGTATGCGGCGAGGTGTTCCTTGTGGAGACCAAGGAAAACCGTGAAGGCACAAAGCTGAACCATAGGATATATATAAGCGACCTGTCCTCCTCGGTGATGGTACGTGTTTCCGAGGGCATAGAGGGTGAGCTGGGCAAGATAAAGCCCAAGACCTGCCTTATGGTAGAGGGTAAGTACACCTTCGACCAATATGACGAGGAATACATAATCAGGGCAAGCGCCATAAGCAAGATAAAGCGGAGGATAAGGATGGACACCCATCCCACTCCGAGAGTAGAGCTCCATCTCCATACCAATATGTCGGCAAACGACGCTCTCTGCGTGCCTGACGAGCTGATATCGCTGGCAGAAAAGTGGAATATGCCCGCCATAGCCGTTACCGACCACGGTAACGCTCAGTCTTATCCTGAGATAATGAACGTAACCACCAAAAAGCGTGGCGGACCGTCGCCCGTCAAGCCTATCTACGGTATGGAGGGCTATCTGGTGGACGATACCGCAAGGGCGGTGTTCGGCTATACCGAGGCGTATAACGTGTCTCTTTCCGAGGGCGAGTTTATTATCTTTGATATAGAGACCACGGGTCTTTCCGCCGCCTCCTGCGGGATAACGCAGATAGGCGCAGTGCTGTACAAGAACGGCGAGGTTACGGAGGAGTTTGAGACCTACGTAAACCCCGCTATGCCCATACCGCAGAACATAACCGAGCTTACGGGCATTACGGACGATATGGTAAAGGACGCCCCCTCTGAGAAGGAGGCTGTTGCCGCTTTCCTTGAGTTTGCGGCAGGCAGGATGCTTGTTGCCCACAACGCATCCTTTGACACCGGCTTCATCCGCAAGGTGGCGAACCGTGACGGGCTTGAGTTTGACAATCCCTATCTCGACACCGTGTCTCTCTCCCGTTACCTTAACCCCGAGCTTACCCGACACAGGCTTGACACCCTTGCCGAGTATTTCAAGCTGGGCAGCTTTGACCACCACCGTGCCACCGACGATACAAAGATGCTGGCGGCAATATTCGGCTGTATGGCGGAAAAGCTGAGAAAGCAGGGCGTTTACACCGTGGGCGAGATGCTCGACACTATGAGCGCCTCCGCCGACCCCAAAAAGATAAAGGACGTATACCATATAAGCATACTTGTAAAGAACCTTACGGGGCTTAAGAATCTTTACAAGATAATCAGCTTTTCCTATCTGGACTCCTTCTACCGTGTGCCCCGTATACCCAAGACGGTGCTCACTCAGCACAGGGAGGGGCTTATTATAGGCTCTGCCTGCGAGAGGGGCGAGCTTTACCGTGCGGTGCTGGAGGGAAAGAAGTACTCCGACCAGCTTAAGATCGCAGATTTTTACGATTATTTCGAGATAATGCCCAACTGCAACAACGCCTTCCTTATCCGCTCGGGCGAGGTGCGTGACGAGGCTGAGCTGTGCGAGATAAACCGCAAGATAGTCGCCATAGGCGCAAAGCAGGGTAAGCCTGTCTGCGCTACGGGTGACGTCCATTTCATCCACCCCGAGGATGAGATATACCGCAAGGTCATACTGTGGATGAAAAAGATGAAGGATGCGGACAGCGATGTGGGTCTGTATCTGCGCACTACCGATGAGATGCTTTCCGAGTTTGCCTATCTCGGCAAGGACAAGGCGTTTGAGGTGGTTGTTACCAACACCCGTGCCATCGCCGATCAGATAGAGACTATACTGCCCATCCCCGACGGACAGTACACTCCTGAGCTGCCCGGCGCAGTAGAGGAGCTGAACAGGCTTTGCTATACCGAGGCGGAGAACCGCTTTGGCTCGCCCTTGCCGCAGGTGGTAAAGGACAGGCTGGAGAGGGAGCTTGACTCTATAGTAAAGCACGGCTTTGCATCTCTGTATATGATAGCGGTAAAGCTGGTTAAAAACAGTGAGGAAAACGGTTATCTGGTAGGCTCCCGTGGGTCGGTAGGCTCCTCTGTGGTCGCCTCCCTTTCCGGTATCTCCGAGGTTGACCCCTTTCCGCCCCATTATCGCTGTCCCAAGTGTAAGCACAGCATCTTTTTCACCGACGGCAGCGTGGGCAGCGGCTTTGACCTGCCTGACAGGGACTGCCCTCAGTGCGGCACAAAGATGATAAATGACGGGCACGACATCCCCTTCGAGACCTTCCTTGGATTCAAGGGCGATAAGGCGCCTGATATAGACCTGAACTTCTCGGGTGAGATACAGGGCAAGAGCCATAAGTACACCGAGGAGCTTTTCGGCGCAGAGAACATATTCCGTGCAGGCACCGTCTCGGGCATAGCGGAAAAGACCGCCTTCGGCTACGCCAAGAAGTACGCCGAGGAGCACGGCAAAAGCCTTACAAAAGCAGAGCTGTCACGGCTTGCCGCAGGTTGTACAGGCGTTAAGCGCACCACGGGTCAGCATCCGGGCGGCATAGTTGTTATCCCCAAGGAATATCAGATATATGACTTTACGGCGGTGCAGTATCCTGCCGAGAAGGAATCAAGCGGCGTTGTAACCACCCACTTTGCCTTCTCCTATCTGCACGATACCCTGCTTAAGCTGGATATGCTTGGGCACGATGTGCCGACCATATACAGAAAGCTTACGGACTATACGGGCATCGACGTGCGCACAGTGCCTATGAATGACAGAAAGGTGATGGATCTTTTCCTCTCCACCAAGTCCATCGGCGTAAGTCCCGAGGTCATCGGCAGTGAAACGGGCACCTACGGTATGCCCGAGTGCGGCACCCCCTATGTCCGCAAGATGCTCAAGGTAGCACGCCCCAAGTGCTTTTCCGACCTGCTGCAGATATCGGGTCTTTCCCACGGCACGGGTATATGGCTGGGCAACGGCGAGGACCTTATAAACAGCGGCACCTGCACTATATCCGAGATAATCGGTACCCGTGACAGTATAATGCTGTACCTTATTCAGAAGGGCGTTAACTATCAGAGCGCTTTCAAGATAATGGAGGACGTCAGAAAGGGCAAGGGTGTAAAGCCCGAGTATGAGGAGGAGATGCTTGCCGCAGGGGTGCCTGAGTGGTACATCGAGTCCTGCAAAAAGATAAAATACATGTTCCCCAAGGCACACGCCGCCGCATATATGATAGCGGCACTGCGTCTTGGCTGGTTTAAGGTGCACCGCCCTCTGGAGTTTTATGCGGCGTACTTTACCGTAAAGCAAACGGGCTTTGACGCCGAGCTTATGCTTAACCGTCAGCGTGCCGACAAGGCAAGGACGGAGCTGGAGGGGCTTACAAACCCCACGGCAAAGGACGAGGATACCCTTTCCATACTCTATCTGGTTATAGAGATGCAGGCAAGGGGCATTGAGTTTTTGCCTGCAAGCGTGTTCAAGAGCTCTGCCTTCGCCTTCGTGCCTGAGGACGGCAAGATAAGACTGCCTCTGTCCTCCCTGAACGGTCTGGGTGAGACGGCGGCGGAGAACATCTACAGAGCTATGCACGAGGAGAACGCCTCCACCCTTGAGGAGCTGAAGCGCAAGGCGGCACTTACCAAGACGGTGGTAGAGGTGCTGAAGAAGAACGGCGCTGTGGACGGTCTGCCCGAAAGCGATCAGATAACGCTGTTTTAGCGTATACGAAACAAAAAAGGAAACACTATGGACAAAGTATATCTTTATAAGGGGACAGGCTACGGCGAGTCCGAGATGGACGCCCTTGCCGAGCAGATATTTGCTCCCTACGGCGGTGCGGCGGCGCTGACCGAGGGCAAGACGAGGGTGCTGGTAAAGCCCAACCTGGTTACCAAAAAGGGCATAGACACGGGCGCAACCACCCATCCTGCCATGCTGAGGGCAATATGCAAGGTGCTCCTTGGGGCAGGCAAGGAGGTGTGGGTGGCGGAGAGCCACGGCGGCACCTACGGCGACAGCGCAGTAAGGTCGCAGTTTGATGCCTGCGGCGTAACGGCGGCGCTGAAGGACCTGCCCGTAAAGCTTTGCACCGAGGCAGACAGCGCATTTATAGACGTGCCCGAGGGCAAAAAGTCTAAGCGCTTTGAGGTGATAAAGCCTGTTACTCAGGTAGATGCCATCATAAATCTGTGCAAGATAAAGACCCACGCTCTGACCATGTTCTCGGGGGCGGCAAAGAACACCTTCGGCACTGTGCCCGGGCTCAGGAAGTTTGAGCTGCACGCCTGCTTCCCCGATTACGGCGACTTTACGGCAATGCTCAATGACCTGCATCTTGCCCTGCCCGTAGTGTTGAATATTGCAGACGGGATACTGGGGATGGAGGGCAACGGTCCTACCGCAGGCGTGCCCCGCAGCTTTGGCTTTGTGGCGGTGAGCAGAAACGCATTTTTATGCGACAGAGTTTGCCTTGACCTTCTCGGTCTGGACTACGCCACGGTGCCGCAGACGCTTGACGCTATCGGCAGAGGGCTCTGCCCCGAGGCAGTGGGTGCCGAGTGCACCGACCTGAGCGCAGAGGAGTATGACAGCTTCAGGGTCAAGGGCGTAGCATTGCCCGACAGCCATCCCACGGGCAAGATATCCCTTGTGCAGAGGCTTTTGAGCCTTGGGGGCGGACGCTTTGTCAAGCGGCTCAAGCCACGTCCCGTTGTGGATAAAAAGAAGTGCGCCGCCTGCGGCAAATGTGCCGAGTACTGCCCCGTAGGGACCATAGATATGAAAAAGGGCAGACCCCGTATAGTAAGAGACAAGTGCATAACCTGCTTCTGCTGTCAGGAGTTGTGCCCCTTCAAGGCGATATATATCAAAAAAAGCAGGATACTTGGAATATAGCTATGATAACAGAAAACGCATACGCAAAGCTGAATCTTGCCCTTGCCGTAGGCGGCAGGGCGGACAACGGCTATCACTACGTAGACAGCCTTATGCAGACCGTAAGCCTTTACGATACCGTAAGTGTGGAGAAGGGTGAGGGCATTTGCCTTAGCTGCTCGGATGCCCGCTTGCCTACCGACGGCAGAAACCTTGCGGTGAAGGCGGCAAACGCCTTTTTTGCTCACACGGGTATCTTGGGCGGCGCCCGCATACATATAGAAAAGCGCATACCCGAGGGGGCAGGCCTCGGCGGCGGCAGTGCCGACGGCGGCGCAGTGCTCAGGGCGCTTGATAAGCTGTACGGCACAAGGCTTGACAGCCATACCCTGTGCCGTATCGCCGCACCCTTGGGGGCAGACGTTCCTTTTTGTACCCTTGGCGGTACCGCCCGTGCCACGGGCTTTGGCGAGGCGCTGGAGGTTCTGGAGGACAGGGAGCTTTGCTTTGTTTTGCTCTTTGGCAAGGTGTCTCTTTCCACGCCCCGTATGTACGCCGCACTGGACAGCGGTGTCAACTGCTACCCCGATACGGGCGAGCTGTTCGAGGCTTGGGCGGCAGACCCCGTGGCGGCGCTGAGGCGTTGGGGCGGCAACAGCTTTTTGCCCCTTTCGGCGGCAGAGGACGCCTCTGTTAAAAGCAACATAAGTCAACTTTGCGCTCTTGGCGGTGCTTATGCCTGCATCAGCGGCAAGGGACCTACGGTCTTTGCCCTTTTTGAAAGCGAGCAGGCGGCGATGCGTGCCGCAAGGGATAGCGGCGGCGTTTTCTGCAAAAGCACGGGGCGGCTGTGAATAAAGTCCTTCTTAGCGGTCAAAACTCTTTGCATAAGGAGGAAGGGGGAGCGCAAAGCAATACATAAAGCCCCCCTTGACGTGCTATGAAGAATGACAGAATTACCCTGCGTGCGGCGGCGCTTTGCCTTGCATTGTGTATTGCCGTGGTATGCCTATGCGACCTTGTTCTGCCCGGCGGCGAGGGCAAGGTCTACGAAAATCTGATAAGACTGCACGTGCTTGCGGCGTCTGACAGCGAATACGACCAGAAGCTTAAGCTAAAGGTCCGTGACGCTATACTTGCCGCAGGGATATTCAGTGCCGCCGAGGATGCCGACGGTGCCGAGGCGATGACGCTGGAGGCAGAGACCAAGGCGCTTGCCGTGGCAAGAGATGTGCTTGCACGGGAGGGTGCGCCCTATGGCGCCCGTATCGAGTACGGGATAGAGAGCTACCCCACAAGGGAATACGAGGGGTTGAGACTGCCTGCAGGTGAATACAAGTCGCTGCGCATAGTCCTTGGGGACGGTGAGGGGCAGAATTGGTGGTGCGTGCTGTTTCCGCCCCTGTGCTTGGGTGCCGCCGCCGAGGACGGTCTTACAGCCGCAGGACTTAATGAGAGTGAGACAAGGGTCTTCAGGACGGGGAAAACGAGATACAGGCTACGCTTTAAATTGCTTGAGCTTTTTTCGTTTTAGAGAAGATAGAGGTATAAAGCTATGCTACACAGAATTATAGGACGTGCCGCCAGCGGCAAAACAACACGAATACTGACGTACCTTAAAGAAAAGCAGTCCGCAGGAGTGGACTGCCTTTTTATAGTGCCCGAGCAGCAAAGTCTTGATGCGGAGCTGATGCTGGAGGAGCAGGGGCTTGCCGCCCTCGGCACCGAGGTGCTGAACTTTGAGCGTCTGCCCAACCACGTGATGAGGCATATAGGCGGCGTTGCCGTAGAGACGGTGGACGCCCTTGGCAAATGTGTGCTGATACAGAGGGCGGCGGCACTTTGCACCGACAAGCTTTGCGCATATAAGGAGATGGGCGGCAAGGCGCTTAGCGAGGTAGCCGCCACTATTGCCGCCCTTAAAAGGCTGGGCGTAAGCCCCGATATGCTGTTGCAGACCGCAAAAAAGCTTAAAGGCGGCGAGGACGAGGGGCTTTCACGAAAGCTGTACGAGATAGGGCACATATACGGCGGCTATGACCGACTGCTGGGTGAGGGCAGGCAGGACGATTGCGATGCCCTTGTAAGGCTTGCCCGTACCGAGGGTGCAGGTGAGTTTTTTGAGGGCAAGGCGGTGTTTATAGACGGTATGTACACCTATACCCCCGCCCAGTATGAGATGATAGCGCTTATGGCGAAGCACGCCGAGGATATATACATAAGCTTTACGGCTGACGAAGGCGAGCTGTTTTATGAGACTATGCGCTGCGCCGAGGAGGTAAAAAGGCGTTGCCACGTGCCCAATTACGATGACCACCGTGCGGGCAACTACAGGACAGCAGACCCTGCCCTGCGCTATGCAGAGAAGCACCTGTGGCAGAAGTGCGACGCCTACGGCGAGGAGACGGACAGCATAAGGCTTGCCGCCTGCGCCGACAGGTACGAGGAGTGCCTGCGTGCCGCCTCCGAGATATACGCTCTCAGGCAGAGGGGCTACCGCTTTGACAGCATAGCCGTTGCCTGCCGCCATCCCGAAAACTACAGCGGTATTATTGATACCGTTTTTGCCAAGTATGGCATACCCTTCTATTTTGCAGAGAAGGATTCTGCCGCAACAAAGCCTCTTTTCGCTTTTATATCGGGACTTTTGGAGATGGCTTCACAGCGATATCCGCTATGGGCAGTGAAGAAGTACCTGAAAAGTACCTTTTCCGTGCTGACGGCGGAGGAGGTGGACGTGGTGCTCCATTACAGCGAGAGTTGGAGCATACAGGGCAAGGCGTGGGTGTCGGACAAGGACTGGCTTATGCACCCCAAGGGCTATGCCGAGGACTTCAAGCCTGAGGACGAGAGACTGCTGGAGGTCATAAACGGCGCAAGGGCACGCTTTGCCGACTCGGTGCGCCCCGTTGTGGACGGGCTGAGGGCAAAGGGACTTACGGTGGGCGAGGGCGTGCAGATAATATACGCTCATCTTACCGACTGCGGCGTAGCAGACGCATTGACCGAGGCGGCGGCACGCCTTTCTGAGCTGGGGGATGACGACGGTGCCGCAAAGACCGCTGCCCTCTGGGGCGTCACCGTGGATGTGCTTGACAGGCTGTACACCTACGCAGGGGATATGCCCACCACGGCAGAAAAGCTGCTTGAGCTGATAAGCGCTATGACCGAGAGCATAAATATAGGCGCTATCCCCTCCTATACCGACGGGGTCAGCATCGGCAACGCAAGGCTTATGCGCACCCAAAGCACAAGAGCTATGCTTATTCTCGGTGTGAATGATGGCGAGTTCCCCTCTATGCCCAAAAAAAGCGGCGTCTTCGACAGCAAGGAGAGCGCAGTGCTTGAGAAGGAGGGCATAGAGCTTTTGCCCTCCATAGACAAGGCAGTAAACGAGGAGCGGTTCTTCTTTTATATGTGCGTCGCCGCCCCCTCGGAGTACCTCTCCGTAAGCTACGTCAAGGCAGAGGGAGGCAGACCCTCGCCCGCCTACCGCACCCTTGCGGCTATGTTCCCCAAGGCGGTGAAGGAGGATTTCGGCAAGGACGAGCGTGACTATATGTTTTGCGCCGAGGCGGCGGCAGACCGCCTGCCCTATATCAAAAACAGCGCCCTGAAGGCGTCGCTGGCAGAGGCACTTGATGCTATGGGCTACGGTGCAGACGCCGAGGAGGCACCGCCCTTGCAGGACTCTGAGGCTTATATCGGCGCAAGAGACAGGACGGAGATATATCTTTCCTTTTCCCGAATAGATTGCTACAACAACTGCCGCTTCGGCTACTATCTCACCTATGTGCTTAAGCTCAGGGACGACAGAAGCATTAAGTTTTCAGCCGCAAACGCAGGCACCTATATGCACGCCATAATGGAGGAGTATATGAAAAACCGTGTTATGGACGGTGCTTTCGTGTCCTGCGATAAGGCGGAGACCGAGGCGGAGGTGGAGGCGATAACCGCCGACTTCGTGAAAAAGCATTTCCCCGAAAAGCCGTCCAAACGCTTATGCAAGCTCTTTGACCGCCTGAAGAATGCGGCGGTATTTGTGTGTGAGAGCATGTGTGAGGAGTTTCGCAACTCCGATTTTGTGCCCCAAAGCTTTGAGCTGGGCATTGGTAGGGGCGATGGCAGTATAGCTCCCATCCGCAAGCTCACGCCCAAGGGCAGGAGAGTTATCACCACAGGCGTTATAGACAGACTGGACAGTGCAGTGATAAACGGCAAAAAATATGTCCGTGTGGTGGACTACAAGAGCAGTGAAAAGCACGTTACCCCCGAAATGGTGGAGCGTGGCGAGGGTATACAGATGCTCTCTTATCTGTTTACCTATTGTGACGATAAAGCAACAGATGCGCTACCCGCAGGGGTGCTGTACCGTGTGTTCAGCATCCCCACCGACGGCAAGGAGCTTACCCAGTCGGGCATGGTGCTCGGTGACGAGGACGTGCTATGTGCTATGGACAGGCGCACGGGTGGCAAGCTGGGCGGCAAGGGCGGCGTTATTAAGGGCTGTGCTGTTTCCGCCGAGGCTATGGAGGGCTTCCGTGACAAGGTCTACGGTCATATAGTGGACACGGCAGAGGGTATACTTGACGGAGAGATGGACGTGTCGCCCTTCAAGAAAGAGAGCACGGACTGCGATTTCTGCCCCTATGGGGAGATCTGCAGGCAGAAAAAGCCATCTAAATACACGTATTAAAGGAGGAGGCTGTAGGGATGAGTGAAAGCATAGAAATAAACACCGTAGAAACCGAAGAAACAAAGAAAGAGCCAAGCTTTACGCCTTCTCAGCAGAGGGCAAGGGACTACAGAGGTCGTGACCTGCTTGTTTCCGCAGGGGCGGGCAGCGGAAAGACCACCGTGCTTGCCGCCCGTATATTGGAGCGGATAAAGGCGGGCGACGATATAAACGATTTCCTTATAGTTACCTTTACCAAGGCGTCTGCGGCAGACCTTAAGAAAAAGCTTTCCGAAAAGCTGGAGGAGCTTTCTGCCAAAGAACCTGATAACAAGCACTACCGCAGGCAGATATATGCTCTTTCCGGGGCGGACATAGGCACTATCGACAGCTTCTGCCTGCGTTACGTTAAGCAAAACGCCCAAAGCCTTGGCTACAAGAGCATGGCGGTGGGTGACGGGGCGCTGTGCGCCGCCCTTGCGGCAGACAGCGCAGACAGGGTCATAACAGAGCTTTGCGAGGAGGACGGGGCAGAGATAGACCTGCTTCTTGACAATTTCGCCAGCCACAAAAGCGATGACGGACTTGTAAAGGCGTGCATCGGGCTCTACAGTGACATCCGTACCTTCCCCTTCTATATGCAGTGGCTTGAGGATGCAGTGGCAAGGCTTGTAAGGGATGCAAGGCGTCTGCATGACGAGGATTTCTTTGCTCTTGAGAGGGGTAAGGAGGTAAGGGCGGTCTGCGAGGCGGAGCTTGCCGTTATGGAGGATGACCTTGAAACCATGCTTGCTACAGCCGATGACAAGGGGCTTGTATTCTGCGGCAAGGTGAAGGCGGCTCTTGCGCTGATGAGGCAGGGGCTTGAGGAGGACTACTACAGCTTTTCGGCGGCGACAAGCGCTTATGCACCGGGCAGTCGCAGAGGCGGAGATGATGAATATATCGCCGCCTATAACGATTTGAAGGGCAGGGTAAGCAGGCTTTCAGACCTATGCAGGACGAGAGACGCACTGATAAGAGAGTATGATGTGACCGCAGAGGTCGCCGCCGCCCTGCTTGTATTTATGAAGCGGCTGGACGAGTGCTATACAGCCGAAAAGAAAAGGCGTGGCATTATAGATTTTTCCGATGCAGAGCAGCTTTTTCTGTCTCTGCTTGTGGAGGAAAAGGACGGCTCATATCTTAAAAAGCCTCTGGGCAGAAAGCTTTCTGCCGCATATAAGGAGGTATACATAGACGAGTATCAGGACGTAAGCCCTCTGCAGGACAGCATATTCCGTGTGATAGGCGAGGGCAGACGTTTTATGGTGGGTGACGTAAAGCAGAGCATTTACGGCTTTCGTGACGCCCATCCCGAGCTGTTTATGGGATACCGTGACAGCTACGGCGAGGAGGGCAAGGGCGAGGGTGAGCTTGTACTGCTCCGTGAGAATTTTCGCTGTGACAAAACGGTTATAGATTTCTGCAACCACGTGTGCGACAGGATATACACCGTGGAGAGGGCAGACGGCGACTACACAAAGGAACGGCTTATCCACGGCAAGGATGACAGCGGCGGCGTGCCCGTTTCGGTATGGCTTTACGAAAACGCAAAGGACTACCGCACAGAGCAGGCGGAGGTCTGCAACGAGGTAGTGCGCCTTATCGCCTCGGGAGTTAAGCCCTCGGAGATAGGACTGCTTTTCCACGATTCAAAGCATATGCAAAGCTATTCCGACGAGCTGGAGGCAAGGGGAATAGCCACAGGTCTTAAAAACAGTAAGGAAAAGCTGCTTGACCGCCCCGAGATACTGCTTATGATATCCGCACTGCGCACGGTGGACAACCCTACGGACGACATATCCCTTGCGGCGCTTCTGCGCAGTCCCGTGTTCCGCTTCACCGCAGGCGAGCTTGTGGAGATAAGGGACTGCTCCATATCCCTGTACGAGGACCTGTGTGCCAAGGCAGAGGAGGACAGCGTGCTGGGCGAGAAATGCGCCGCTTTTCTGGAGCGGCTGAGCCTTTACCGTGCAAAGGCACTGATACTGCCTGTGCACAAGCTTTTGTGGTATCTGTACGAGGATTTTCGCATATTCGCCTACGCCCCAAAGGGTGACGAAGAAAAGTTCAGGGCGAACCTTAACGCCTTTTATTCCTTGGCTATGGGTATGGAGCAGGACGCCTTCAGAGGCGTGAGCGTGTTCACCGACTACCTGCGCCGTCTTGAAGAAAAGGGGCAGGGACCCGATGCCGAGCGCAGTAAAAGCGCCGAGGGCGTAAGGTTGCTGACCGTCCACGGCTCCAAGGGGCTTGAGTTTGATGCGGTGTTCCTTTGCGATACGGGCAAGCGTGGCAAGAGCAGTGATGGCAATGCCGTAAGGGTCAACTTTGATACGGGGCTGTCTCTCAGTCTGAAAAAGCAAAGGGAGGCGTGGTCTGCCAAGCCTCTGCTTAAGCATCTTGATGGGGAGACGGAAAAGCACAAAGAATACGCAGAGGAGCACAGACTGCTTTACGTTGCCCTTACCCGTGCCCGAAAGAAACTGTACGTATCCGCTACCTTCAGCGACGGGGTATGGGAGCGCATAGACAAGAAAAAGCAAAGCACTTTTGCAGATTTATTCCTTGCGGCTGTTGCAAAGGGCGGCGAAATGTTTTATAATATCGAGGTAAAGGACTGCGCCGAGGCAGAGCAGGTACAGCCTCTGGCGCTTTCGGGTATCGAAAGGGAGGCAAGCGCAGAGGAAACGGCACTGCCCCCCTTGAGAGAGGCACCCCCACCTCCACGCACCGTTACGGCGAAGTATTCCGCCTCCGCCCTTGTCCGGGACGAAAACGGCAAGCTTGTTGCGCCTGCACCTGCGAGGGTGTCTGACAGACTGCCCTGCTTCGCAGGGGGCGGTCCGTCGGCAGGGGCACGGCGTGGCACGGCAAACCACGTGTTTATGCAGTTTGCCGATTTCAAGCGGGCAGAGGCAGACCTTGTGGCAGAGGCTGACAGGCTTCTTGACAGGGGCTTTGTTACCGAGGAGCAAAGGCGGCTTATGGATACCGAGGCGCTGGGTCGGTTCTTCCGCTCCGATATCTATGCCCGTATCAAGGCGTCGCCCCGTGTGTACAGAGAGCGCCGCTTTTCTACCGCACTGCCGGGCTATCTGTTCAAGGATGCGGGGGAGGAGCAGGTGATGCTGCAGGGCGTTATCGACTGCTTCTTTGAGAACCCCGACGGTAGCTTTACCCTTATAGACTACAAGACCGACAGGGTAGGCGAGGGCGGAGCCGAGGCACTGCGTGACAGCTACGGAGTACAGCTTTACCTTTACAGGCTTTATGTGGAGAAGATCACGGGCAGACCCGTGACGGGGGCGTATATCTATTCCTTCGCCCTTTCCGATACGGTAGACGTGGGTGACATAGACCCTTTTAATACATAAAACAGGAGGACTCTTATTTATGAAAGCAATAACCAAGCTATTGGTGGCAGGTGCGCTGGCAGGCGCCATTGTCGCCACAGTTTCGCTCACCGCAGGGGCAGAGCAGAGCGACAGTGCCGCAACAAGCGGCGAGACCGCAGGCAAGGACTACGCCCAGCTTGTTTCCGACAACTCCGTAAGGATACTTGAAAAGACAGAGGCAAAAGTTTTTGAAAGTGCAGACGGTACCGCACTCAATTACCGTGCCTACTATTCCCCTGCCTATGATGCAGAGGATAAGGCAAACCCCGCTATGGTGTTCGTGTTCCTCCACGGCTCGGGCGGCAAGGGCGACGATAACGAAAAGCAGATAACCGACCAGCCCGCAACGGTAAACTATCTTGCCTCCGACGCCGCAGAGGAGTTCTTTGCAGGCATCCCTTATATCGTTATAGCTCCCCAGTGCCCCGAGGGCGCACAGTGGGTAGATACCCCCTATGCCGCAGGCTCCTACAGTATAGATGCCGTGGCAGAGACCCCCTACAGCAAGGCGGTCTTTGAGCTTATCCAAAGCATTATCGCCAACGAAAACGGCGACGCAAGCAACGTCATCCTTGGCGGTATCTCTATGGGCGGCTACGGCACTTGGGATCTGGCACTCCGCCATCCCGAGACCTTCAACGCCATCTATCCTATTTGCGGCGGCGGTGACCCCTCCAAGGCATCCGTGCTGAAGGATAACGGCGTAAAGGTTTGGGCGTTCCATTGTGACGGCGATCAGTCCGTGCCCGTGGCAGGCTCCCGTGAGATGATAGCGGCGCTTGAGGAGATAGGCGCTGATGCGGTTTATACCGAGTTTGAGATAGCGGGGCATAACGCATGGACTCCTGCGCTGAAGCAGGTCAAGGACCCCTATCTTATAGAGTGGATGTTTGACGAGTGCCGCAAATGCACCGTTAATATCACCGTAGGCGAGGGCGGCAGTGTTCAGAAGACCACCGAGACCGTCCGTATAGGTGAGACCGTCCGCCTGGAGATAAGCACCGAGGAGGGATATCTTGCCGAGGGACTTACCGTTAACGGCGAGGCTGTGGAGTATATAACCGATGACAGCGGCAACCTTAGCTACGAGTGCGTCGCCGAGGGTAATATGGAGGTAGTGGCCTCCTTCGCTCCCATCCCCGCAGAGGAAACGCCTGAGGAGCCCAAGGGACTCCCCACTGCCGCTAAGGTGGGCATTATCGCCGCCGCAGTAGCCGCAGTTGTTGGCGGTGCCGCTGCGTTCCTTATATCCAAAAAGAAAAAGAAATAGCCAAGGGAATTCAAAGGCACCGCCCAAAATAAAGGGCGGTGCCTTGGTTTTTATTCGTCGGCTTCGCTGCCGATAATGGTGGTCAGGTCTATCTTGTCGGCATCCTTGAGGGGAGCCCTTACAAGCCAGGAGCAACGGTAGGAGAAGTTCCCTGTGTTGTCAAAATACAGTATCTGCTCAGCGGTAAGACTGCCTGTGAGCATAAGCTGACCGTTTGCGGTGGTGCAATGCAGGTCATAGCCCTCTGCGAGAAGTCTTTCAAGCTCCTTGCCGTATGCCTCTTTTAAATAGTTCTCGCCCTCGTTGCGGTAGACAGCCCATATAGCGTCATAGTGTGCTATCTGCGCTTCAAGAGTCTTGATATCCTCGGCGCTTTGGGTCTTGTCCCACACAAGCTCACGGAATATCACCTTGTCGGAGGTCTTTTCGTAGTAGATATACATTTCCTCCGCCTCTTTGTCGCCTGCCTGCGCCCGCACCCAAAGGTCCTTTACTATGTCGTTGTAGCCTCCTTCTTCATGGCTCCAGCGCCATTTTACAAAGGCGGTCTGATATTCGTTGAAAAGAGCGTAAGTCTCATCTCTGAAGCAACGGTAGCCGTATTCTATATCATAAAACAGCTCGTCTACCGTCTTACCCTCGTAGGTGAAGGCAGAAAGCGAATCTATTTCCAAGGCTACGGCGAAGCGTGCTTTGGTGTTCTCCTCTGCCTTAAGGGTGTCGTAAAAGCGGGTGTCGTCAATGGGGCCCGTAAGTGCAAAATTGGGGGTCAGGGGGGTGTCGATATATGCCTCTTCTTCGTTTCTGTCATCGGGTCTGGTAAGCACCAAAAGCTGCTCAGCCTTGCTTTGCTCGCCGTCCGTGTCTTGGGTGCTTGCCTCTATAACGGCATCCTCTGCCTTGCTGTCGGCGGTACTGTCTTCCTTGTCGGGCAGGTCTGCTACATAGCCGTCCTGTCCTTGGACGTCAGGTGCACCGCCTGAAGGCATAAGTGCTATCGCACCCACAACCAGTGCCATTACCAAGGCTATTGCCACTACCGAGATCAGCTTTTTCCTTGCCTCTCTGTCACGGGCAGTCTTCTTTTCATAAATGCTTTCTATAAACTGTCTGTCGTTTTTCAAAACTCTATTCCCTCCTTTGTAAGAATATCCTTAAGCGTTCCCTTGGCACGCCGTGCCATGGCGTACAGCTTGCCCTTGGGTACGCCTAAGACCTTTTCTGCGTGGTCATAGCCTAAGTCCTCGATATAAATGAGGTGCATAAGCTGTTTCTCATCCCTTGGGAGCGTGTTCAGTGCACGGTACAAAGCCCGTTTCCTTTCACTTTTAAAAAAGCTGTCCTCCGTGCCCTCTGAGTGTCCCTGTCGAACTTCCTCCTCCGTCAGGGTGCGCCCGTGCTTCCTCAGGTGATCTACGGCAAGGTTGCGTCCTGCGGTGAACAGCCATGTCTTAAAGGAGGCGTTGCCCTTGTACCTTGGCTTTTTCACAAGCAGCTTAACGAATACGTCCGCCGCCAGATCCTCTGCAGTGTCCATATCGCTTACAAAACGGCGGATAAACAGCGCAAGGCTGTGCCTGTATTCAAGCACAAGGCTCTCAAAGGCTGCCTTGTCTCCCTGCCTGAAGCGCTCGTAAAGCTCTGCCGCTTTGCTCTCTGTCTCGACTGGCACTTCTTGCTCCCTCCTTTCTTTGTCCGCTTTTTCTAAGGTACCTTACACCTATTATACGGACGAACAATGCTTTTTTGCGAGAAAAATGTGTTTTGCTTTGAAATTGCGCTTCCGTTACAGTAAGCGGAAGCATATAAAAGCCTTCCCTCTTGAGGGGAAGGTGGCAGCCGAAGGCTGACGGATGAGGTGTAGGATGCGCAGCATCCGTTATTTTCTTCTTATCGACTTGTGGACATTGCGTCGTCTGCGGACGGCTACACCTCATCCACCGACGTACCGTCGGTCCCCCTTCTCCTCGAAGGAGAAGGCTTGGCAATGCTTCCGCCGAAAAGACAATATATAAGAAAGGGGCACACCCTCTCTTGGATATGCCCCGTCCTTTGCTCGTGCTGTAATAAGCCAAAGCCCTTTACAGCCTCTTTCCTATAACATTTTGATTAATAAGCCTTGCCCCAATAAAGTAGGTGCTTAGCCTCCTTGCCACAGCAAACGCACTTGTCGCTGACAGCCTCGCCCTCGAAGGGGATACAGCGTGAGCAAACCCCCGTCTGCTCCTTAACGGCGTCCTCACAAGCCTCGTCACCGCACCACATTGCCTTAACAAAGCCGTCACCCTTCTCCTCAAGGGCCTTTACTATCTCCTCCATAGAGGTGCAGGTGTAGGTCTTCTTCTCTCTGTTGGCAAGAGCAGCCTTGAACATAATATCGTTAGCCTCGGCAAGCTTCTCGGCGATAGCCTCCTCGATGCCCTCAAGAGGCAGAGTATACTTCTCACCGTTACAGCGCAGGCATACCACGCACTGACCGTTCTCGATATCTCTGGGCCCAAGCTCTATTCTTACGGGTACGCCCTTCATCTCATACTCGGCAAACTTCCAGCCTGCGGAGTTGTCGCTGTCATCCAGCTTTACACGGAAGCTTTGGGAAAGCTTGTCCTTAAGTGCGCCGCAAGCCTCAAGCACGCCCTCCTTATGCTGTGCCACGGGGATGATCACTACCTGAACGGGCGCAACTGCAGGGGGCAGTACAAGACCGTTGTCATCGCCGTGGGTCATAATGATGGCACCGATAAGACGGGTGGTAACGCCCCAGCTTGTCTGGAAGGGGTTGACCTTCTTGTTCTCTCTGTCGGTATAGGTTATATCAAACGCCTTGGCAAAGCCGTCACCAAAGAAGTGGCTGGTGCCTGCCTGAAGCGCCTTGCCGTCGTGCATCAAAGCCTCTATACAATAGGTAGAGACCGCACCTGCAAACTTATCGCTCTCGGTCTTCTTGCCCTTTACTACGGGCATAGCCAGATACTTTTCGCAGAAATCTGCGTAAATGTTCAGCATCTGCTCGGTCTCGGCAATAGCCTCAGCCTCGGTAGCGTGGATGGTATGACCCTCCTGCCACAAGAACTCACGGCTCCTGAGGAAGGGACGGGTAGTCTTCTCCCAACGCACAACGCTTACCCACTGGTTATACAGCTTGGGCAGGTCTCTGTAGGAATGTATGATATTTGCGTAATGCTCACAAAACAGGGTCTCAGAGGTGGGGCGCACGCAAAGCCTGTCCTCAAGCACCTCTTTGCCGCCCATGGTGACCCACGCAACCTCGGGGGCAAAGCCCTCAACGTGGTCCTTCTCCTTCTGAAGCAGGCTTTCGGGTATAAACATAGGCATACACACGTTCTCGTGCCCCGTAGCCTTGAACATACCGTCAAGTATGCGCTGGATGTTCTCCCATATAGCGTAGCCGTAGGGACGGATGACCATACAGCCCTTTACGCTGGTGTACTCAATAAGCTCAGCCTTCTTAACAATGTCCGTGTACCACTTGGCAAAATCCTCGTCTCTGGAGGTTATCGCCTCCACCTTTTTCTTTTCTGCCATAAAAATTTCCCCCTGAAAATAAAAAATCAAAACAGCTATTGTATTTTTGCTTTAAGTTATGTATAATGTATTTGACAGTATAGCATCTTTTTATGTTTCTGTCAACTGCGTTTGGATAAAATGCCCCCGTATTTCGGGCGGCTGTGCCAGACAGAACATTCTCTGTGGAGGAAATTTGATGAAAAAGCTGATATGTGTTTTATTGACCCTGATATTGTGTCTCGGCTCTTTTGCCGTGGCGGTTGCCGCTGAGGAAAGCGCCGTGACCGACCAGAGCACAGATGTCCCCGTGACTTCCGAGAGCGAGGCGGTGGATTCCGAGCCCTCTTCCGAGAGCGCTTCCGCTCCTGAGAGCTCCGGTGGCGCTGAGGAGAGCACCGCTCCCTCTGATAGCTCCGAGGTGCCCTCTGACAGCTCTGAGCCTGAGGACAGCTCTGAGCCTGAGGACAGCTCTGCTCCCGACGACAGCTCTGTGCCCGAGGGCAAGTACTGGACAGTTACCGTTTACGTCAAGGGCGGTAGTGTTACCGTTACCGCTACGGGCGTTACCACCGAGGTTAAGACCTCGGCAGGCGAGCCCATTACCTTCAGCGTCCTTGAGGGCAGCGACGTTACCTTCAGCATCGCTCCCGAGGTAGGCAAGGTGGTAGGCGACCTTGGCGTTGTTACGGGCAACCAGTATGCCATAGACCCCACCATAGGCACCGTTGTTATCAACGCCGTACACCGTGCGGCTGAGATAGACGTAAGCCTTGCCGATGCAGACGCCGCAGTTGTTGAGGTCACCAATATCAGTGACGCAGGCTGGGGCACCGTAGAGGGCTTTGACCCCGATGCAGACTATTTCGTAGGCGGTGAGCTTGCTCTTACCCTTACCGCCACAGACGGCTACGGCATCAAGGCGGTTACCGTTAACGGCACCCCCGTGAGCCTTGGCTCCGATATGCTTAACGCTGAGATAAAAGTGCCCGTTACAGAGACCACCGCAGTAAACGTAGAGTTCAGCCGTCTTTGTGACGTAAGCATAAACTGCCAGAGCGGCGGCACCTATACCGTCACCGAGGTAGAGGTAGTAAGCGGCTTTTTGCGCATCCCTGCAGGCAGGGCGGTTACTGTGGTGATCACCCCCAACCCCGGTATGGCAGTGGACTGCATAAGGCTTAACAACAGCGGCGCCGTCAGATACGGCGTTACCACCTACAGCCTTGTTGTTGAGCAGAACGAGCTTGTGGACATCGTTTTCTACGAAAACAGCTCCTTCACCGTCACCCCCGTGGTTAACGGCGTCGGCGGTCAGATATTCCCCGACCGTCCCACCTCTGTGGAGAGGGGCGAGAACGTGGAGTTCAATTTCGTGCCTGATGATGGCTATGAGATAGACCTTATCACCGTAAACGGGCAGGAGTGGACCATTACGGGCACCACCCTTACCATCACCAACATAAACGCCAACAAGACTGTTACCGTCAGCTTCAAACCCATTGAGCAGTCGGGCGAGCAGAGCTCCGAGGAGGAGAGCAGCGCCCCTGCAGACAGCTCTGAGCCTGTGGGCGGTGAAACCGAGTTCAACTATCTTACCGTTGCCGATATTCAGGGGCTTTCAGGCAATACTGATATCTATATCAGCATCGCTCAGAAGAACAAGATAGGTAAGGATGCGCTTCTTTTCCTTAACACCCTGCTTGAGGACAGCTCCAAGACTGTGTACATCGGTGTGGACGGCAAGTACTGGTGGGTAGTACCCGGCGGCGCCTCCTTTGATACCACGGGTCTTGACAACTCCGGCGTGGACTTTTCTGTTTCCGTTGACGAGGGCGAGTACTGCGCCTACGTTAAGAGCAAGCTGCAGGAGAAGGTGAATCAAAGCTCCTTCTACGGCGTTGCCAACATCTATATCGAGCGTGCCTCCGCCGCAGAAATGCCTAAGGGCGCCTCCCTTAAGATAAACGCCGCAAGCGCCTTCACCGTGGGCGACAGAGTGGAGTGGCTCAAGTATGACCCCATCTCGGGTCAACCCTCCGCCTACGCTCCCGACGAGCTCTTTGCTGTGGATAACGAGGGCTGGATAAGAGCCTATATGCCCGGCAATAACCGCTACGGTGCCTTCCTCAGCTACGTTGCCCCCTATTCTGCCGTTACCGTTAAGTACAACGGCTCTATGTGCGGCTTTGACTCCTTCGGTACCGTAACCGTGGGCGAGGGCGGTCAGTGGCAGAGCGTGCTGTACCAGAAGAGCGGCACCGACTTTGAGCTTACCGTATACTCCAAGGGCGGCTACTGCATAGACAGCATCAGCGTTTCCGGCTACACCAATATGGTGCTCCTTGACGAGAACGGCACCGATATAACCGCTACGGGCGCCGCAGGCGTTTCGGGTGACGTGGTTATCAAGATAAGCGGCATCGCCTCCAACGGCGAGATAAGCGTTGTTATGGCAGAGAAGACTGCCGAGCCTCCTACGAGAGACGTGGATTCCGGCGTTTCCCTTGAGGTGATATTCCTTATCGCTATCATAGCAATCGTGATGATAGGCGGCGGTATCTTCTTCGTGCTCAAGTGGCGTCAGAACAACGATGATGAGGACGACGAGGATTTTGAGGACTACGAGGACTAAGGCGGTGTATTACAAGGCCTGCTCAAAATGGGCAAGGGTGCTATGGATAGCCCTCTTTGTGCTGTATGGGGCGCTGTTGCTCAGGCTCACTATGCTGAGGGACGGCTTGTTTGTAAGCCACCCCCGTGCCGAGGACAGAGTGATACTCGTACCCTTTTGGTCCTATTCCGAGTTTTTGCGGCAAGGACAGTATATCCAGTTCCGCTACCAGCTTATAGGCAACGTGCTTTGCCTTTTGCCCCTCGGTTTTTTCTGCGGCTTCTTCAAAAAGGATTGCAGTCTTGTCCGTGCGGCGCTGACGTGCCTTGGGGCGACCCTTTGTATCGAGTGCTGGCAGCTTGCCTTTGACGTAGGCTATTTTGAGCTGGACGACCTGAGCCTTAACCTTGTGGGCGGTATTATCGGCTACGCCTTGTACCTGCTCGTCCGTGACCTTTACGGTCTGCTAACCAAAAAAACATAGCGTTATATATGAGCGCAGCCCCTTTTATAGGGCGCTGCGCTTTTTTTGTCGGGGTCCCCAAGAAGCTGTCAAGCTTCTTGGGGTGGTTTTTGTCGGGGTCCCCAAGAAGCTGTCAAGCTTCTTGGGGTGGTTTTTGTCGGGGTCTCCAAGAAGCTGTCAAGCTTCTTGGGGTGGTTTTTGTCGAAAAATAAAGCAAAAAAACACTTGATTTTTCTGCTCAAATATGGTAAAATTTGGCAAAAGATAAAACAAAAGGCACAGCCGTGCTGATATTACAGAAAGGAAAGATTGGTTGTGGATAAGCGTCACGGAGTAATCGTTGTAGACAGCAATAATGAGCAAAGGACAAAAACGGTAGAGGAGCTTAAGAAAGAGGGCTTAGAGGTAATCGCTGAGGCGGCAGACGGCAGAGAGGCGTATCTTAAAATTGTTCGGCACCGCCCCGAGACAGTGGTGTGTGAGGTAATGCTCCCAAGGCTTGATGGTGCGGGGCTTATCGAGGAGTGCCAGAAGGCAATGCGTGAGGCATGCCCCGATTTTCTGATGCTATCCTCCTTCGGCGGCGACCCTATGCTTGAGGAATGTCTGGAGAAGGGCGCAGGCTGCTGTCTTCTCAAACCCGTGGAGGGCAAAACTCTCGCTGCCCGTATCAAGGGCGTAAGCAGAAGGCAAAGTAAGCTGTTTGGTGATATGGAGGCGCAGGTCACAAGGATAATACATCAGATAGGCGTGCCTGCCCATATTAAGGGATACCAATATCTCCGTAGCTCCATACTTATGGTGATAGAGGATGGCGACGTTATTAACGGCGTAACAAAGATACTCTACCCCACAGTTGCAAAGCAGTACGGCACCACAGCCTCAAGGGTCGAGCGTGCCATCCGCCACGCCATAGAGGTAGCGTGGGACAGGGGCGACGTGGACGTGCTGAACAGCTTTTTCGGATACACGGTTCAAAACAGCCGTGGTAAGCCTACCAATTCCGAGTTTATAGCCATGATCGCCGATAACCTGAGACTTAAGAACAAGGCGGCGTGAAACTGCTCTTGCGCCTAAGGCACCTATGTGTTATAATGTCCTCGTACTAACTGTGCGGAGGCAGACTATGATATTTACGGGACAGATAAAAGCTCTCACGGCGGCTTCGGGTACGTTGTTGCAAGGCTGTGACAAAATAGCGGACCTGAACAGTCTTGGCTATAACGAATACTACAGCTTTTCTCTGCGTATATACAACGATAGCGGCGTGCCCTTCGGTTGGCGTACAGCCCGTGTTACCGTTAACGGTCGGGAGGTGGAGGCGTGGGGCAGTGGCAGAGTAGAGTCGGGTCAGGTGACAGAGCTTGATGTATCACGAAAGAATATGCAAAGCTGCCTGCACCTTCGTGTCAACGTTGCGGTGTGGTATATGGATGGGCGTGAGGTGCACCGTGAACGGTTCCTTTTTACCCGTGATATGAGCTGGAGCTCTGTTTTTGAGCTTCCTTCGGGATTGCAGATACACAGGTATAACAAGACGGCAAAACGTCGCTCCCCATATATCAGTGCGTGGTTTATAATGCCTGATGATGTTCGTTATACGGAGTATGCCATAGATTTTAAGGCAGACCATGTGCCCGAGGGTACTTATTGTAGTCTCTGTGATTGGCTGGTCGACTATTCGCCCCTTAAACGCAGGTACGCAAGGGTGTGGACAGATAGTCCACATATAAACGCTTACGCAGGCTTTCAAAGGCGGGGCGACGGCAGCAGAGTGAGCATTATGTCCTTTTGGGATGTATTTTGCAGGGACTACGCAGGCAGGCAGACCCGTATCCGTGCAAAAAGAGTCTACCCTTCTTATACTGCCGAAACAGATTCCTTCACCGGGGAGGGCACAGGCGCTCATTGTTTTATCCCCTACGGGTGGGAGCCAAAGCATTGGTACCGAATGTACCTTAAATGTGCTACCTCGCCCGAGACGGGTAACACTATGGCAGAGCAATGGGTCTGCGATCTGGAAACGGGGCAATACACCCTGCTTTGCCGCTACGATTTGGGGGTACCCGACGTGACGTTCAAAAGTGCGGCGGTGTTTCTTGAGAACTTTATGCTCGAAAAAGCAGGCGATGTGCGCTCTATGGAGGTCTGCAACGCCCGATACAAGGACGCAAAAACCAAGCGCTGGGTATCGCTGACAAAGGCGTATATCGCCTCAAACGGCGGACTGCCCGATTACGAAGGGAGCTACAGCTTTGGGGCGGAGGGGGAGCGCTTCTGGATGATAACCAGCGGCGTGGGCGGCGATTGGTTCGGCAACGGCAAGGGCAAAAAAGCAGATACACTTGCAGTAAAGCAGGACTAAGGTCCATTTCAGACGCAAAAGCTTTGCTCGGTTCCGATTTTGTGATATAATGCTGTCGCTCAGCAAAGGACTTGACGGGGTGCGATATGGCTTCGACTAAGGAATATTTGAATTTTATATCAGAACAGCTATCAGAATTGCAGGGAATACGGTACAGGGCAATGATGGGTGAATATATCATTTACTACCGTGATAAGATCGTCGGCGGTATATATGATGACAGACTGCTTGTAAAGCCTGTCAGCTCCGCCCTCGCCCTTATGCCAAACGCAAGCTATGAGTTGCCGTATCAGGGGGCAAGGGAAATGCTGCTCGTAGATAATGTGGACAGCAGAGAGTTCCTGACAAGGCTATTTGACGCAATGTATGACGAGCTCCCTGCGCCAAAGAAAAAGATGCAGTAAGATCCAATAGGTCAAGCAGACAAAAAGCAGATGGGGCGGTCGTGTCGTGCCCCATCTGCTTTTTTGTTTATGGTTAAAAAGTTTTGAAAGGAAGTATGAGGGGAAGCTTTTTCAAAAGCTTCCCCTCATAAAAACCATTACTTATCAAACTCGGGATTATATGCGTAAAAGTTTTTGCTGTTAAGATTATCCTGAATGGTGCGTAGCCCCTCACCGAAGCGCTGGAAGTGGACTATCTCACGCTGACGCAGGAATTTAATCGGGTCTCTTACGTCGGGATCGTCCGCAAAGCGCAGAATGTTGTCATAGGTCTTTCTTGCCTTCTGCTCTGCTGCAACGGCAAAAGTGCAACTTTTGCCAACAAAATAAATCCAATTGGATTTATTTTATATCACATTCCGTTAAAAACGGAACATATCACAATTTTCGCAAGAAAATTATATCACATTTTGCCTTTGGCAAAATATATCACTAAAAATTCCAATGTATTGTTATCGGAACATCATTCGTTTTGGGAATTCTCTTGCCTACGGAAATGTAGTCAATCAGGATCTCCACCATCTCTCTGGTGAGGTGTTTGAGGTTTGTGTAACGCCGGGTGATCTCTCTGCGGTTGTCACCGACTTCAATTTTTACGTCGATTTCTTCGATCTGCTTACGCCCATCTGAAATCAGTTTTTCAAGGCGGGCACGGTCAGCGATAAAGTCCTTAGACATCTCCGTGTAATCTGCTACAGGGATGAAGCCTTTGACCTTATCCATGTACAGTTCCCGAATACCTTTGGATAACTCTGCAACACGTTTTTCATAGGTGGCGATGTTTTTAAGAATACTGTCTTTCTGCACCTGCAGATCATTACAGAACTCGATCTTTCTTTCCAAATCGTCCTTGTTCAGATACTCCTTGGAAAGGCGGTTCAACTCGTCGATCACCATCTGCTCCAGTTTATCAACCGAGATAAAGGAACCGATACAGGCATCCTTTGCCACGTGACGGCTCCCGCACTGCAGATAGTGCTTGCCACGGCTTTTGGATGAACGCATTACATATCCGCAGTTGGCACAGCGAGCCTTCCTTGCAAACAGTCCGATAGTGCCAATATCAAAAGGCTTTGCCCGTTCCTTTATCATCTTCTGCACCCTGTCCCAAAGCTCACGGTCGATAATGGGTTCGTGAGTTCCCTCCACAATGTACCACTGGCTTTTGGGGCGTGGCTTGTTCTGCTTGGTCTTGTAGGAAATACTGCCGTACTTGCCCTGCACCATATTGCCGATGTATATCTCGTTGACCAGCATGTCGGAAATCGCAAAGTATTTCCAAAGGGTGCTGTTTTTGGCGGTAGGCTGTTTATAACGCAGACCTTTCAGGCGTTTGTATTCGGTTGGATTGGGAATGCCCCTGTCATTGAGCATACGGGCGATTGCGGTCTTTCCATAGCCTTGGGAAAAGAGAGTGAACACCTCACGGACAACAGCGGCGGCTTCCTCGTCGATGAGCAGATGCCCCTTTTGGTCGGGGTCTTTTTTGTACCCGTAAAGAGCAAAGGCACCGATATGGAATCCGTTTTCCCGTCTGTTTTTCAGAACGCTGCGGATGTTGTCGGACATATCCTCCAAGTACCACTCGTTTACCAGTCCGTTGATCTGGCGGGATTTTTTGTTTCCCTTGTTGTCGGTATCTGCGTTATCCACGATGCTGACAAAGCGAATGCCCCAAATGGGGAACAAACCGTGGATGTACTTTTCCACCAACTCCAGCTCACGGGTGAAGCGGGATTGTGTCTTGCAGAGGACAATATCAAATTTTCTCGCTTCGGCATCCTGCAGTAGGCGGTTGAATTCCGGTCGGCGCCTGTCCGCACCGGCGTAGTCATCGTCGCTGTAAATACAGTAGATCTCCCACCCCGAATCACAGGCGTATTGCACCAGCATCGCCTTTTGATTTTGGATACTGCCCGAGTCATCGGTTTCAACTTGCTTGTTTCTATCTTCTTCGGATAAGCGGCAATAAATAGCTACTTTCATTTTTCCATCTCCTTTTGAGATAGAACAAGCTGTTTCCACATCCTTTATACCATAGTTTTTGCCTACAGTCACGCTTTTTCCCGAAAGTTTCCGCTTTTGCCTTTCTCTAAAGTATTGATAAGCGAGATCCACGCTTCGGTGAATTCTCGCTCGGTGGTAGTGCTTTCGCCGCTTTTGAAAACACTTTTTACGGTCGTAGATTTTTCGTTTTCTGCCATAATCTACTCCTTTCTTTCTTGTACTACACTATATGAAAAACGGCAAGTCCGCTATTCCGAAGTGTGTACCCGAAGGATGAAAAAGGAGATTTAATTTGGCAAGTAAATTACTCCCCAAAAAGTTTTCAACTTTTCGGGGACCCCATACAAGAACTCCCCACAAAACTACAGTTTTGCGGGGACCCCGACAAAAAACTCTCTGTCTGGTGTGACAGAGAGTTTAGTCGTTAATTGCTTTTGTATTTGTCCATTTCAAATAGGATTTTTATAATTTGCTCTTGTTCTGCTCGTGTTTTAGTCAATAAAAATTCGTAGCATTCCAAGGGAATATTACGCTCATCAGTGTTTGCTCCGCCCAAATTTTCAAAAAGTTTGGATAAAGATATGTTTAATGAAGTGGCAATTTTTTGTATGCTTTCTATTGTTGCGTTTTTCTCTCCACGTTCCAATTGACCGATATAGGTAGGATGACAACCCGACAGCTCCGCTAATTTTTCCTGACTTAAACCAAGCTTTGTTCTGTAATTGCGAATACGTTGCCCAATTGTTTTAGCCAACTTGCTCATATAATCACCTCAATATAGAGTCTATTGGTATTGTTTTTAATATTCCACAGACTATTGATATTGATAACAAAAATGCATATACTATAAATATGAAAAAGTCAAAAAGCGAATTTATAGTATCTTGGGAGGTGATAACATGCCGAATAAAACCTGCTGTTTCTTTGGGCACAGAACAATAAACGAAACCGAGGAACTAAAAGCCAAACTATACAAGACGATTGAAAATCTTATTGTAAATGATAATGTGGATACCTTTCTGTTCGGCAGTAAAAGCCGTTTCGATAGCTTGTGTCTCGAATTGGTGACAAAACTTAAAGAAAAATACCCACACATAAAACGAATTTATGTGCGGGCAGAATTTCCGGTTATCAGTGACAACTATAAAGCCTATCTCTTGGAAAGCTACGAGGATACCTACTATCCCGAGAACCTTATTGGCGCCGGCAAGGCAGTATATGTGGAACGCAATATCGAAATGATAAACCGTAGCCTGTTTTGCATCGTCTATTACGATGAATCCAATACCCCAACCACTCGCAAAAGCGGAACAAAAATAGCTCTTGATTATGCCATCAAGTGTAAAAAGAAAATATTTAT
>JAFXEB010000020.1 GCA_017521025.1 Clostridia bacterium | reverse complement strand
CAGTCACCGCTGTGCGGTGACAGCCCCCTTTACACAAGGGGGCCTTAGTGCGCACCTAACCGCATCTGCGGTGGTGGGGCACTACACGCAAGAGAAAGAAAATTCGATGAGCCTATAGGCTCGGCTGGTAAAAGGCCCTAAGGGGGCCTGTGCATACCACCGGCACGGCCGGTGGTTATGATTAGCGTTCGGGTCAACGGGGTGTGGGGGGTGTTTTTGCAGAGAGCTTTTACTTGAATATAACGTGCTTTTGCACCACAAAGTTTACGAAAAACAGCACCACGTCAACGGGGAGCTTGGTTATGCCCTCGTTCCAGCCAAGGTAGTCGGTGCCTATCATAATGAGCATCGAGCCCGTGGACGCCATACACAGCGCCAGCATAAAATACGCCACGGTGGTGCGCCAGTCCGACCTTGCGCCCTTGAACACCATCCGCTTTGAAAGCTGATAGTTAAGGATAACGCTTATGCCCCTTGCGATAAGGTAGGCGGCAGAGGCGGGCAGTATGGGAAGCCACGCCAGCATCGCCAAATACAGCATATAGTCGAAGGCGGTGCAGATGACAGAGGCAAGTATATGCTTTATCACCTGACTGAAAACCATATAGCTGTCCCTGATGGGATGGAAATGGGATACGTTGCCGTCTATATATATGGTGTCGATTATTATCTCCTCAAAAGGGATGCCAAGGCTCTTGGCGTCGAGCAGTACGTTCATCTCGTACTCGTAGCGGTCGCCCCTGACCCCAAGCAGCCGCTCCGCCGTCAGGTGGGTGAAGCCCCTAAGCCCCGTCTGCGTGTCGGTAACGTGGGTGCGTGTCACAAGGTGGAAGGCGCCACGGGTCATTTTGTTGCCAAAACGGCTCCTAAGGGGCATGGCGTTAACGTCACGGACGCCCAGCACCAGACTCTCGGGCTTTTCTTTTGTAAGCTTTGCCACGGCACGGATATCCTTTGCGCTGTGCTGACCGTCCGAATCGGCAGTCACCGCCAGCCACTCGCCGCCCTTGTCGATAAGGTGGCTTATAGCGGTCTTCAGTGCAGCACCCTTGCCACGGTTCACCTTGTGGGTAAGCACCGTTGCGCCCAGCGCCGCCACTCTCTCAAAATAGCTCCTATATTCTTCGCCGCCGCCGTCGTCCACTACCAGCAAAGAAAACTCTGCCGCCAGCTCCTCCGTCAGCTTAACAAGGGTCTCGGTAGGCTTGTATGAGGGTATTATAACAATGGGTCTGTCCATAATCCCTTTGCTCCCTTCGGTTTATCAAAAAAAGTTGTGTATATCTATCTGTCCCCTTGACATTGGCTACAAAAGCCTGCCATGGGGCACTCACCGCAAAGCGGCCTTCTCGCACTGCATATCTCCCTGCCAAACAGCACAAGCCTGTGGCAAAAATCGCTCTGCTCCTCCTTGGGCACAAGGACGTCCAGCGCCTTCTCCACCCCGTGGGGGTTTTGCGTATCCGCCAGCCCAAGTCGGTTGGATATGCGGATACAGTGGGTGTCGGCAACTATGCCCCCAAGTCCGTAAAGGTCGCCCCTCAGCAGGTTTGCCACCTTTCTGCCCACGCCCGCAAGGCTCAGCAGGTCTGCCATCTCCCTCGGTATCTCGCCGCCGTATACCTCTACAAGCCGTGCACAGGTGGCACGCAGGTTCTTCGCCTTGGTCTTGTACAGCCCAACGGGGCGTATTATCGCCTCCAAGGCACCCTCGGGCGCCGCCGCCATAGCCGCCGCCGTAGGGAACGCCGCAAACAGCGGCACCGACACGGCATTGACACGCTCGTCCGTGCACTGGGCGGAAAGCACCGCCATTACAAAGAGCCTGAAGGGCTCGCCCCCGTAGCTCAGCGAGCATTCAGCGGCAGGGTAGCGTGCCGCAAGAGCAGATACCGCCGCAAGTGCCTTTTCCTTTAGTTCCATATCCGTACCTATTCGTCAAAAATAAAGTTCACGTCCCCCGAGAGCAGAGCCATAGCACCCTTGTATATTATCTCCGCACGCTCGTTGAAATTAGCCTGCATGCGCTTGGCATAGTCCTCGTCGGTCACATAGGTCTCAAGCTTCAGCAAGGTCTTCTCGTTGTCCACAATAGACACGGTCAGCATATAGCCGCCGCCGCACTCGGTAAGGCTGCTGTTTATGCGGTTACCCGTGCGCTTCAGCGCAAGGAGACGCTGTGCCGAGCGCAATGCCTTGTCCTTGACCCCTGCGTAAAGTGCGCTCTGCACCTCACCGACCATCAAAGCCCCCGTCTCGGATATAACGTAAAGCTTTTCACCCTCCACCTCTATCTCCTCCACCTGTCTGGAGTCCAGCAGGTCGGAAAAGCAGATGGAAAAATCAAAGTAGTTTACGAAGGCGTCCATCATCACCACCTCGCCTATGGTGGTGATATCCAAGGGCTCGCCTATGTTTTTCAGCAGATAAAGAATAAACACCTTTATCTCAAACTTATCCGTAAGCTCCAAGCGAAAACGCCCCCTTTTACTACATATTATCAGTATTGTTATTATATAACAAAAAAAACAAAAATTCAATAGCAATAGTAGTTGAAAAATACTTATTGTTATTGTATAATATAGTATAATTTACTTAGGAGGGCTTTGATAATGGCGTATACATTCAACGGCGGCATCCACGTTGACGAGAGAAAAAATACCCGTGGCATGGCGGCTGAGCCTTTTACCGAGCCGAAAAGGGTGGCTATTCCTATGTCTCAGCATATCGGCGCACCCTGTCTGCCCCTTGTGGCTGTGGGTGATCAGGTTACCGTAGGGCAGTGCATAGGCGATAACCCCAACGCACTTTGCTGTCCCGTCCACGCAAGCGTGTCGGGTAAGGTGGTTGCGATGGAGGAGCGCAGGGTCATCTCAGGCGCAGCTGTGCTTCACGCTGTTATAGAAAACGATTTTCAATACACCCTCTGTCCCGACCTTAAGGGCGTTGACAAGCCTCTTGAGGAGCTGACGGCAGAGGAGATAATAGAACGGGTCCGCAGTGCGGGCGTTGTGGGCATGGGCGGTGCGGCGTTCCCCACCTATGCCAAGATAAAGTCGGCGCTGGGCAAGGCAAAGCACCTTATCATCAACTGTGCGGAGTGCGAGCCTTATATCACCGCCAACCACCGTCTGATGCTTGAGCAGCCCGAGGCGGTGCTTAAGGGCATAAAGATCTTGATACACGCTCTCGGCGTCCGCAAGGCGGTCATAGCCATCGAGGACAATAAGGAGGACGTTATCGAGCTGTTTGAGAACAAGATAGACGATAAGGCTCTGTTTGACATAAGGGTGATGAAGACCAAGTACCCCCAAGGTGACGAGCGACAGATCATCTTTGCCCTTTACGGCAAGGAGATACCCACGGGCGGCTTGCCTGCCGACGTGGGCTGTGTGCTTTTCAATCCGGAGACGGCGGTCTCTATCTACCGTGCTCTGTCCTCGGGTATGCCCGTGGTCAAGAAGCGCATCACCGTTGACGGCGACTGCATTAAGCAGCCCCGCAACCTGATAGTGCCCGTGGGCACCTCCTTCGGCGACGTTGCCGAGTTTTGCGGCGGCGTGAGAAAGCGCTTTGCCCGCCTCATTTCGGGCGGCCCTATGATGGGTCAGGCTCAGTGGAGTCTGGACGGGGTCGTTACCAAGGGTACGGGCGCCTTGCTCTTCCTTGGTGAGGAGAAGGAGGAGGCAGGGCAGTGCATCCGTTGCGGCAAGTGCGTCCGTGCCTGCCAGATGCATCTTATGCCTGCACTGCTTGCGGCGTATTCCGAGAAGAAGGACTACGGCGAGTGTGAAAGGCTTGGGGCTATGAGCTGTGTGGAGTGCGGCTGTTGCACCTACGTTTGCCCCGGCAAGGTACAGATAGTACAGTATATACGCAACGCCAAGGGCGCCATTAATGAAGCAAGGCGCAGATTAAAGGAAAAAGGAGAGGGTAAGTAATATGAAGCTGCTTCGTGTCAGTCCGTCACCCCATATGCGCAGTGCCAAGACTACTGCCTCTGTGATGCGTGACGTTATTATCGCCCTGTCTCCGGCGCTTATCTGGGCGGTCTATGTTTTCGGCTTCCGTGCGCTTACGGTAACACTGCTTTCCGTTGCCGCCTGCGTGGGGGCAGAGGCGCTGTTTTGCTACATCACTAAGAGGAGGCAGACGATAAGCGACCTTTCCGCTGTTGTGACGGGTCTCATCCTTGCCTTCAACCTGCCCGTAACGGTGCCGCTGTGGCTCCCCGTTATCGGCGGTGCCTTCGCTATAATGGTAGTAAAGATGCTGTTTGGCGGCATAGGCAAAAACTTTCTTAACCCTGCTCTTGCGGCAAGGGTGTTCCTGTTCCTTTCCTTCCCGTCCTTTATGGCGGGCAGCTTTGCCGCTCCCGATGCGGCAAGGGGGCTCTCTCCCTTCGCTCTCAGCATAGGGCTGGACGGTGTCAGCTCCCCCACGGTGCTATCCTCTATCGAAAGCGGCGTGGATAAGCGTGTGCTTGTGGATATGTTTTACGGCAATATCGGCGGCTGTATCGGCGAGGTGTCAAAGCTTTGCCTGCTGCTCGGTCTTTTGTACCTGCTTGTACGCCGTGTCATCACCTGGCATATCCCCGTTACCTATCTTGTAAGCTTTTTCCTTCTTTGCTTCATGTTCCCCCGTGGGGACGACGAGGCGCTCAGCTTTGCCCTTGCAAGCCTGCTTTCGGGCGGCGTGATGCTTGGTGCGGTGTTTATGGCGACTGACTATGCCACAAGCCCCCTCACCGCCACGGGCAAGCTCATCTATGGCGTTGGTTGCGGCGGGCTGACGGTGTTCTTCCGCTACTTCTCCAGCTATCCCGAGGGCGCAAGCTTTGCCATACTTATTATGAACACTTTTGTCTATTATATAGACCGCTGGACTCAACCCAGAAGGTTTGGAGGTGGCAAGCATGCAGGCAAATAAACCTAAGGGCATACTTTACTCTGCCTTGTCTCTTCTGCTTATCGCAGGTATCATCGCCTGCCTCGTGGCTTTTGTAAACAGCTTTACCGCCCCTATTATCGCAGGTCATGGGGAGGAGGCGCTGAGACATAATATCGAAACCCTGTTCGAGGGCAACTCGGGCTACGAGGATATCACCTCTCAGGCGGGCAGCACCGAGGGCGTAAGCGCCGTATACCGTGTGAAAAGCGCCACCGGCGGCGAGGACAGCTACTGCGTCCATTCCGTGGCGGGCGGCTACGGCGGCGACGTGGAGATGCTGGTGGGCTTCAACTGTGACGGCGAGATAGTGGGCGTTTCCGTCCTTGCCGCCGACGGTGAGACCCCCGGCGTAGGTCAAAAGATAAAAGAACAGTATTTTTTAGACGGCTTTACAGGTCTTATGTATAACGCCGAGGGCTCGGCTGTGGACGGCATCAGCGGTGCTACGGTAAGCTCAGGTGCGGCACTCAAGGCTGTAAACAGCGCCTGTATGGCTATCAACGCTCTTTTCAACCCCGATACGGGCGATATGAGCAGTGAGGAGGTGGCGGAATGAAAAGACGTGGCATCACGTGGTTTATAAAGGAGGGCGTGCTCTCCAATAACCCCGTTCTCGTTCAGCTTCTGGGCCTTTGCTCGGTGCTTGCGGTATCTACGAGCCTTACCAACGCCGTTGGTATGGGCGTTTCCGCAACGGTGGTGCTTATCTGCTCCAACCTGCTTATCTCTCTACTCCGCAAGTTCATACCCGAGCAGGTGCGTATCGCCGCCTATATCGTAGTGATATCCGGCTTTGTTACGGCGGTACAGCTTCTTATCAAGGCATATCTCCCCGCTATCGACAAATCTCTCGGCATATTCATACCTCTGATAGTGGTAAACTGTATAGTGCTGGCAAGGGCAGAGGCCTTTGCCTCCAAAAACGGCCCCCTTGCCTCCGCTCTTGACGGACTGTTTATGGGGCTCGGCTACACGGCGGCTCTTATGGCTGTGGCGCTTATCCGTGAGCTTTTCGGCAGCGGCAGTCTTTTCGGTATCTCCGTCTTTGGCGAGGGATATCCCGGCATCCTGATGCTTACCATGCCTGCAGGCGCATTTCTGTGCCTTGCCTCGGTGGTGGCGGCGGTCAGACATTTCACATCTAAAAGGAGGGGCGACAAATGACGGTTGCAGAACTGCTTTTGATGTGCTTTTCCGCCATATTGGCAGAAAACTTCATCTTTGTTAAATTTATGGGCGTGTGCCCCTTCCTTGGGGTCTCGGGCAGGATAGATACGGCGCTCTCCATGGGTGCGGCGGTGACCTTTGTTATGACTGTGGCATCGGCGGCGTCCTGGGCGGTGTACAGCTTTGTGCTGGTGCCCTACGGGCTGGAGTATCTTGAGACTATCGCCTTCATTATTATCATCGCATCTCTCGTTCAGCTTATAGAGATGTTTATGAAAAAGGCGTTCCCCCCTCTCTACAAGGCGCTGGGCATATATCTGCCACTCATCACCACCAACTGCGCCGTTCTCGGCGTGGCTCTGCTCAACGTGCAGAACGGCTACAACCTTATAGAAAGCGTTATGTACGGCTTTTTCGCCGCCCTCGGCTTCACCTTTGCCCTCTTTGTGTTCGCAGGTGTCAGGCAGAGGCTTGACCTTGCCACTCCTCCCAAGGCGTTTGAGGGGGTGCCCCTCTCGCTGGTGGCGGCAGGTCTTATCGCTATGGCGTTCACGGGCTTTCAGGGCATTTCTCTGGGCGGCAGTGGGTTCTTCCCCTTTACGCTCAGCTAAGGAGGTGCGGCTGTGGATAAAATAATTCTTGCATTACTGTTTTTCGCCATCCTCGGCGGCGCTTTGGGCTTTTTGCTCGCCTTGTTCGATAAAAAGATGAAGGTCAGCGAGGACCCACGCATAAAGGAGATAGCCGAGCTTTTGCCCGGCGCAAACTGCGGTGGCTGTGGCTACGCAGGCTGTAGCGGTCTTGCCGCCGCTATTGTGGAGGGTAGCGCACCCGTAGGCAAGTGCGCCGCCGCCACTGAGGAGAACGTGGCAAAGATAGCCGCCATTATGGGTGTCGAGGCAAGCTCCTCCACCAAGATGCGTGCGCTGGTTATGTGCTCGGGCAGCTATAGCTGTTCCTCTCAGAAATATGAGTACAAGGGTATTGACGACTGCGTTGCCGCCGCAAAGCTTCACGGCGGCTCACGGCTGTGCCCCAACGGCTGTATAGGCTTGGGTAGCTGTGTAAGGAGCTGTAAGTTCGGCGCTATCAGCGTCCATGACGGCGTTGCCGTGGTGGACCCTGCAAAATGCACCGGCTGCGGTGCCTGCGTGGTTGGTTGCCCAAAAAATCTGATAAAGCTTATCCCTGCTACGGCAAAATATTGGGTCGCTTGCCACTCCCCGGATAAGGGCGTTGTGGTTCGTGGCTATTGTCAGGTGGGTTGTATCGATTGCGGTATGTGCCGCAGGAACTGCCCCGAGGAGGCTATTATCAAAAACGGGTACCTTGAGGAGATAGATTACGCAAAATGCATAGGCTGCGGTCTCTGTGCCGAGAAATGCCCCCGTGGTATCATCGTTTCTGCCGACGGCAAGCCTCGTGTTGCCGTTGGCAAGGCAGAGAGCGCCGTCCGCTGAGGGCGCCCTCCCATAGGTTAAGAATACAAGCTGTCGCCGCCCCAAACACGGGCGGCGACTGTGCCAAAAGGGGCGGCTGTCCGCCCACCGCAGGAGACATAAAAACACCGCCCAAGGCTTCGGGCGGCAAGGAGTTGTATATGGCTAAAAAGGAAATAAGGTTCGAGGCGGAGTTCACCGACGTTACCGACAAGGGCTTTGGCGTTTGCCGTGCCCCCGATGGGCGCACCCTCTTTGCCGAGGATGCTCTGGCAGGCGAGCGGGCAGAGGTCAAGGTCATAAAGGAATATAAAAGCTATCTTATAGGCAGGGTCGAAAAACGGCTTTCCGACTCCCCCGTCAGGGTAGAGCCCAACTGCGGCGTGTACCGTCGTTGTGGCGGCTGTGTGTACCGTCATATAGACTATGCCGCCGAGCTTGAGTATAAAAGGAAAAGCGTAGAGGAGCAGCTTCGCCGTATCGGCGGCATCTCTGCGGAGGTGCCTGCCCCCATAAGCGGTCCCGCCGAGGGCTACCGCAATAAGCTGTTGCTCCCCGTGGGTCAGCGTGACGGCGAGCTTGTCTGCGGCTTCTATGCCGCCCACAGCCACAGCATCACCCCCTGGGACGATTGCCGTCTGCACACTCCCGACTTCGGGGCAGTTACCAAGGAGCTGCTTGGTCTCTTGAAGGGCAAAAAGGCATACGACGAGACCACGGGCAAGGGACTGCTGCGCCATATCTATCTGCGCAAAAACCGTGAGGGTGAGTTCTGCGTCACCGTCATCGTCAACGGCAAGGGTCTGCCCCGTGCCGAGGATATAGCCGAGGCGCTTATGGAGCGCTGTCCTCAGGTGGGCAGCTTTTACGTCAACCTTAACACCGCCCGTACCAACACCGTTACGGGCCCCGACTGGATACATATAAGGGGCAAGCAATATCTGTCCGAGAGCCTGCTGGGCAAGCGCTTTCTTATGTCGCCTGCCTCCTTCTTTCAGGTCAATACCGCTATGACGGAAAAGCTGTATGCAAAAGCCGCCGAGTTTGCCGATATCAAGGAGGGGGAGACCGTCTTTGATATGTACTGCGGCATTGGCACCGTGGGTCTGTGTATCTGCCCCGACAGCGCATTGCTCTGCGGCGTTGAGATAGTTCAGGCGGCGATAGAAAACGCAAGGGTCAACGCAAGCCTTAACGGCAGAGGCGAGGACAACGCTCGCTTCTTCACCTGCGATGCCGCCGAGGGCTTTGAGCGTTGCCGTGAGGCGTTCGGTAAGTCACCGGACACTGTGCTTCTGGACCCGCCCCGTGCCGGCGTTGCCCCCTCTCTTGTGGCTACTCTTATAGAGGAGGCGCCGAAAAAGATAGTGTACATATCCTGCAACCCCGCCACTCTCGCCCGTGATATCGCCCTTCTCGTGGGCGGCGGCTATAGGGTAGAAAAGCTTGCCACCGTGGATATGTTCCCAAGGACGGGGCACGTGGAAAGCGTTGTTTGTTTGAGTAGGTAAAAGGCCGACGAGAGCGAGAAGGAGTCAAATATGATTTTCGATGAAAGAATCAAATATAAGTCTTGGAGCAATCTGAAAAAGCAGATGAATGATTTGCTTTGCGATTCGCTTAAAGACAAAATATCCTATTTCTATACCAGTTATCATGAAGTGCATAATGCCTACGGCAGAGCGACCATTAACTACAACAAAAAAGAAATGGTGGCATTTTCGTGGGTAGAGATGTATGCACAGGAATGGGAAGTATCTCAACTTTACAAAGAGGGAAAAAAGGTTTCCTACGGGGAATTGGAAAAAGGAAAATGGATGCCTGAGTGTATACTGTGTGATGCTGATTTCATCAACTCTCTAACTATTTACCTCAAAACAGACATCGCAATATCGCTCCACTCCGATAATTATTTACTGCGTGTGTTCGCGTATATGGACAGACGAGTTGGAAAGAGAACACTTGTAAAGATTCAGGATGAGGTAGAAAAACTACCCGATTGGGTAAAGCAATTCTATCAAATCCGCTGTGAAGCAGACGGCATTGTTTTCCCACCTAAACGAATTACAGACGAAACGGTTGTATCTTTGACAAGGTAAAACAAAAAAAGGAGCTGTCTCCAATGCAAGAAACGAGCATTGAAGACGGCTCCTTAAATATATGCGTGAAACTACAAGCCGAGCAGCTCCTCGGCGTTGCGGTAAAAGATGCGCTCCTTCTCCTCCTCGGAAAAGCTCAGTGCATTTATGTGGTCATAGGCGGTATCCGTGCGGAAAACGGGGTAGTCGCTACCAAAAAGCACTCTGTCCACGCCAAAGCTGCGGATAAGCGCCTCCGTCTCCTCCTCGCTCAGGTAGGGGCGTGCCTCGGAGCAGTCCACGTAGATGCCGGTGTCTCCCAGAAACTCCGTTGCCTGCTCCCATACGGAATAGCCGCCAAGATGTGCGGCGACTACCTTAAGCTCGGGCACCGAATCGCAAACACGGCGCATACGCTTGGGGGTGGAGTAGTCGGTGTTCTTGTCCCCCACGTGGAACAGAATAGGCAGACCCAGCTCTGCACAGCGGCGGTAGAGGGTCAGCATCTCAGGCGCATCTATAAACAGGTGTTGAAAATCGGGGTGTATCTTGATGCCCTTGACCCCCGCCTCGGCAATACGCTCTATCTCCGCTATGGATTCTGCCTCGCCCATCTCCGGATGGAAGGAGCCGAAGGGGATGTATGCGCTGTCCTCACCTGCCTTTGAAAGCAGAAAATCGTTGCCTGCCACCACGTTTTTCGCCTTCATAGCGGCGGAGGAGATAACAAAGCGGCAATCGACCCCTGCGGGCGCATGGGCACGGAGCGTCTTGGCGGTGCCGTCACCCTCCATACGGAGAGAATAGTACTCGCCCACGTTAGCGGCGGCACGGTTGGCAATAGGGTCGGGAAAGATGTGGGTGTGGAAATCAATAAGCTTTTTCATAAAGGCGCCTCTGAAATATAAAAAATACGGCGAAACGGGGCAGACCCGTCTCGCCGTTAGTAAAGCTATGGTGTATAACCGAATTACTCGTCGATATCTTCGATATCCTCAAGCTCTATCTCGGTGTTGCAGGAGGGGCAAACGATAACGTCATCAGCAGTGTCGGCATCAAAATAAACCTCTTCACCGCAGCCGGGGCAAACGGTAGCGAAGCAATCACAGCAATCGTCGTCACAATCACAGCAGTCGCAGTCATCGTCACAGTCGCAGCAATCGTCGCAATCGCACCAATCGTCATCCTCGCACTCGTAAACGTCACGCTCAACCTCACCAAGGTCAGCGTCGATCTCGTCTATATACTCCTCAAGGTAGCTCTGACCCTCTTCAAGGTCGAGCACGGAAAGAGAGAGATCCTCAAGAAGGTCGGCAATAGCCTTAAAAAGCTTACCCTCGTTGGTGGTCTCGTCAATCTTCATGCCTTCCATAAGGCCCTTGAGATAAGCAGCTTTTTCAGAAACGTTCATAATATACCTCCGTAAACAGTCAGTAATGGCTTAAACTCTCTCAAGATACTCGCCGGTTCTGGTGTCTATCTTAAGCACGTCGCCGGTATTAACAAACATAGGAACCTTGATCTCAGCGCCGGTTTCGAGAGTAGCGGGCTTGAGAGCGTTGGTAGCGGTGTTGCCCTTGAAGCCGGGCTCGGTGTCAACAACCTCCAGCTCAACAAACATGGGAGGCTCTACAGAAAATACATTGCCCTTGTAAGAAACAAGACGGCAAACCATACCCTCTTTTACAAACTTGAAGTTGTCGGGCAGCTTGTCAGCGTTAAGGGGAACCTGATCATAGGTCTCCATATCCATAAAATAGTACAGATCGCCATCGTTATAGCTGTACTCCATATCTTTTCTTTCAACAACAGCGGTAGGGAACTTAGCGGTAGGGTTAAAAGAAGTCTCAACAACGCCGCCGGAGATAACGTTTCTCATCTTCGTTCTTACGAAAGCGGCACCCTTACCGGGCTTTACGTGCTGAAACTCAATGATCTGCATAACGTTGCCGTCAAGCTCAAAGGTCAAACCGTTCTTAAAATCACCTGCTGAAATCATAATATCCTCCGTGTCGGCACGGCGGCAAAAACAAACGCCGCCAAGCCCTTTAATTGATAGTGTTTATAATCGTATACTATTTTATAGCATTGACGCCAAAATGTCAATAGTTTTTCCTTAAAATATGCGTTTTTAGTAGGGGAGCGTTCAAGGCAAGACCTTGCCTGCGGCAAAAAATGCGCAGTCGGCAGACAGAGGGGCGCTTGCAGCGCAGGGCATTTGCCGGAGTGAGCTCCTTACCGCTGACAGCTCACCTTACACAGGTGAGCCTTTTTTGCTTCCCAAAGTCTTTACGTCAAGGGGGATAGCTTTACAAAAAGCGAAAACACCCCAAAGCCTTCTCCTCAGAGGAGAAGGTGGCGCCGTAAGGCGGCGGATGAGGTGTAGGCTGCGAAAGCAGCCGTACCCCGTGGCTTATTATTGCGGTATTAAGACACGCCTGATATTAATACAAAAAGGGCGTTGCGGAGACAAAGCCGCAACGCCCTGAGTATATAAATGTCTGTGGGCAAGCGGCAGACTCTGACACGCAGGTCCTACCCGTTGCCGCACCTTAGCTCCTTCTGCCGTCGGCAAGAGAGCCGAGCTTGTTTATGCCCTTGCTGATAAGCATAGCGGCGGCATAGATGATAATATAGAGAAAGCTGGCGGCAAAGATAAGCATAGTGCGGTCCCCCGACACAACTGTAGCGCCTGCGTTTGCCTTAGTGAAGAAGATGATAAACGCCACCATCAGCCCATAGTTCAGCACCACGTGGATAAGACGCCTTGCGGTGGAGCTGAGCTTTTTCAGATCAAAAACAAGAAAGCTGAAGCCCACGCATAGGGAGTATACCAACAACAGAAACGCCTTGTCGGCGAAATCCACTGCGCTGAAGGCGCTGGTCTCGGAGGTCAGGCTGTTTTCGGCGATCACGAACATAGCGCATATAAACAGCATAAGCAGCGAGAAACAGAGCGAGGTGTACAGAGCGATATCCTTTATCCTTTTCATAGCCGTCCCTTTACTCCAAACACACTAATCGGCAAGATACTTTTTAAGACCCTCGGGAAGCGCCTCTGCCGCCATAGAAGCGGTAATAAAGCAATCAACCTCGGTCTTGCCTGCGATATCGTCAAGCTTGTGCATAAACTGCTCAAAATCAGCCATATTCTCGCCGCAGATCTTCAGTGCGCTGTCGATAAACAGCTCGGTTATATCGTAATTGCAGGCAAGAGCGCCGCATACAAAGCCGTAAAGAGCCTCGCCGCCCTTGATATCATAATCCTTGGCGTCGATAAGGCGTGCGGCGTTGCGGATGTGGTAGTTGAGCTTGTCACCGTACTCGATGCAAACCACTATACCCTTGGATTCCTTTGCGGCGGCGTAGACCTCGTCTATAAGCATCTTGGTCTTGCCTGTGCCCTTAAGTCCTACTTTAAGTTTTACCATTGTCTTTGTCTCCCCTAAAAATTATTTAACCTATGCAAAGTGAGTTATTCAATATTGTGTATCTTATCCAAAAGCTCCTTCTGAAGCTCCTCATAGCCGGGCTTGCCCAGCAGTGCGTACATATTGCGCTTATAAGCCTCAACGCCCGGCTGGTCAAAGGGGTTAACATCCAGTATATAGCCGGATATGGCGCAGGCAACGAAGAAGAAATATATCATCTCGCCCAGATCGTGCTCGTCTCTGTTATCGTATTCCACCACAAGGTTAGGCACACCGCCTGCGGTATGGGCAAGCATGGTGCCCATCATAGCCTCGTCATTCACGGCGCCCATACGCTCGCCGGAAAGGAAGCCGAGACCGTCTATATCAACGGCGTTGGCAGGCACGAACATCTCGTGACGTGACCTCTTTTGCTTTACGATGGTCTCAAACAGCACCCTCTTGCCGTCCTGAATGTACTGACCCAGCGAATGCAGGTCGGTAGAGAAGATGACCGAGGCAGGGAAGATACCCTTGCCGTCCTTGCCCTCGCTCTCACCGAAAAGCTGCTTCCACCACTCGTTCATCATACGGAACGAGGGCTCGTAGCTGCCCAGTATCTCCACGTGCTTGCCCTGCTCGTAAAACAGGTTACGGAGCACGGCATAGCGGTAAGCATCGTTGTCAAGGCCGCCTGCGTCTATCTTGCGGCGCATTTCTGCGGCGCCGTCAAGCAGTGCGCGGATATCCGCACCGCAAACGGCAATGGGGAGAAGACCCACAGCAGTCAGCACAGAAAAGCGACCGCCCACATCGTCGGGTATAACGAAGGTGTTGTAGCCCTCACGGCTGGCAAACGCCTTGAGCGCACCCTTCTCCTTATCGGTGGTGACAAACACCCTCTCCTTTATCTCAGAGTTGGTGTACTTCTTCTGCATCATATGACGGACAAAGCGGAAGGCGATAGAGCTCTCCGTAGTGGTGCCCGACTTGGAGATAACGTTTACGGAAACCTCCTTACCCTCGCAAAGGGCAAGGGTCTCGGCAAGGTCATCCCCCGAGAAGGAGTTGCCCACAAAATATATCTCGGGCGTGTCCTTCTTCTGTATATTATAATAGCGTGAGCGCAAAAACTCAATAGCGGCACGGGCGCCTAAGTAGGAGCCGCCTATGCCTATGACCAGCAGTACATCGCTCTCGGTGCGTATCTTCTCCGCCGCCTTCTCTATAGCGGCGATCTCTGCCTCGTCATAATTAAGGGGCATATCATACCAGCCCTTGTAATCGTTACCCTCGGAGTGGTGCTTAAGCTTTGCCTCTGCCGCCACCAGCCTCTCTCCCATTGCGGAAAGCGCCGCAGGGTCGATAAATTCCTTTGCGTACTTGTCGATAAATCTTACTGACATTTCGCATACCTTACTTTACATTTATTTCTAATTATACAAACACATAGCTTATTATACCCCTGTAAACCCTTTTTGTCAAGGCGTTTAAATAAAAGGCAAGGGGTTTTGTTTGCGGCGTGGCTAAAATGCGCTTCTAAGGCAGTACGTCAAGCTTTATCACCGACTTATCATCGGCGTATTTTGCAAAGGGCGGTCTGTCATACTCCGTCGAGGCATCAAGCATCTCTGCCGTGCTGCTTGCCCTTAGTACGTCTACCCTTTCGTACTTCAGGTAGCCTGCTATCCCGTCGCTGGCGAGCAGCACCGTGTCCCCCGGGTACAGGGTGATAAAGGAGCACTCGCCCCCTTCTGCGGCAACGCTGTCCCCGTTGAACACCGCATAGGACAGCTTGTTCCGGGGCTTGTTGCAGTATAGCCCGTAACGCTCCTTTTTGGTGACGCCAAGCATATCCACCGCCTCAAGCACCTGCTGTCTGCCAAACAGCAGTCTGGAGCTGCCTCTGAGCAGCACGCCAAGACAGTCGCCTGCGCAGTAATAGCAAAGCTTATCTCCCTCCGTTACGGCGATTATGCCAAGGGTGGCGGGGTAAAACTGCCACTCCTCCTCGGTCTTAACGCCTCGGTAGTCGGCGATAGCGGCGTTGCCCAGCTCCACCGCCGAGCGCAGTGCCTGCCGGACGCTTTCTTCTGTGCCTCTTGCAAGCAGGCGGCGGTACACCGCATCTGCAAAGACCTCGTTCACCCGACAAGCGGCGCTTTGATAGGGGCTTTGCTCATACTCGCCGTGGGGGCGGGTGATGCCGTCAAGCAGTATATATATCCCGTTTTCCTCATCGGCTATTATCTTGTCCTCGTTGGGCTTTTTAAGGTCTCTTGTGTTTGCCCTCGTGGCATGCTCTGCAATTATTCTGTGTTTTTCCATAGGCTTGCTCCTATCCTGTTCTTATTCTCCCACCACAAGCTCAGGGAACTTTTTTGTCAGGTCGCTTATAAACGAGGGGATATGCTCTGTGCCGTCGCCCTCGTCGCCGGTCATCTTGTGGGTATAGACCATATCGTCATCAAAAAACTCCAAAAACTTTACCATACGCCCTCTGGCGGCTTCGCCGTTGTCCAGAAAAAGCTCGCTGTTTTCAAGCACAGTCTCCACAAGTATCCTTGAGGGAGGCGTTTTGCCCTCAAGGTTCACACAGCAGTACTTTTTGCCGTGCTTTTTTACCATATCTATCTCACTGCACACGGCATCGCTGAGCAGGGTGCTTTTGCTGATATAAAACACTACGCCCACACAGTCGGCGTCCATAACGTAAAGCTCTACCTGCTCACGCCATGCAAGCCCGTGGGTCAGCCTTTCGTCATAACGGAAGGGTACCTTATGCCTGTACAGCTCAAACAGGTCGCTGTATACCGACTTATAGTCTCTGGAGCAGTAGCAGACAAAAAAGTATTTGTCGCCCGTCCTGTGTTGGGGGAGCGGAGGGGTGTGCATACGGCTTACGCATTCTGTGTGGTCTCCCGTCCTGAGCATGGCGGCCTTTTCGCTCTCAAGCTCCTCCTCCCTTTGGGTGAAGCGGGGGAGCGTCTTCCTGTCAAGGATCGCCTTCATCAGGTCCTTGAAGTCCTCGTATTTAAGCTGCTCCTCGGTGATAAAACGGCTCCTGCCGCTGTACATATCGTAAAGGCATACCTCCGCCTCGCTCTCGATAATGCGGGTAGCCTCCTCTGTTGCCGCCTTGAGCTCCTCGGGTGCGCCGTAAAGGGCGGCGGAATAGAACAAAAGCTGAGCCTTTAAAAAGTGGTACTTGGGGTACTTTGGGTTAAAGCCGATAGCGTCCTCTATATAGCGCCTTGCCAGCTCAACGTCGCCCTCCTCCACTCCGAAGGAGCGCATTGAAAGCATAGTACACACGGTGGAGGCAAAGGATACGCAAACTCCCTGATTGACCACCCCACGGCTGGCAAGTATGTTTATGGCTCGCCTGTCGCAGGCAAGAGACTGCTTGAAATCCCCCGCCCGTTTGTAATATCTTGAATACACCTCGTACTGAAGCGGGTAACAGCGAAGATAGCTGTACTTTCCGTCCAGCAGACCGCAAAGACCGTCCACACGCCCCTTTTTCTTGTATATCAGGGAGATGGCGTAGTAGGCGCAGAACAAGCCGTCATCGCCCTCGTCATCAAACTCCTCGTCTGTGGCGGTGCGTGCCTCAAGAAGCTGCTCTATAGCTTTGGTAAAATACGAGGGTGCCAGCTCTACAAAAACGTCCATAGCCAGATTAAAGCTGTATTCGTAGGTGGTGTACTCTGCGGCAATAGCCTCAAAGCCCTCCAGCAGGCCCTTCATAAGCGCAGCCTCGTCGTCCTTGCAGGGCTTAAGGCTCTTTATAAGTCGGGTCACAAACTCCTTTATACGGTCTTGCATAGTTTTTCACTTCCTTCGCCGTGTCTTGTAAAAATATTATACCGCCACGCCTTTGTTTTGTCAATGACGGGGTGTGCAATTTATCGCTCTCCAAACAAAAGACAGTGCGTTTTTCTGTTAAAACCATGGTTCGTGCTCTTGTAAAAACACAAAAGCTATTGTATAATATTGTCGAAAACCCAAACGGGAGGTATCGTTATGGCGAATACAATCGCACCGCAACGCACGGACATTCGTATGCAGGACGTTTTCATAAGCTGGACGGGCAAGGACCGAGAGCTCAAGGACCGAATAGTGGGGTATCTGCGTGAAAACGGTATAACCGTTTTGGAGTCGGATCACGATTGTGTGGGCGACTTCCGTCAGTGGAGCAGGGAGGCGGTACATAAATGCACTGTCTTTTTGTCGTTGTACACCGAAAACACGGTTCATAGCGAATACGTGCCTGTGGAGATCGAAGAACTCAAAAAGCTGGACGATTGGCGCAACCGCTTATTGCCTGTTGTTTCTGATTATGGGCTTTATTCGGAAAAGCTGCCCGATTTTGCAGAATCCGAGAGCGCCGTTGTGCTGAACGGACGTGAGCTTAGCGATAAAATTCTGAGCGAGATACTGCATAAAGTGCAGAAGCTCATAAACAACCGCTTGCTTTGGATATATCGCAACGCAACAAAGCCCACCTATCTTAAGATCAGGTCCTTTCTTCGTATGGTCAACATTCGGGAGCGTGAGTTTAACTACGAGTCACTGTATATACACCGCACCGTCACCGCCGAGGACGGAACCGCTATCGACGACGCTTCTGTGTTCACCGCCTCGGAGGATATATTCTTTTTGCAGGGTCCTGCCGGCAGCGGTAAGTCCTGCTATATAGACCAGCTAAGGGAAGCCGCCGACGAAAACGTGCTTGTTGTGGCACTGCCTTGCAGAAAGCTGACGGGAACCGATGATATTTTCAAAGGGATGTTTGAGGAGCTCAGCCGTCACTGCGGCAACAGAGATTTTTACACCGAAGAGGATTTTAAAAGCTTGCTTTCGGTAAAGCACCTGCTTTTGGTGCTGGACGGTATGGACGAGATCGCAACCAAGGACGGCACACGTCGGTTTTTGGACGCCGTAAGCAATTATTACAAAGCCCACGCATCCTCCACAACGCTGTTCTTTACGAGCAGAAATATGGATGATGCCGATATAATCTCGATGAATGGGCAAACGCCCAAGCGGTTGATACTCCGTTCGCTGGAAGAAGACCAGATCAAGCAGTTTGGCAAAAGCTTGTTTTTGCTTCTCGAAAAGCCCGACAAAAGCGATGCGTTCTACCTGCGCATAAAGGATCTTGCGGACGAGATACGTACAAACCCCCTGCTCCTCTCCCAGCTTGCAATTATTTATGACAAAAAAGACAGCATACCCCAAACGACCGTCGGTATATACGATGCGGTATGCGAGATCACCTTGTCCCACGAGGGCGACGTTTCAAACGTACCGGACATATATCGGGATATGGTCACCGTAAGGCTGCCCTCTATCCTTAAGTCCTTCTCCGCCGAGCGATACAGATTGATGTCTGTGGGTAAACAGCCTGCTGTTGAAAAAATACTGGCAGCCGTGCTGAAAAACAGCTATGACGACGGGAAGGAACGAGCAGTATTCCTGGCAGACTATCTCAGCGCCCGTGCGATGATAATAGACGGTGAGTTTTACCACAAGATGCTGCTTGAATATTTCACGGCAGTATATTATTATGAGCACTGCTTTGACGATTATGACGAGCTGGAAGACCAAGAAACGCTTAAAGAGCTTTTCGCCCACTATGATGACCCATATTGGTCTGCGGTCCTTCAGCTATTCCTTGTGAAGGCAGACAGCCTTACCGACTGCGAAACCACTGCCACTCTTTACAGAACGCTGATGACCTACGGTATCACCGAGTATACGCTGCTGTTTGATACCTGCCGTGATTTATTATGCCACAAGGAGGCGGCACAAGGGGTTTTGGTGGGAGACATCCTGACTAAATCCGCCGACGGTACGTATCCTCCCTACGGGCCTCTGTTTTGGTATGTGCCGGAATACAGCTTGTATACGCCGCTTTTGCTGTCTCTCGGTAATATGACAGAAGAAGCGTATTTCACAAACGCCCTTGCCCTCACCCGTGACGTGTGCCTGATATTCGGGCATTATAACACCGCAAACGAGATAACCGACCGTGTAAACTGCAAAGCCCTGTTTGCAAAAGCCGGCCTTAAAGGTGTGCGCCGAGGGCTGTGCGAGCTGTTCTTTACGGGCGATACCAACGAAACGGGTGGCGGCGATATATATCCCCGTTGCTTCAATATTGCCGAGGCAAAGAGCTGGAAAACACAGGGTCAAGGCGTTTTAGGGCGTATGTCCACCCTCTTTGAGGACGAGCTTGGGCTGTATTCTCACGAGATGTTCAGCCGGCTTGGCGGCGAATATATCGGTATAGTGGCGGCACCCTATGACAGAGAGCGCCTTGAAACTGTTTTGCCCCAAAAATCCTGCCAAAAGCTTTGCGGTCTGTTTTTCTCACCCACCGAAGATGAAGCCTTTGGGGCTTTAGCTATTAACGATAAGCATTTAAAGGCGGTGTACGCACCCGAGAACGTACGGGACAACAGCTTTTCTTACCGTAGCTTCTGTATGCTTGATAATGCTTTGCTGTATTTTTATAACACCATAAATATACCTTATGGCATGAGGTCAATAGGAGAGAGTGCCTTTGAAGGCTGCACATCGCTTAAAGAAATCACCATTCCCGACAGCGTGACAAAAATAGAGTTTAGCGCTTTTGAAGGTTGCACGTCGCTTGCAGAAATTACTATCCCCGAAAGCGTGCGGTCAATGGGAGGGGGTGCCTTTAAAGGTTGCACGTCGCTTAAAGAAATCAACATTCCCGACAGCGTGACGGAGATAGGGTTTGATGCCTTTATAGGCTGCACATCGCTTGCAGAAATCACCATCCCTAACAGCGTGTGGCATATAGGAATTGGTGCCTTTGAAGGTTGTACGTCGCTTAAAGAAATCACTATTCCAGATAGCGTGACTGAAATAGGAAGGTATGCCTTTGAAGGTTGTACGTCGCTTAAAGAAATCACTATTCCAGATAGCGTGAGGGAAATAGACGCTGACGCCTTTAAAGACTGCACGTCGCTTAAAATAATCACCATTCCCGACAGCGTTACGGAAATAGGGCATGATGCCTTTAATGGTTGCACCTCGCTTAACAAGATCGCCCTTCCCGACAGTGTGAGAAAAATAGGATGGTGCGCCTTTAAAGGTTGCACATCGCTTAAGGAGATTACCATTCCCGACAGCGTGACGAAAATAGAAATGAGCGTCTTTGAAGGTTGCACGTTGCTTAAAGAAATCACCATCCCCGACGGCGTGACAAAAATAGAGTTTAGCGCTTTTGAAGGTTGCACGTCGCTTGAGAAAATCACCATTCCCGACAGCGTGCGGTCAATAGGACGGACCACCTTTAAAGGTTGCACGTCACTTAAAGAGATCGCCATTCCTGACGGTGTGAGGGAAATAGGAGAGAGTGCCTTTGAAGGTTGCACAGCATTAAAGCGTATTATCAATTGTCCGGCAGGCTATAATCATAGCGATTTGGGTGTGTCGGAGGCTTGCATAATCAGCCCACGGGAATGTACAGAAAGCGACGTTCTCGTTATCTCACAGGGAACAACAATAATCCAAGCTGAGGAATTTTCGGGTCGCCGTCATCTTAAAAAGGTGATATTGCCTGACGGCGTAACAAGAATAGGCAAATGTGCTTTTAAAGATTGCGCATCGCTTATAGAAATCACCATCCCTAACAGCGTGTGGCATATAGGATTTGGTGCCTTTGAAGATTGCAAGTCGCTTGAGGAAATCACCATTTCCGACAGCGTGGAGAGAATAGAGGGGCGAGCCTTTGCATATTGCAAGTCGCTTGCAGAAATCACCATTCCCGACAGCGTGACGGTAATAGGAGGGTATGCCTTTGAAGGTTGCACGTCGCTTGAGAAAATCACCATTCCCGACAGCGTGCGGTCGATAGGACGGTCCACCTTTAAAGGTTGCACGTCGCTTGAGAAAATCACCATTCCCGACAGCGTTACGGAAATATGGTGTGATGCCTTTGAAGGTTGCACGTCACTTAAAGAAATCACCATTCCCGACAGCGTTACGGAAATAGAGTTTAGCGCCTTTGAAGGTTGCAAGTCGCTTGAGAAAATCACCATCCCCGACAGCGTGACGAAAATAGAAATGAGCGTCTTTGAAGGTTGCACGTCGCTTAAAGAAATCACCATTCCCCACGGCGTGAGGTCAATAGAAGAGGGGGCCTTTAAAGGTTGCACGTCGCTTACAGAAATCACTATTCCCGACGGCGTGAGGTCAATAGGAGGGTACGCCTTTAAAGGCTGCACATCGCTTACCGGCATAATTATACCCGCAGGTGTTCGTGAAATCGGAGACAATGCTTTTGGCGGTTGCACCGAACTGAAGGAGGTAAAGCTCTCCCGTCGGTTTGAGGATGAGCTGCCCCGTATCTTCAGCGGTGTGGAGCTAACAAAAATCAAGATAGTGTGGCACTAAAGCAAAAGCCCCGAGGGTTTACCCGATCGGGGCTTTACGCATATTACCGTTGGATTTAAAGCTTAAACAAAAGACAGTATGTTTTTCCACACACGGGCAAGGAGGGCGGCGTAGCTCATGGTATCCACCGCCTCTGCGGCGCACAGGTCGGTACGGGCGCACTCCTCGTTTCCCAGATAGTAGACCGCCTCGCCCACCTTCTGCCCTTTGGCAACGGGCGCCTTCAGGCTTTGCTCACAGCTATACTCCACCCGCATAGCCTCGCTCCCCTTTTCGCCCAGCACTGTGGGAGGGCTGTACTCCACAGGGACGCTCTCGGCGGTACCCCCCTTCACGGCGATGGGAGATAGCTCCTCTGCCTCGGGGCGCAGTACACGGTAGTTGGCAAAGCCGTAATCAAGCAGGCTCTTTGCCGCCCCAAACCTCACGTCCGAGCTGGGCGCACCGAGCACTACGGCTATAAGCTGCATCCCGTCACGCTCTGCGGTGGCAGAGAGACAGTACATCGCCTCGGAGGTAAAGCCCGTCTTCATACCGTTTGCGCCCTTGTAAAAGCGCACAAGGCGGTTGGTGTTGGACAGCCCAAAGGCGCCGTCTCTTACGGTGTCCATCCATATAGTCGTGTAGTTAAAGACTACGGGGTGCTTCAAAAGCTCCCTCGTCATTATCGCCACGTCCTCCGCCGAGCAGTAGCCGCCGTCGTCAAGCCCCGTGGTGTTCACAAAATGGCTGTTCTCCATGCCAAGCTCTGCGGCACGCAGGTTCATGGCGTTTACAAAGCTGTCGGCACTGCCGTAAATATGCTCTGCCAACGCCACAGCCGCATCGTTGGCAGATACCACGATAAGGCACTTCAAAAGCTCATCCACGCTCATCTGCTCCCCCGGCTCAAGGTATACCTGCGAGCCGCCCATAGACGCCGCATAGGCACTGACGGTAACAAGCTCATCTATGGCTATCTTCCCCTTGTCCAGCGCCTCCGCTACCAGCAGGGTAGACATTATCTTCGTCACCGATGCTATGGGCAAGCGCTCTGTCTCACAGCTTTTGTACAGCACGGTGCCCGTGTCTGCCTCCATAAGCAGTGCCGCCTTGCACTCAAGACTCCCCGTAAAAGCGCCTGCCTCTGCCGTCCACTCCTCAAAGGCTCCGTAGGCAGGCGGATAAAAGCCGCCCTGCTCCGTGGCGGCTACCCTTGCGCCCCCAAGGCAAAAGAGGGCGGCGAAAATAAGGCAAAAAAGCCGTTTCATAAGTATTTATCTCCTTTTCGTTCATCTATTCAGTAAAGAATATGCGCCTGTAAGCAAAAATAGGCACTGCGGCGGATAAAAAGCATAGCAATTTTTCTTGACATTCGGGCAGAAACAGTATATAATGCTAAAGTAAGCCTCCCACCGTGCAAAGAGGCGAAAACAGAATAGCCATACAGGGATATAGCCAAGCGGTAAGGCAACGGACTTTGACTCCGTCATTTCGCTGGTTCGAACCCAGCTATCCCTGCCAGAAAAAAGCATCGACTTTGTCGGTGCTTTTTTCAACTAAATCCACCCTTGCGGGTGGGTGAAATCGCCTGCTGCGATGAAATCCAACTTCGTTGGGTGAAATTCGCCTCGACGGCGAGTGGGTGGATTTAATTTCACTTGATGCGATAGCATCAAATTTCACAATTTACGGAGTAAATTATTTCACCGTGAGCGTAAGCGAACGATTTCACTAAAAACGAACGGTTATGTAAGAGTTCGAATTCATACGTAAACTGCTGAAAATATCTTTTTCGTAGCCCATAGCCATATAAGAACGAGAGTTGTGATACCCTTGGTATTGCAACTTTCGTTCTTTTTCTTTATCTGTAAGCCCTTGTAGTATAAGGGTTTATGCAACTACGGTACAAAAGATTAGTTTCATTGTATCAAAATTGACCACACAAAGGTCGAAGTTGAGTGACTCCAACCTACCCATTTTTTACACCCGCAAATCACAATGAAATTTTTCTCAAAAGAATTATTTCGTTGTGATCGAATTAGTTTCAGAGTGGAGAAAAGTTTCATAGTAAGAAAAAATAGTTTCATTATCGAACGAACTCCATCTTATTTTATAAGCAGGAGTATTGAAATCATATTGTAATTGTGATACAATATTATAAATAGTTTGAGTTTGGAGGATTTAATATGTATCTAAGTAAAAAAGCCTTTTTGCTTTTTATTTCGTTATTGCTTGTTTTTTCACTGGTATCGTGCAAAAGCGCTGAAACTGAACAAACGTTGACGGACGGAACAGAACTGTATGAAAATAGTTTTTCTGCTGTTGTGAAAAACGGTAAAGCGATCATAACCGATTGTTATATAACAGA
>JAFXEB010000019.1 GCA_017521025.1 Clostridia bacterium | reverse complement strand
GCCTACACCTCATCCGTCGCCTTACGGCGCCACCTTCTCCTCTAAGGAGAAGGCTTAGTGGCGTTTCTTCTTAAAGCTATGTTTTTGGTAAAGGCTCGAGGAGGCAGTTTTCGACGTGTTTCCTCCAAGCATAGATAAAGGACTGCCCTCCGAATGCTCGGCATTTGGAGCAGTCCCTGTTTTGTTGTGTTTATGCGCCCCCAAGCTCTTTTTCTTTGACTTACGGCAAAGGCAAAAAGCCTTCTCCTTAGAGGAGAAGGGGGACCGACGGAGTCGGTGGATGAGGTGTAGCCGTCGCAGACGGCGTTACTGTTCACAGAACAGAGAGATAAAGCATAAATCATATACGAACATATAGTAAAGGACGGCGGTTTGCCGTCCTTTGTGCGTTTATATTCCATTTTATCAGGGCAAATATATGTGCAGTGTATTACTTGCGGTGCTGTAGAAGAACTTTGTGTTGCGGTACAGCTCTTTCATTCCGGGCGCATCCTCAAACCTGCCCTTTTGCACCAGCTCGTCCAGTGCCTCGTCCAGGGCGGAGGGGGTGGCAAATCGGATATGTATTATCTGCGAGCCTGCCTGCTCTGTCACGGCGTCGCACACTGCGTCAAAGCTGTAGGACTCAAGATAGCTGTTCTCGTGGTGGAAGAAGTTGTATTCCGTAGCGTTGCAAACGGGCACCTTAAAGGTATCCTCGGGGGTGTGGGTCTTGTAGAGGTGTTCGTCCGTTACGCAGAAATAGTCGTAATTGGCTCCGTGGGGTGCGTAAAGGTCGCCGCTTTCGTCAGCCTGCTCGTTTTCGTCCCAGGTTATGTCCATCCAATACGCCTCGCCGTCAAGCACCACGTAGTTCCATGCGTGACCGCCGCCTGCGTTGCCGAGGACAAGCTCACAGTCTATGTCCAGCATATTCATAATAAGCTGAAAGCTCTTGGAATAGCCGTCACAAACGCAGACCTTGTTCACGAGACAGCCGTATATGGTGTGTGACTGCTGGCTTGACGCCCTCTGCACGGTTTTGTTAAGCTCCTCAAGACATACGTAATCGTACTCTGCGTTCACCACGAGGTAGTCGTGCACAAACTTAACCTTTTCAAACTTGCCGTCCACGGTTGCCGCCATTGCCGCAATACGCTTAGCCTCAGACAGTGCGGCATCTATATAGCCGTCCTTGTCGGTGGTGTAGCTCCAATACTCGTAAAAGCCTGGCTCAAAGCTGATGTCAACAAGGTTGATGTTCTCAGCCTGTGAAGCCTGACATGACCAGCCGCCGTTAAGCCAGAAAAACTCAGGAAAATCGTAATACAGCGCATCAAAGGCATCGTATATGGTGTCCTCGAAATCGTCATAATCCAGCGAGTGGAAGTAAACGGTGCTCTTGCCTGCGGCAATAGAGTCACGTAGTGTACCGTAAAGCTCCTTGCCCAGCGTGTCAAGCTCATAATATTTGTTTCTGTTCTCGGGCAGGTCATAATTAAGCGCCTCTACCGAGCCTGACTCCACGTCAAAGCCGTAGTTGCCCGTTATGTCGTCCCCGTCTGCAAAGAAGAAATTGTAGGCCGCAAAGCCTATGCAAGCCCAGATAAGCAGACCGAAGATGGTACTGCCTATACCGCTGCCGGAGGTCTTTCTCATTCCTCCTCCCTCCTTTCCATCTCCTCAAGGTCATCAAGAGTGCTGTCCTCTTTGTTCTTGAGTGAAGGGTATCTGATGCCCAAAAGTCCGTAGGCGACCTCGTCATCTATCCTGTCTACCGAGGAAAGCCAGCGGAGCAGGACGAAGCAAAGGGCAAACAGCACCAGAGTGAAAACATAGAATATCGCCGTCATAGCATCGGATGCGTAAAAGCCTACAAAGCTGTAAAAGCCGTGGGTAAGGAAGGGCAAAACAAGGCTTGCCACAAGCCACATACCGCTCTTTACAGGCTTTTTCACGGTGATGGCGCCCTCACCTTCAAGTATCTTCTCCTTTAGCCTTGCCAACAGATAGGTGTGCCACATGGTGTAGCAAACGCCCATCAGCACACCGAACATCATGTGACCCGGTACCGAGGTGACGGAACGCAAAAGGAAGGTGTCCCAGCCGTCCATAACGGCGTATCTCACGTTCTCTGCCGCCGCAAAGCCCAGCGAGACGAATACCGAATAAACCACACCGTCAAACAGGTGGCCGAAGTTTTTGTTTTTAAAGGTGATAAAGTAAAGCACCAGCCATTTTGCCGCCTCCTCCACCACCGCAACGCCCAGAAAGCCTCTTAGCAGGCTGTGATATACCAATGCGCTATCGGATTCATAGGTGGGAACGCCCGTAAGGCTGTAATCTATCCGGGAGGCAAAGGCCTTGTCCCAAAGTCCGATAAGTCCGTTTTCGCCCCATATAGAGGGGAAATACACTAAAGCGCCTGCAAAAAACAGCATCGCCAGCAGTAAAAATGGCTCCTTTTCCACCCTGTCCTTTTTGTAAACGTACCAGCAAAGTATCAGCGGCGGTACCAATGCAAGAAACGAAATGCCAAGGTTGTTCATAATTCTCCTCCCGAATTTTAAACTCCGCCCCTTGGGGCTGTTTTTATTTTATCGTCATCCACGTCTTTTGTCAAGCTTTGATACAGAAAGAGGCTGCCGCAAATGCGAGGTAAGGGCATTTGAGACAGCCTGAACGGTGTTTTTTTGTATGCAGTGCTTTACGCCGTGACAAGCTCTGCCTCGGGCGCCGTCTTCCGCCAGATGTAGGTGGCGACGGGTGCGGCGACAGCACAAAGCAACAGGGCAGGGGGGATATCAAGCACGCTGTGTTGCTTCACAAAAACGGTAGAGATGCTGATAAGCACGGCGGTAAGGGCAAAGGCGATGCGCCATTTGCGGGTGCTGAAATGCTTGCTGCTCCATGCTGTATAGAGCACGGCAAAGGAGCCTATAACGTGGAGCGAGGGGCATACGTTAGTGTTTGTGTCAAACTCGTAATACCACTCCATAAACCGTGTCAGCACGTTCTCTCTTGCAAACTCCTCAGGCGCACGCAACTCCTGACAGTTGGGGAATATCAGGTATATTATGCAGGTGGTGGTATATGTAAGCATTATGAAATACATTCCACGCTTAAAGGCAGACACGTCCCAGAAAAAGCTGTACACGAATATACCCACCATAAAGATGAACCAGAACAGATAGGGTATCAGAAAAAACTCGTTAAAGGGCACAAGGTCATCCAAGGGGCAGTACATAGGGTGGTAGTAGTCAAAGGACACAAGCCTCTCCACCGCACCGAACATAAAGCCGTAAAGAGGCCAGTATAAAAGAAGCAGTATATGTCTGTACCTCGGAGACAGCAGGTTATGGGGTCTCAGCCCCCTGTAATCGTACATTTTTTGCTCAGCGTTCCTTTCCGCAGATGATGTCGCAGATATTCTCTGCGGCGTTGCCCATATACAGAGCATTCATGGCGGCAGACATAGCCTTCAGCTTTTTCTTGCTTGAAAGCAGCTTTACGGCAAGCTCGGCCACGTCGCCCTCGGCAATTACGGCGCCGCCCTTGGCTGTGAAAAAGTCACGGTTATAGGACTCACAGCCGCCGATAGCGTTTACAAGCACCATGGGCAGACCCTTTACCATAGACTCGGTACAGGTTATGCCCCCTGCCTTAGTTATGATAAACTCGGCGCTGTCCATATAGTAATGAACATTTTTTGTGTAGCCAAGCACACGCACGTTGCCACGCTCAAAGCCGTGGTCGTCAAGGCTCTTCTTCAGCCGCTTGTTGCTGCCGCATATTACGGTGAGATGGGCGCTGTCGGGCAAGGCCTTTGACAGGCTGACAGCCAGCTCCTTCAGGGGGCCGCAACCCATACTGCCGCACATCAGCAGTACGTTGTCCTTACCGTCGGGCAGGTCCAGTGCCCTTTTTACCACTGCCTTGGGGTACTTTTTATAAAACTCGGGTCTTACGGGCAAACCTGTGCCGTACAGCCTCTCCTCGGGCACGAAACGGGCGGTAAAATCCGCCTTCAGGCTCTCGTGGGGGATAAAATAGCAGTCTATATCCGTCTTGTCCACGGGGGGACAGCACACGTAGTCCGTGGCGATAAAGCCGCTCCTTATATTAACGCCGTGCTTTTTCTTTACGTTTGTGTACATATAGGCAGAGAAGGGGTGTGTGGACAGCACGAAATCGTAGTCGCCCTCCTTTATCTCTGCGTAAAGCTTGTCGGTGCCGCCCTTGAGGAAGGACATGACCACCGAGCGGTCCTTGCCGTTCTGCCCCTTTTCACACAGCCTGTAGCCGATATTGAAGGCGAAGGGGATATTGCGGTATATCCTCACGTGCCAGTTGCAGATAAAGCTCGACACCCCTCGGGAAAGATAGGCAAGAGCGTCTCTGATATGACACTCGTGCCCCTTGGGACGCATAAGCTCTGCTACGGCGTTGGCGGCGCTGTTATGCCCCTCGCCCGTGTTGCAGGAGAGTATCAGTATCTTCATCCCTTTTCATCCTTTCTGAGGGGCACTATCTCCACACCGTGGTCCTTACCCATATAGGTGGAAAGGTAAAATGCGAAGGAAACTGCCATCGCCACACAGCAAAGGACGGAAAGCACAGTAACGGCAGTGCCGTGCATATTGGGCATAACAACCATAAGCCCCATACTGACGAAAAGCACGGTGGTGCACACCTTGCCTGCCATAAGAGCACCGCTTAGCATCCTGCCCTTTTTCAGGTTCAAAAGCCCTGCTATAAGCATAAACGCCTCTTTGATGACAAAAAGCACAATGACCCATCTTAGCTGAGCCCACCAGCGGGAGCTGAGACAGCACAGCACGGTCATCTGGGTGAGCTTGTCCGCAATAGGGTCTATTATCTTGCCGAAGGTAGATATCATATTAAAACGCCTTGCAATAAGGCCGTCGGCGGCGTCTGTGGACATGGACACCGCAAGCACTATGGCAGAGGCAAGAAACTCCTTCTTTACCGTGTAAAGGTACACGTATACGGGGAGCAGCAGTATCCTGAGCATGCTGAGGATGTTTGGTATGGTCCAGATCTTATCTTTATATTTTGAATTCAAAACAAAACCCAACTTTCAAATGCTTATTTTGTAGAGACAAAGGCACGGTTCTTGTATATGTAATCTATGCCTGAGATAAGGGCGAGCGCTACGGATATCCATACAAGCACCTCTGCCGTTATCTTCAGCACGTCACCGATAACAGCAAGCTCTGTGCCGGCTAAATAGCCTGCGGTGGGGTAGGCGACCATGACAGCCACAATGCACACCACCTGAGACACGGTCTTAAGCTTGCCCCAATTGCTTGCCGCCACCACAACGCCCTTGTCGGCGCATACAAGCCTCAGCCCGCTTATCAAAAACTCACGGGAAAGCACCACTATCACTGCCACGGGGTGTATATAGCCCAACGCCGTCAGCATTATAAAGGCGGCAGAGCTCAGCAGCTTGTCGGCAATAGGGTCCATAAGCTTGCCGAAATCCGTTATCAGCCCGTACTTGCGTGCTATGTGCCCGTCGGCGGCATCGGTGATATACGCCGCTATGAATACGCCGCAGGCGATATACATGCTGAAATCAAAGGGAAGATAAAAGCAGAGCACAAAAATAGGTATAAGTGCTATGCGCAGTAAAGTTAACTTGTTAGGCAAATTCATATCAGTAACCCACCTGTTCTGTATTATTGGTCAGCGCACCGCAGTGCATACGGCGGTACTCTCCGCCGTCCTGCGCTCACGCTCCTCAAAGCGTTTTATTGCTATAATGTATCTCGGTCTGTTATAGCGCTGGATGATGATAAAGGGGATATTGCCTATGGCGTAGAGCCCCCATATAAGGTAGCCCCACCTTTTCCATATAAACACACAGCCCACGCCCAGCACCGCCAGCGATATATGCACCGCCTCGGCAACACAGGTCTCTGCCAGCATATTCTCGGCAGTCTCCTTGGTAAACGCCGCCTTTATCTGCTTCGGCTGCATCCGCTTGACTATGCGGCTCATATCGGGCAGTCTATCCTTCCACCGCCTTACACCCAGCCGCTCGTACACTCTGCCGCCCTTCTCCCACCCTGCGGTGTGAAAAAGCACAAATCTTGCTTTAAAAAGCCGTCTGGGCAAAAGCATGCCCGCTATCTGTGACAGCAGACCTATCGCCGCAAGATATATAAGACACTGCACGAATTTCAAAAAGCATTCCTCCAAAAAGCATAAGAAAAGGGTTTTGCATCCATAATGGTACGCCCAAAGGCTAAACCCCAAATAAACGGCTGCTTGCCGTCCTCTTACAAAAGACCGCCCCGCTGTATTGCACCGAAAATGCGGTCCTTAAGTCCCTTGTCGTTTTCGGACAGGGAGGCGATAAGTGACTTGACCCTTTCTCTTTCAGTATTTCCGTCCTCGGGGCATACCTTGCCGCAAACGGCTATCCCCTCCCTGCGGATAAAACCCGTGATAAGCTTCTCGGGCAGATAAATAAGCGGACGTATCACCGTTACCTCCTGCCTGTCAAGATAAGTCTTTGCCTTAAAGCAGCCAAGCCTGCCCTCGTTTATCAGGTTCATAAAAAAGGTCTCAACTGCATCGTCAAAATGGTGCCCCAAGGCTATGGTTGTACAGCCAAGCTCCTTGGCGGCGGTGTGTATCGCCCCACGGCGCATCCTTGCACAAAGGGAGCAGGGGCATTTCTCCTTGCGCAGGTCGAACACTATCTGCTTTATGTCGGTGGGCACCACGGTCAGCGGTACCTCAAGCTCCTCGCACAGGGAGGTGACGGGAGTGAAATCGGCACCCTCAAAGCCTGCGTCGATAAGTATCGCTTTAACGCTGAAGCCCGAGGGGTGAAAGCGTGACAGAGCAACCAGCGTGCACAGCAGGGTAAGACTGTCCTTGCCGCCGCTGACGCCCACCGCTACGGTCTCGCCCTGCCTTATCATATCAAAGTCATCCACCGCACGGCGCACGTAGCTGAGCAGACTTTGTATGTCCTTGTATTTTTTCATAAAAAAGCCTGCCTCCCCACTTTCTCCTATAACTGTAGTATTATAATACACTTTGCTTCTTTTTTCAAGGGGTAAAAGGCAAAGAAAACAAATTATTAAGCCTCCGCCGCAATATCAAGCACTGCACTTCCCGAATACACTGACGATAGAGGTGATATTTTTGCTTATCCATACCGTAAAACGGGGTGAGAGCCTTGCCTCCATAGGAGCAGAATACGGCGTATCCCCTGATATAATAGGCGGGCTCAACGGTCTTTCCGCTATGTCGCCGCCGGCGGTGGGGCAGGGGCTTATAATCCGCTTCCCCAAAAGAATACATACCGTAAGGGCGGGCGACAGCCTTTCCTCCCTTGCAGTCATCTACGGAGTCACGGTAAACGCCCTGTTCCGTGCAAATCCGTGGCTGTACGGCAGTGCCTCCCTTACCGTGGGTCAGAGGCTGGTAATAGACTATACCGAGACCCCTCCCTATGACTTTCTCGCAGGCGGCTATGTCTATACCTTCACGCCGAGGCGGCTTCTTGAGCAGACCGCCCCCTTCGTAAACGTCCTTATCCCCTTTACCTACGGCTTTCGTCAGGACGGCTCTCTCTACGCCACCGATGACGCCCGTGTGCTGGACGTGGCAAAGCGCTTCGGCACCGAGGCGTGGATGCACCTTTCCACCTACACCGAGGGCGAGCGCTTTGATACGGAGCTTGCTACGGGTCTGCTCGCCTCCACGGGGGTGCAGGATCTGCTTATCGAGGCGGTGCTTGCCACCATGGAGGAAAAGGGCTACAGTGGGCTTGACGTGGATTTTGAGTTTATCGGCAAAGAAAACGCCCTGCCCTACGCTCGCTTTTTAGAGCGGCTTCACGGGCCGCTCAGCGAGAGAGGCTACACCCTTACTGCGGCTCTCGCCCCGAAAACAAGCGCCACTCAGGCAGGCAGCCTTTACGAGGGTCACGACTATGCCGCCGTGGGGGCGGCGGTGGACTACGTTCTGCTTATGACCTACGAATGGGGCTATACCTTAGGGCCGCCCCTTGCGGTGTCTCCCTTGCCCTCGGTGCGCCGTGTCATAGACTATGCTCTTACGGTCATACCGAAAGAGAAGATATTTCTGGGTATATCCAACTACGGCTATGACTGGGCTCTACCCTATAACAAGGAGGAGCCCGTGGCGGCACCCTCCCTCTCCACAGAGGCGGCTGTCGCTCTTGCCCTCTCCACGGGTGCAGAGATACAGTATGACAACGAGTGGCAGGCGCCCTTCTTCACCTACGAAAAGGAGGGGGTGCGCCACGAGGTTTGGTACGAGGACGTGCGCAGTATAAACGCCCGCCTTGCCCTGATACCCGAATACGGGCTTTCGGGCGCACTGTACTGGAATCTGACCCGCCCCAATACGGGAAACCTATCCCTTCTGGCGGCTGTGGACCGCCGTGTTGGGGAAAGTTGAGCAAAATGAAAAAAACTGTTGCAAAACCAAGAGATTTGGTGTATAATGAGACTTGGAATAATTGTGTTCGGAGGTAGAATTATGATGGATAACCCTTGCGGGGGCTTCATAGCTAAGAAGCGTGCTTTGTTTGATAAGCTGTATTCACGGCTCAACTCCAAGCAGAGAGAGGCGGTTTACACCGTAAACGGTCCCGTTCTCGTGCTTGCAGGGGCAGGTAGCGGTAAGACTACCGTGCTCGTAAACAGGATAGCGCACATCATATCCTTCGGCAACCTGTATTATTCCGACACGGTGCCCGAGGGTGCCGAGGCGTTGCTTGGGCAGATGGATAAGCTCCTTGAGAGTGGGAGCGAGGCGGAGATACGCCGTTTCCTGCAGGCCTTTGCCACCGATAGGGCAGACCCCTCTCAGGTGCTTTGCATCACCTTCACCAACAAGGCGGCAAGCGAGTTCAAGGCAAGGCTTGAGGGGCTTTTGGGCGAGGCGTCCAAGGAGCTGTGGGCAGGCACCTTCCATTCTATCTGCGTGCGTATATTGCGCCGACACATAGACCTGCTTGGGTACAAGACCGCCTTCACCATATATGATGCTGATGACAGCAAGCGTGTTATCACGGATATAATGAAGCGGCTGAAGATAGATGAGGAGGTAATTACCCCCCGTACCGTGCAGAACCATATCAGCCGTGCCAAGGAGCGTCTTATCGAATGGCGTGAGTATGCAGGCGACGCCGACGGTGACGCAAGGACCGAGACTATAGCCAAGGTGTACAAGGAGTATGCCGCCGAGCTTAAGGCGGCTAACGCCCTTGACTTCGACGATATAATACTGCTCACCTTAAAGCTGTTTAAGGAGGAGCCCGAGGTGCTCAGCAGGTATCAGCGAAAGTTCAGATACGTACTTGCGGACGAGTATCAGGACACCAACCTGTCTCAGAGCGAGCTTATCAACTGCATTGCAAGGGACAGCCGCAACGTATGCGTGGTGGGTGACGATGACCAGAGCATCTACGCCTTCCGTGGCGCCTCCGTTGAGAACATACTGGGCTTTGACAAGGTGTATAAGGACTGCAAGACCGTTCGCCTTGAGCAGAACTACCGCTCCACCCAGACCATACTCTCCGCCGCCAACGCCATCATCGCCAATAACAAGGGCAGGATGGGCAAAAACCTTTGGACCGATCAGGGCGACGGTGAAAGGATACTGCTTAAAAAGCAGTTTACCCAAAGCGGTGAGGCAGGCTATATAGTAAACTACATAAGGGACGAGGTTGCCGCAGGCAGGGCAGAGTACAGCGATTTTGCGGTGCTTTACAGGCTCAACGCTCAGGCAAACGCCCTTGAGATAATCTTCAGTAAAAGCCGTGTGCCCTACAGGGTGTTCGGCGGCGTGCGCTTCTATGAGCGCAAGGAGATAAAGGACATCATATCCTACCTTGCGGTGCTTTCCAACCCTACGGATGACGTAAGAGTGAAGCGCATTATCAACGTGCCCAAGAGGGGCATAGGCAGCACAACCACACAGGCTTTGTTCGATATCGCCGAGAGGGGGGAGTGCGTATATTCCGTCCTTGCGGATATAGACTCCTATCCCGAGATAGGGAAGGGCAGCGTAAGGCTCAAGCAGTTTTATGATATGATGGAGGAGCTGAGGCGATATGCCGAGGGCGCACTTCCCTCTGAGGTCATAAAGACAATAATAGAAAAGACGGGCTACAGAGAGATGCTTGAGCAGAGCGATGAGCCCGAGAAGGCGGAGCTTTTGGACGAGCTTGTTTCCTCTGCCATGGCTTTTGAGGAGCAGAGCGAGACCCCGACTATAGACGCATTCCTTGCAGACGTGGCGCTTATCACAGATATAGACAATTACGATACCGATGCAAACGCCGTCACCCTTATGACGGTGCACAGTGCCAAGGGGCTTGAGTTCCCCACGGTGTTCCTCCCCGGCTTTGAGGAGGGTGTGTTCCCCGGTGACCAGAGCGTGCAGAGCGAGTCGGCATTGGAGGAGGAGCGCAGGCTTGCCTACGTTGCTATCACCCGTGCCAAGAAGCAGCTTATCATAACCCACACCAACACCCGACTGCTCTACGGTCAGACGAAGCAGAACCCCCTCTCCCGCTTTGCTATGGAGATACCTAAGAGCCTTGTGACCATAGAACAGCCTGTGAAGACGGTGTACAGCAACGTTTCCGAGGCAAAGCGCCGCTACGTTTCCTCTCAGGAGTCCTTTGTGCGCAACACCCGTATGGCACCCCCCGAGAAGAAAACGGCGCCCAAGCTTGAGCTGCTTTCCCGTGGCGACAGAGTAGACCACATGGTGTTTGGCAAGGGCGAGGTGCTCTCTGTCAGGGAGATGGGCGGCGATGCACTGTACGAGATAGATTTCGGCGGCGCAGGCGTCAAAAAGATAATGGCAAGCTATGCAAAGCTTAAAAAGCTTGATAATTAAGATACATAAACGGTATATTAAAGGAGAACTGTAATGGCAGACATCAGACCTATAAAAGCACTGAGATACACGGGCAACGCAGGCGCACTTTCCACCAACGTGTGCCCCCCTTACGACATCATCAGCGCTGAAGAAAGGGCGGAGCTTATCGCAGGCAGCCCCTACAACCTTGTAAGACTTGAAAAGCCTGAGGGCGAGGGCGGCTATGTGGAGGCTGCAAGCCTGCTGGAGAACTGGCTTTCCCGTGATATCATCGCAAGAGATAAGGAAGAGGGCATCTACGTTTACGGTGAGGATTTTGAGGTAAAGGGTGAGAGGTATTCGCTCAGAGGCCTTGTATGCCTGTGCCGTCTTTACGATTTTTCCGAGGGCATCGTGCTTCCTCACGAAAACACTCTTTCGGGTGCAAAGGCAGACCGCTTTGAGCTTATGAAGACCACCTATTGCAACTTCTCCTCTATCTACGGTCTTTACGTGGACGAGGAGAGGGTCATAGCCGACGCAGTGGATAAGGCTACGGCTGCCGTGCCCGTTCAGTGCTTTGCCGACAGCGAGGGCGTTACCCACACCCTCTGGCGCATCACCGATAAGGATACCCTTTCGCTTATCGTAAATGCTATGGCACCCAAGCAGGTGTTTATTGCCGACGGTCACCACAGATACGAGACCGCAGTCAAGTTCAGAGACTATCTCGAGGACAGAGGCGAGTGCCCCGAGAACCGTGACTACGTGCTTATGACCCTTGTGGATATGGATGATGACGGTCTGGTTATCTTCCCCACCCACAGACTGATCAAGGGTATGGAGATAGATAAGGCAAAGCTTATCGCCTCTCTTGAGGACGAGTTTGATATAGAGGAGTATCCCGACGTAAGAAGGGCAGAGAGCATACTTGCCCGCAACGCCGACAAGAAGGCATACGGACTGTATATGGGCGGTGACGGCTTTACCCTGCTTACCTTCAAGGGCGAGATAAAGGAGGAGGGCGACGGCGGACTTTCCGCACTGGACGTTTCCGTGCTCCATGACCGCATCCTTGAGCAGAAGCTGGGCATAGATAAGGAGAATATGGCACGTCAGCTCAACCTGCGCTATACCCGTGACATTACCGAGGCGGTGGAGAGCGTAAGGAGCGGTGAGAGTGCGGCGGCGTTCATTCTTAACCCCACCAAGGTAGGGGAGATAAAGAGCGTGTCGCTGGCAGGCGGCAAGATGCCTCAGAAATCCACCTATTTCTACCCCAAGCTCAAGACGGGTCTGGTTATGAACACCATCAAAGAGGACAGATATTGATATTATCGTTTTTTGAAAGGAATATATATCGGATATGCAAAAGCAACTTGATAAAAAATACGATCCCAAGGCGGTAGAGGACAGACTGTACGCCTTCTGGACCGAGGGCGGCTATTTTGCCCCCAACCGCAAGGGTAAGGACAGCTATACCATAGTTATCCCCCCACCCAACATCACGGGTCAGCTCCATATGGGTCACGCCCTTGATAACACTCTGCAGGACATACTCATCAGATACAAGCGTATGTGCGGCTTTGATACCCTGTGGCTCCCCGGCACGGACCACGCTTCTATAGCTACCGAGGCTAAGATAGTGGAGGCTATGCGTAAGGAGGGCGTTACCAAGGACGATATCGGCAGAGAGGGCTTTCTTGAAAGAGCATGGGATTGGAACGATAAATACGGCAACCGTATTATAGAGCAGCTTAAAAAGCTGGGCTCCTCCTGTGATTGGAGCAGACAGCGCTTTACCCTTGACGAGGGCTGCTCCAAGGCGGTTAAGGACGTTTTTGTACACCTCTACGAAAAGGGACTTATCTACAGAGGTCTCCGTATAATCAACTGGTGTCCCCATTGCCTTACCTCTATCTCTGACGCAGAGGTTGAGTATGAGGAGCAGGCAGGCCATTTCTGGCATCTGCGCTATCCTCTTAAGGATGGCAGCGGCTATGTTGAGCTGGCTACCACCCGTCCCGAGACTATGCTGGGCGATACCGCTGTTGCAGTAAACCCCAATGACGAAAGATATAAGGACATCATCGGCAAGACCCTTATCCTCCCCCTCGTAGGCAGAGAGATACCTGTTGTTGCCGACGAGTACGTTGAGATGGACTTTGGTACGGGCGTTGTTAAGATAACCCCCGCCCATGACCCCAATGACTTCGAGGTAGGCGCAAGACATGACCTGCCAATTATCAACGTGATGACCGATGATGCAAAGATAACCGACGAGTATCCTGCATACGCAGGTATGGATCGCTTTGCTGCCCGCAAGGCTATAGTAAAGGACCTTGAGGAGCAGGGCTTCCTCGTAAAGGTAGAGGACCACGGCCATAACGTAGGCACCTGCTACCGTTGCGGCACTACTATCGAGCCCCGTGCTTCTCTCCAGTGGTTCGTTAAGATGGAGCCTCTTGCAAAGCCCGCTATAGAGTCTGTTCGCTCCGGCGAGATAAAGTTTGTACCCGAGAGATTCGACAAGCTTTATTTCAACTGGATGGAGAATATCCGTGACTGGTGCATATCCCGTCAGCTTTGGTGGGGTCACCGTATACCCGCCTTCTATTGCGACGATTGCGGCGAGATAGTGGTTACTAAGGAGGACGGCGCAGTATGTCCCAAGTGCGGCAAGGCTATGCGTCAGGACCCCGACACCCTCGACACCTGGTTCTCCTCTGCACTATGGCCCTTCTCTACCCTCGGCTGGCCCGAGGATACCGAGGACCTTAAGCGCTTTTACCCCACCTCTACCCTCGTAACGGGCTATGACATAATTACCTTCTGGGTATCCCGTATGATCTTCTCAGGTCTTGAGTATACGGGCAAGGCACCCTTCAACACCGTGCTTATCCACGGTCTTGTCAGAGACGAGCTGGGCAGAAAGATGTCCAAGTCCCTCGGCAACGGCATCGACCCCCTTGAGATAGTAGACAAATACGGCGCTGACGCCCTCCGCTTTACGCTGGCAACGGGCAACAGCCCCGGTAACGATATGCGCTTCACCGATAAGAAGGTTGAGGCGTCCCGCAATTTCGCCAACAAGCTTTGGAACGCCGCCAGATTCGTGCTTATGAACCTTACCGAGGAGCATTCGCCCGACGCTATCGACGTAAGCAGGCTTGCACTGGAGGATAAGTGGATAATCAGCAAGTACAACACCCTCGTTAAGGACGTAAGGGATAACCTTGACAACTTCGAGCTTGGTGTTGCTGTTGCAAAGCTTTACGATTTCCTTTGGGACGTTTTCTGCGACTGGTATATAGAGCTTGTCAAGCCCAGACTCAACGATAAGGAGTCTGAAAGCGGCAAGACCGCCCAGCACACACTGGTTTATGTGCTTTCGGGCGCAATGAAGCTTATGCATCCCTTTATGCCCTTCATCACTGAGGAGATATGGCAGACCCTGCCTCACAGCGGTGACAGCGTAATGGTATCTGACTTCCCCGAGTATAAGGAGGAGCTGTCATTTGCCGCAGAGGAGCAGGGTATGAACGCCCTTATAGAGGCTATAAAGGCACTCCGTAACCGCAGGGCAGAGCTTAACGTGCCCCCCTCCCGCAAGGCTAAGGTATACATCAAGAGCGAAAAGGCTGAGCTCTTTGCCGCCTCCGCCGCCTTCTTCGAAAAGCTCGCTTCCGCCTCCGAGGTGGAGATAGTGGGCGCAGACTTTGACGGCGAGGGTATGGTACAGGCTATCACCTTTGACGCAGTGCTTTACCTGCCTATGGAGGAGCTTGTGGATATGGCGGCTGAGAAGGAGCGCCTTACCAAGGAGCTTGAGACCGTAAGGGCAGAGATCGCCCGTGCCAAGGGCAAGCTTGAGAACGAGTCCTTCGTTGCCCGTGCACCTCAGAAGGTGGTTGACGCCGAGAAGGAAAAGCTTCTTAAGTTTACCGAAAAGGCTGCCCAGATAGAAAAGGCCCTTGAGGGTATCAAGTAAATCAATTCTGAAATAAAAAGCGTGTGCCCCTGCCGTATACGGTATAGGGGCAAACGCTTTGGTGACTGTATTATGAAATCCTTTATACCGGACGGGTACAAGAGCACTCTTGACCTGCATGACACACAGTATGCAATAGGTGCGCTCAAGCGCATCTTTGAGGACAGACTTTCAGGCGCGTTGGGGCTTCAGCGTGTGTCTGCCCCTCTTTTTGTCAACCCCGATATGGGCATCAACGATGATTTGAGCGGCGTTGAGCGTGCCGTGAGGTTTGACGTTCCTTACACGGGTAAGGACGCAGTTGTTGTCCACTCTCTCGCTAAATGGAAACGCCTTGCGCTGTGGCGCTACGGCTTCCGCCCGGGCGAGGGACTGTATACGGATATGAATGCTATCCGCAGGGATGAGGAGCTTGACAATCTCCACTCCGTCTACGTTGACCAGTGGGATTGGGAAAAGGTTATATTTAAAGAGCAGCGCACGGTCGAGTACCTTAAGGACACTGTAAAGAAGATATGCTTTGCTGTCTACGTTACCCATAACGATCTTAAGGCTATGTTCCCTGCGATAAGCACCTCTGTGCCGATAGAGCCCTACTTTATCACCTCCTCTGAGCTGGAGGAGATGTATCCCGACCTTGACCGCAAGGCAAGGGAGGACGCCGTTACCAAGGAGCACGGACTTGTGTTCCTTATGCAGATCGGCGCACCTCTTAAGGACGGCAAGCCTCACGATGGCAGGGCGCCCGATTACGATGACTGGAGCCTTAACGGCGACATCCTCTATTGGTGCGATATGCTCGGCTGTGCCCTTGAGATAAGCTCTATGGGTATCCGTGTGGACGAGTCTGCCCTTGACAGACAGCTCACCGCCGCAGGCAAGGATGACAGACGCTCTCTGTACTTCCATAGTCTGCTGCTTGAGGGCAAGCTGCCCTACACCGTGGGCGGCGGCATAGGTCAGTCAAGGCTTTGTATGCTCCTGCTGGGCAAGGCTCACGTAGGCGAGGTGCAAAGCTCTATCTGGGATAAGGAGACTCTTGCTATGTGTGAGAACGCAGGGGTGGAGCTGCTTTAGACCCGATCGATAACTATCTCCCCGAGAAAAAACAGAGGAGGTAACCTTTATGCATTGTAAGAATTGTGGCGGCACTGTCCTTGACAGTGCCCGTTACTGTATATTCTGCGGCGCAAGGCTGGATGGTGACAGTGTGGAGCTTGAGACCCCCTGTACCGAGTACCGCTTTTTAAGTGCGCCGCCGCCAAGGCAGACGGAGCTTTTTGCGGTGACGGGCTTTGTTATAGGGCTTTTGTCCGTCCTTGGCAGTCTGGCGTACTGTATCGCTGGCTTTTCGGATATTGCCGCAGCCTTTTGGCTGCCTGCCCTTGCAGGAACGGTGGTGTCCTCTATAGGTATGCACCGTGCCGTGAAATATAACCGCCGTGGGCACGCCCTTGGTGTTGTGGGTTTGATTTTAAGTGTACTGCTTTTGGCGTTCATAGCGGTTTTGAGCGCAGGATACCTGCTCAGCAGCAGCCTTCCCTATATAGGGAACAAGTATTATCTGTAGGGCATATCTTAGAGGCTATGACCGCAAAAATATCTACCTAACGAGGTTAAGGATAAAGACTGATGACAGCTTTCCTTACTGTTACAAAAATAAAAAGCTTTATAAAGAAAAACACTGTTGCGGTAGTAGCTTTTTTTGCCGCCGTGATAACAAGCATCATAGTGCCCGTGGATAAGGAGTACCTTGGCTATTTTGATTTCAAGACCCTTACCTGTCTTTTCTGTGTGCTTGCGGTGGTGTGTGCTCTTAAAAATATCCGATTTTTTTATATTTTAGCTAAAAAAATAGTACGGCTTTTCAAAAACGCCCGTATGAGCGTCCTCGCCTTGGTGTACATAACCTTTATCGGCTCAATGCTTATTGCAAACGATATGGCGCTTCTTACTTTTTTGCCCTTGGGGTACTTTGTGCTCACCACCACGGGCAAGGAAAAGTATATGGCGTTCACCTTTATTATGCAGAACATTGCCGCAAATCTTGGCGGTATGCTTACCCCCTTCGGCAACCCTCAAAACCTGTATCTGTATACTAAGTTTGAGATACCAAACCTTGAGTTTATGGGCATAATGGCGCCCCATTTTGCGCTCTCGGTGCTGCTGATAACCCTGTGCTGTGTGTTTTTTGTAAAGGCTGAGCCCCTTGCAGTGGAGGACGATAAGCTTTCACTGCCCCTTGGCCGTACAGCGCTTTATCTTGCGCTTTTCGCCTTGGCGATAGCCATAGTGTTCCGAGGTATACCCTATCAGATAGGGCTTGTTGTTATCCCTGCGGTGCTTATCTTTGCGGACAGGAGAGCGCTTAAGGCGGTGGATTATCCTCTGCTTTTCACCTTTGTGTTTTTCTTTGTCTTTTCGGGCAATATGGCACGCATTGATGCCGTAAGAGACTTTTTCTCAGCACTTCTTGAAAAAAGCACTCTTGTATTCAGCGTCGTTTCCTGCCAGTTTATAAGCAACGTCCCCTCTGCCATACTGCTTTCACAGTTTACGGGCAACTATCCCGAGCTGCTTGTGGGCGTCAATATAGGCGGCGTGGGTACCCTTATAGCATCCCTTGCCAGCCTTATCACCTTCAGGGAGTACACAAGGCACAACACAGGCAGGGCAGGGTATTATCTGGCAGTCTTTTCCGCCTTTAATTTCGGCTTTTTGCTCATACTCACTGCGTTTGCATACTTTATGTGAGTAGTGTGTGAAAAAACATAGTAAACAAATCAAGCGGCGCTTTGTGCGGAGTAATGCGTACAAAGCGCTGTTTTTTTGCCTTTTTGCCCCCGTTTGTATTGACAAACTTTTTGATTTATTTATAATATTTAATGTAATGTCAGAGACACGTCTCTTGGCATTATATTTGTGTTTACACACAAAAAATATTTTTTGGAGGCATATTATGACCAATTCCACCAGACGCATTTCCATGATACTGGCAGTGGTTATAGTGCTCGGCCTTTTTGCGGCATTCCCCATGCTTTCCGCAATGGCTGACGACCCCGTTGTGTCCAACATCGCTCCTCAGGCTCAGTACAAGGGCGAGGGCGAGGACAACGGCAGCACAGGTAACTACTGTGAGGCCCCCGGTACCGATTGGGAGGTTTACCACAGCGGTAAGCTTAACGACGGTATCATCCCCACAGGCGACTCTGAGGCTACCAAGGGTCAGAACGTTGAGTTCTGGCTTAGCGGCATAGCAAGCGGCACCATCCACATCTATTTCAAGTTTAACGCCGTTGCTACTGTAAGCGAGGCAAACGTGTATATGAACTGGCGTGAAAGCTCCGGTGGCAACAGAGGCTATCCCGAAAGCCTTAAGGTATACGTAGGCTCCGGCGAGGACGTAGCTGCGGCTACTCTCCTTGGCGAGGCTACCACCACCGATCCCGAGGGCGCTGTAAGAAAGTACTCTGTAAGCGGCGAGGCTATCGACGGCAGCTACGTTATACTTGAGATGGTTACCCCCACTGCTCTCCCTGCGCTCTGCTGCTCTGAGGTAGAGATATTCGGTACTCTCGGTGAGCCCTTCGAGTCCTCTGAAGAGTCCTCTGAGGAGGAGTCTTCTGTAGAGGATTCTACCGAGAGCGAGCCCTCTGATGAGATCGAGATAGACGTTCCTCTTGAGAACGTTGCCAAGGATGCACAGTACAAGGGTACCGAGGGTGACGACAACGGCACCAGCGGCAACTACTGTGACACTCCTATCGGTGAGTGGCTCAACTACCACAGCGGTAAGCTTATCGACGGTATCATCCCCAACGATAACGCCGCTAACACCAAGGGTCAGAACGTAGAGATATGGAATGGCTCTCAGTCCGCAGGCAACAATACCGTTATCTTCAAGCTTGCAGAGTCTGCCGACCTCAAGCAGGTTAACGTGTATATGAATAACAGAACCGATAACGCCAACACCGGCTATCCCGAAAAGATAGAGATCTACGTTGGTGACAGCGAGGATATGGCAGCAGCTACCCTTATGGGCGAGGCTAAGACCTCCGACCCCGAGGGCGCAGTAAGAAAGTATACAGTAAACGCTGACATCAGCGGTAGCTATGTGTTCATTTACTTCACCGTAGGCGCAAAGTGGAGAATAACTCTCTCCGAGGTTGAGATTATGACCGCAGCTCCTATGAAGGACTACGCTCCCGATGCACAGTACAAGGGTACAGAGGGTGACGACAACGGCACCAGCGGCAACTACTGTGACACTCCTATCGGTGAGTGGCTCAACTACCACAGCGGTAAGCTCAACGACGGTATTGTTCCCGATGGCGACGCTGACGCTACCAAGGGTCAGAACGTTGAGTTCTGGAACGATGGCAACAAGGCAGGCAACAACACCATTATCTTTAAGCTCGACAGAACCGTTAATGTAAGAGAGCTTAACGTATATATGAACAGCAGAGCCTCCAACGCCGCTTGCGGTTATCCTACCAAGATAGAGATCTACGTAGGCGCTGACGAGGATATGGCAAACGCTACCCTTCTGGGCGAGGCTACCACCACCGACCCTGAGGGCGCAATAAGACTTTACAACGCAAAGGGCAACGCAACAGGCTCTTACGTATTCCTTTACTTCACCATAGGCGATCTGTGGAGAATTACCTGCTCTGAGGTAAACATTATGGGTTATCATGTAGTTCCCAAGCTTCCCGCACCTTCTCTTTCCGGCAACCTTGACAGGATGGAGACCTTCGAGGCTCCCGTTATCACCTGGGAAGCAGTAGCAGGCGCAGTAGGCTATGACGCATATATCAACGGTATCCTCGCAGCAGAGGACATCACCGAGACCACCTACACCCCCGATATGGATCCCGTTGTTGCATACGGCAGCAACACCAGCTACACCAAGGTTCAGATAGTAGCAAAGGGTGACGGCGACTTCTACGGCGACTCCGTTCTTTCCGATTCCTACAATTTCTTCTACGTTGAAAAGCCTCTTGATCTCAGAGGCAACAGAGTTACCTCTGCAGACATACTTATCGACCCCGGTCACGGCGGCAGCCAGCCCGGCGCATGCCTCCCCCTCGAGGACGGCACCGAGAGGCAGGAGAAGGACGATACCCTCGCTATGTCTCTTAAGCTGGGTGAGACCCTTGAAAAGCTCGGCTACACCGTTGCATTCTGCCGTATAGAGGACGTTGATGACGGTCTTATGAGCCGTGCCGCAAAGGCAAACGCAGGCGACTTCGACCTCTTCATCTGCGTACACCGTAACGCATTCAACGGTCAGGCTAAGGGTATAGAGACCCTTTACGAGGCAGGCGACAATACCGACAAGGCATTTGCACAGGCTGTTCAGGATCAGCTTGCAGCCCTTAACCTCACAAACAACAGAGGCCTTAAGCCCAGAGACAACCTTGTTGTTACCAACAACGTTGCTGATACCATCCCCTGCATCCTCGTTGAGCTTGCATTCATTGATAACGTAGATGATAACAAAGCGTTTGACGAAAACTTTGATGCTATCGCTCTCGCTATCGCAAAGGGCGCTATGGTTTATCAGGGTAAGAAGATAGACAACGTAGGTACCGTTAAGGTTGGCGACGACGAGTATAACTACGAGGGCACCGAGATAGTAGTAAACATCGAGGCTGTAGTTGGCGAAGATAAGTCTGTCGAGATAAGCTATGAGCTTGCAGGCGCACTTGGCATCGCTTCTCTCAACCGCATTGACGATGATGTTGTTACTGCTCTCGGTTATCAGGATGCAACTGCACCCGAAGGTTACAAGACCGCCTACAAGGGCGCTTACACTCTTGAGCTTTCCGCTGCAGAGGCAGGCACCCAGACTATGTCCCTCCAGCTTGTTGACGATTTCGGCGGCAAGAGCACCGTTCTCACCGTTAACGTAAACTACGTAGTAGCTCACACCGTTACCTTCGTAGGTATGGACGGCACTACCATTGAGACTCAGTCCGTTAAGGACGGCGAGGCTGCAATAGCACCCAACGCTCCCGAGGTAGAGGGCTACACCTTCACCGGTTGGGACAAGGCGTTTGACGCTGTTACCGAGGATATGACCGTTACCGCTCAGTACACCAAGAACGAGGAAGATTCCTCCGAGGCTGAGTCCACCGTTGATTCTTCTGAGGCAGAGTCCACCGTTGATTCTTCTGAGGCTGAGTCCACCGTTGATTCTTCTGAGGCTGAATCCACCGTTGACTCCTCCGAGGCAGAGTCCGAGTCTGAGGCTGATTCCTCCGAGACCGAGTCTGATACGCCCAACACCGGTGACGCAGGCATGGCAGTGTTCGCTATCCTTGCAGTTATCGCTATGGCAGGCGTAGTTGTTGCTAAGAAGTCAAAGTAATCACTTTGGCCTCTGACAAGGCATAAACAGTTATCCCCCACGGCATAAAGCCGTGGGGGATATTTGCTTTTTTACAGCGCAAATCGGGGCATTTCTCTTGCAGTGTGGGCTTTACTTGCAGCAGCCGCCTCTGCCGCCGTTTCCACCGTTGCCGCCACCGTTGCCGCCGCAGCAGTCGCCGCCTTCAGCGTAGGGGAAAAACTCATCCATAGGGAAGTGCATTCTGCCGAAAACGTTGCAGGGGTCAGAGGAGCTGATGGCAGGAGTGCTGTCCTTTTCGGGCAGGCAGAAACGGGAGGCAGGCAGTACAAGCTGTACGGGACGCTCCATACGGATAACGGAGAAGATGCCCACGGAGACAAACAGCTCATTAACGCCCATGCCGTCCACAAGACAGCCGTCAAACTTGCCCTTGATGCTGTCGGGCAGGCTGTCGATATTGCAGCAACAGTTGCCAAAGCACTTACATCTCTCCACAAGCTTTACGTCAAGACAGATGGGAGTGGCAACCTCCACCACAACGGTGGGGAGAGTAGGCTCGCTGTCGCACTTAAGCTCGGGGGGCAGCTTGCAAAAGCCGTTGTTTTCGGGGTCGGAGGTAAAGATACTTACGTTCTTTTCACTGCCGTAAAGTATTACCTTCTTGTCATATACTGCAAGCCCCTTCACCTCGTAGGATTTACCGCAAACGCAGACCTCTACCTTGATGCAGAGATAGTACCTTATAAGTACCTGATAGAAGCCCTTGTTAAATGGAACGGGGTCGATGGTGATATCGGTGGTGATGACCTCGGCGCCCTTGCAGCGCACTGCCGTAGCATGGTCGATTACCTCCTGTGCGCACTCGCAAAGGTATACCCTTATATCCTCCAGACAATCCTTGTCCTTGGCAGAATCAAAGATCTTATTTGCGGTGATACAGCAAACGTTGTCGGAGGTCTTGCCGCAGTTCTGAGACTGGTAGTTCATTCTTTCGCCCATATATTATATCCTCCTGAATAATCGTAGACAGGCGGGGCAAAGCGCCCTGCCGTTCTCTACTATAGTATGCAAGGCGGATGGCAGTGGTGACAGCCTTTGTCAAAAAAAGCAGAGACTGAGCAAGACACAATAAGGTACTTGCGCTTTTCTGCCGTATATGGTATAATGCTTTTGTTAATCCACAAAAGAGGAGGGGTGTATATGCCGTTTTTGCCCATAAGCGCAGAGGAGATGACCGCACTTGGTTGGGAAAGACCGGATTTTGTTCTCGTTACGGGCGACGCCTACGTTGATCACCCGTCCTTCGGCACCGCTATAATATCCCGTGTGTTGGAGGCGGAGGGCTTTCGTATAGCTATCCTTTCTCAGCCAGACTGGAAAAGCGACAGAGATTTTCGCCGCTTTGGCAAGCCGCGTCTTGGCTTTCTTGTAAACAGCGGCAATATAGACAGCATGGTTGCCCACTACACTGCCGCTAAAAAGCGCAGGGGCGACGATTACTATTCCCCCGGCGGAGTGGCAGGTAAGCGACCCGACAGGGCGATAATCGTATACTGCAACCGCATCCGTGAGGCGTACGGCGACGTGCCCATAGTTATCGGCGGTATCGAGGCATCTACCCGCCGTTTTGCCCATTACGATTACTGGACTGACAAGGTGCGCCGCAGTATACTTGTGGATAGCACCGCTGACCTGCTTGCCTACGGTATGGGTGAGAACATTATGCGCCGTATAGCCTTCCTGCTGGACAAGGGCGTGCCCGTCCACAAGCTCAAGGATATACGTGGCACGGTGTACAGGTGCCCCAAGGAGGAGAGCCCTCATTACGATTTTGTGGACACCTATGACTACGATACCCTTAAGAGCGACAAAACGGCCTATGCAAAGGCTTTTAAGGTGCAGTACGATAATATGGACGCCATAAGCGGCAAGGCGGTCTGCGAGGAATACGGCGACTTTAAGATAGTGCAGAACCCACCTATGCCGCCGCTCACCCGTAAGGAGCTTGACGAGGTGTATTCGCTCCCCTATATGCGCACCTACCACCCATCCTATGAGGCGGCAGGCGGAGTGCCTGCTATAGCAGAGGTCAGGTTTTCCATTACCCACAGCCGTGGCTGCTTTGGCGGCTGTAATTTTTGCGCATTGACCTACGTGCAGGGGCGCAGTGTCTGCTCCCGCAGTGAAAAGAGCGTGCTTGAGGAGGCAGAGCTTATCGCCGCCATGCCCGATTTTAAGGGCTATATCCATGACGTGGGCGGCCCTACCGCTAACTTCCGTCACCCTGCCTGTGCTAAGCAGAAGGAGGGGGGCGTGTGCGTGGGCAGGCGTTGTCTGTTCCCCAAGCCTTGCAAGAATGTGAACGCCGACCACAGCGAGTACGTAGCACTGCTTGAAAAGCTTGAGAAGATACCCCGTGTAAAGCGTGTCTTTATCCGCAGTGGCATACGCTTTGATTACCTGCTTTGCGACAAAAACGAGAAGTTTTTCAAGCGTCTTGTGGCAAACCACGTAAGCGGTCAGCTTAAGGTTGCGCCCGAGCATTGCTCGGATAACGTGCTGAAATATATGGGTAAGCCCTCCTTCGAGGTGTATAAGCGGTTTCAAAAGCGATTTTATGAGCTTACAAAGTCTATGGGTAAGGAGCAGTATCTTGTGCCTTATCTTATGTCCTCCCATCCCGGCAGCAGGGTTGAGGACGCCATAGAGCTTGCCTTGTATCTGAAGGAGAATAAGCTCAACCCTGAGCAGGTGCAGGATTTTTATCCCACCCCCGGCACCGCATCTACCTGTATGTTCCATACGGGACTTGACCCCTTCACCATGGAGAAGGTCTACGTCCCCAAAAGCTATGAGGAAAAGCGGCTGCAAAGAGCACTGCTCCAGTCCTATAAGCCTGAAAACGCACCCCTTGTTCGGAAGGCGCTTGAGATGGCGCACCGCACCGACCTGATAGGCGTGCTTCTGCCCCACGGGGGCAAGCGGATCGAAAAGCCTGCGGCAAAGAAAGCCGCCCCTGCCTACAAGAGCGAAAAGAGCGCAAAGGGCGCAAAGGGAGCAAGGGGCGATATCCGCAAGGGTGCCGCTTACGGCAAAAAGGGCGGCAAGGGCAGGCGATAGCTGTAGCCGACCCTTAATGTTTTGCATAAATATTAAATAATTTCTTTACAAAGCATATATTTTGTGGTATAATATACTTGTTATACAAGCCCTGCAGGGTAAGTACTTAGAAGAATGAGGTGTATGTGATATGAAATGTCCCGCTTGTGCCCACCCCGAGAGCAAGGTTGTTGACTCCCGTCCCACTGCCGAGGATACCTCTATCCGCCGTCGCAGAGAGTGCCTACACTGTCAGCATCGCTTTACCACCTACGAGATCATTGAGGATGTACCTATGATAGTGGTGAAGAAGGACAATTCCAGAGAGGCATACGACAGAAACAAGCTGCTTTCCAGCATCATCCGTGCCTGCGATAAGCGCAAGGTCTCCAAGGACGTGATGGAGAGCATCGTTAACGACATAGAGCGCACACTGCAAAACTCTCTTCATAACGAGATACCTACCTCCTATATAGGTGAGATGGTTATGCGCCGCCTTAAGGATATAGATGAGGTTGCGTATGTACGCTTTGCCTCTGTTTACAGGCAGTTCAAGGATCTGGATGCGTTTATGGAGGAGTTGAATAAGCTCCTCGCCGAAAAGAAGTAAAATAACAAAAAGAGAGGCTGTAAGGAAGTTGTTGTTTCCTTACAGCCTCGCTGTTTTTATTTCTGCGACCGAGCTCGCTTCAAGCGGCTCAGCCTATATCAACGCCGTCCTTGAAAAAAACCTCCGGGTTTACGAAAACGCCGTTTACGGAGATGCCGAAGCGGAGCATAGGCTCAGCCTGTTCGCCGTTCTTGTAGGTCATACCGCTGACGTCGGCAGTGCCGATTATCTCGCCCTTCTGCACCGTTGTGCCAACGATCTTGCCCTCGCTTACCTTGCCCACGTTATAGTAGTGAGACAAAACGCCAAAGCCGTGGTCTACAACCACCATATTGCCCATCAGCTCGTCCTCACCTACGTAGATTATGGTGCCACGCTGGGCAGACTTTATGCTTGCGCCCTTGGTCAGGCTGTAGTCATTGCTTTCAAGGTAGAAATAGGGGGGCACGTCATTGACAGACATATAACTGCCGTAGCCGTAAAGGGCGGCGGTATCCACAGGCTTGCCAAAGGCGGCGCCTGCCTCTATCATATCAACGCCCTCCATAGCGCACCATACCTGCATCAGGTTATCGTATCTTGCAATAGAGTCGGGTGACAGATACTTGGTATACAGTTCGGTATCCATCCTTGCCCTGCACAGGTTACCCTCGGGCGTGGTAACGCTCAGGGTGAAGGTCTCGCTTATATCGCCCACAGTGAACTTAAGGGTATAGTCGCCTGCGGTATTCTTTGCGCTGACAGGAAGCATTACATAAGCGTAGTCCTCCTTATACAGCACCTTGAGCGGGGACGTAACAAGCTGGGTGTCCAGACTGATGCTTTCAGACTCACTCAGGTGGCGGAAGGTAACGTAGATAACATCGCCTATCTCTGCGCTGCTGGCAGACTGAGTAAGCTTGGGCAAAATATCGTAAAACAGATCAAACTCATAGCTTGCACTGCCTCCAAGTGCCTTACCCTTGGATGCCCATGTCGCCTCTATCTTAGCCTTTATCTTGGTGTCGGAGGTGAAGATAAGACCCGAGGGGTCAGTAACCGACAAAGCGTTTCCGTCCTCCTCGTAGAAAGCCACAGTGTAGCTGTCAGGCTCTGCAGAGAAGCGGAAGGTACAGCCGATATTGGAGTAATAGCTGAAAAACTGGGTATCAGTAGCCTTTTCTGCGGCGGTGTAATCCACCGTGTTTCCTGCAATATCCTTGTACTGCCAAGTGTAATCCGTAGGCTTTATGGGCTGGTTGCCGCCGCCCGTAACAAACATCAGCTCAGGCAAAGCGTAGCCGCCCTCGTCATAAACGAAGGCACACTCAGTCCTCTGCAACAGGCTCTTTGCGTGGGCAGACAGCAGTGCATAATACTTGCCGTCAGAGTTTTTGAAAAAACAGCCGTTGGTGTTTACCTCGGGGTAAAGGGTGAATATCACGTTGCCGTCGGTACGCCTTATGTATACCTCAACTGCGTTTGCACCGTCAACCTCACGCAAGGGTGCGGCAAGGGGGTCCGCCTCAAGATACAGATCAACGTAAAACTCAATATCCGCCCTGTCTGTGAGAGAGAGAACGTCGCCATCGGGCAGGGTAAGCTCTACTGCCGAGACCTTATCCGTGTCTATGTCACCGCCCGAGAGGGTGATAAAGTAATACACCATAAACACCATAGGCAGGCAGAGTATTATCCACAGCCACGCACTTCTTTTGCTTTTCTTTTCCACTTTAAAAAACCGCCTCTGTTGCTGTTAAGAAATCACGCCGTTTATAGCGGCAACAACAGCGTCAACGTTGGGGGATATAACCATATATGCGTACACACCGTTACCGCCGATCTTAGCGGCAAGGGTCATATTGTAGTTCTCTACAGGGGGATAGTCCTTGTGCTGGCTCTGCAGGCTGGTAAGCTTGTTCTGAAGCAGGGTGCGTATTGCTGCGCCCTTCTCCTCGTCCTTTGCCTTGTAAACCGCAACGGTCTCAACAGACATACCTGTGCTCTCGCAGATCCAGTAGCCTATCTCAAAGTCCTCGGGGTTGATGCCCGTGTCGTCATAGATAGCGTTGGCAGGCATCTCAGAAACGTCGGTGGTGGAAAGCAGGGCGGTAATAGCCGCCTTGGCACCGTTAAGGTCTGTAGCTACAGGGGTAGACTCAGCGTCGGATACGGACCCGGCGTCGGAAACAGACTCGGTCTCGGAAACAGCCTCAGATGCAGAGGAGCTGCTCTCAGCGTCACTGCCGCCGCAAGCGGTAAGTGCGGTAAGTGCCATAAGGACTGCAAGAAGGATAGCAAAAATCTTTTTCATAATACAAAAATACCTTTCTTTAATAGTTGACTTTTATTTGTTTTATTTATTGAAAAGGGGTATAGCCTTGGGGTTTTCCCAGGTGCCTGCCTGCTTTGCGGCTGCGTACTCTCTCAGCTCATCTATCCAGATGTAGTACGCCTGCTTCACAAGGTGGCAGTAGTTGTCGCTGGAGTATACCGACGCAAGATAGCCGTCACCGTCACAGAGAGGGGTAGCCACGTCGATAAAGTCGATGCCGTTAAGGTTGCAGTAGTCAAGGACATAGGAGTTAAGCAGGCTCATATTCCTGTTATTAAGGCGCTTGTAGGAAACGTCTCTGGTAAGGTAGGTGGATGCGAGTACAACGATCTCCACGTCGGGGTTCTTCTCCTTGACCTTTTCTATACAGCGTATCGCCTCGTCGGCAACCACCCTGCCGCAGGTGTCGGCCGTGCCCACCATGGCAAGGTCGTTAAGCCCCATCAGCCCCAAAAAGATGCGCTTTGCACCCGTAGCAGAGGGCAGGTCCTCAATATTATAGGGCTGACCACGGTACTTGGGCAGTACGTTGTCGCTCTCGTCAGGGGTCTGGTTTTCGTTATTGTAAAAGCTGAAGCTGCTGCTGCAGCAAAACAGCGCATTACCCAAAAAGTCGGGAGCAACAGAGGTGCGCCAGCCGTTGACCCTGTTGGAGAAGTGCACCATTACCGAATGACCTACGAATACAGAATCGTTAAAGAACACATCTCCCTCGCTGGCAGAAACGCCGCTCGGTGCAGTGGTTATGGGGTCTGTGTTGCCCGTAGGTGCGGAGCTCTCGGGCGCAGAGCTGTCGGGGATGCTCTCCAGAGCCTCCTCCGAGCTGTCCACGCTCTCCACACTTTCCTCCGAGCTCTCAGAGCTTTCAGAGCTCTCTACGCTCTCCTCAGAGCTCTCAGTGCTCTCTGCGCTCTCGGAGCTGTATATCTGACTGCTCTCCTCCTCGGAGGAAGCCGCCTCCTCAGAATACGCCGAGGACTCTGTGGGGAAAGAGGAGCTATCCTCTGTACTGCTGTCCCCGTCCTTGGCTATAGCCACGCAAGCGACTACCATAGCCGCTACGAGGATAACGGATAATATACAAAAAATAATACGTAATATTTTCATAGCTCATGCCTCTTTATACATCACTTGGAGTATGCTCATACTCCAACTTAATTATACACGCACCCCCTCTTAAAGTCAATAAGGGGTACTCACTTTTGCAGAATATTTTTTGACAGTCACGGCAATACTCACTATACCGACAAATGTGTAAAGCGAGGTTTGCCCGTGTATCCCCAAAACATAGACGCCCTCAGCGCAGAGCTTAAAGGACGCTTTGGTGCCTCCACCGATTTTACCGAAAGGCGAATAAGCAAGCAGGGCTTTACTGCCTGCGTTTACTATATCCGCAGTATATGTGACCGAAAATACCTTTCCGACCGCATTGTGTCGCCCATAGTCAAAAACGGCGGCAAGGATTTTGCGGGCGGCTTTGACAGCCTGCTTCAATGCGCCGCCCTTATAGATGCCACGGACCCCGACTCATGGGTGAAGGCGATAATGGGCGGCAACGCCCTTGTGGCTGTAGAGACCGACCGGCTGTACCTGACGGTAGCGCCTGCTGACGACTTCTCCTACCGCAGTGTGTCCGAGCCCGACAGCGACGTTACCGTAAAGGGCCCCAAGGCAGGCTTTACCGAAAGCGGGGAGGGGAACGTGGCGGCACTCAGGCGGATCATCCGCCACGAAAGCCTCAGGGTCAAACAGCTTTTCGTGGGCGAGCTCACCGACACCAAGGTGTTTTTGGTGTATATGGAGGGGAGGGCTGACCCAAGGGTAATCTCAAAGCTTGAAAACAGACTTAAAAACGGCGCCGCTTGTATAGTGGACAGTGGCAACCTTGAGCTGATGCTCAGTCCAAGAGGGAGCTTCTTTCCCACTCTCGGCAGTAGCGAAAAGGTAGACAAAGTAGCCTCAAAGCTCCTGTCGGGCAGGGTAGGGGTGGTCTGCGACGGCAGTCCCTTTGTGCTGACTGCTCCCTACGTTTTTGCCGAGAGCATTCAGTCGGCGGAGGACTATCTCAAGCCATTCTGGTACGCTACCTTTATGCGCTTTCTCAGGTTTTTCGCCTTCCTTGCCTCTTTGCTGCTGCCTGCGGTATTTGTAGCCGCCGTGTACCACGACAAGGGACTTGTGCCTTCGGTGCTTATGGATTCGCTTATGGAGATGGAAAAGGACATAAAGCTTTCCTTTATGGCAGAGATGCTCATAATGCTCACCGCCTTTGAGATAATACGAGAGGTGGGTGTCCGTATGCCGAGAGGGGTAGGTGATGCGGTGGGACTCGTGGCGTCACTGTTGGTAGGCGATGCCACGGTAAAGGCGGGGCTTGCAGGCACCTCGGTGCTTATCATAGTAGCCTTTTCCGAAACGGCGGGCTTTATCGTCCCTGCTCTCAGCAATTCCATAACAGTGCTCCGCTATATCTATCTTTTTGCTGCCTACGGCGGCGGTCTGTACGGCTTGCTTTTCGCCTTCGGTCTCACTGTTATGGCGCTTTTGAAAAAGCAAAGCTTCGGCGTGGGATATATGGTACCTCTCTATCCCTTCAGCCTGCGTGGGATGGAGGATTTTCTGCTTGCCATACCCAAAAAGACCCTCGGCAGGCGTGAAAAGCTGAAATAATACTGCCGCCTTTGCATATCCTTGATATAAAGGGGATGAGAGGATATGACACAGAGCATAAGAATAGAGACAGAAAGGCATGTGCTTGGGGAGGGTGCGGCGTTTATCAAGCTAAGCCTGCCCGTCCTTGACGGTGGAACGGACAGCGCCCTTGGGAAACGGCTTTCCGCTTATACAGAGAGGCTTAAAAAAGGCTTTTTGCATTACGCAGGCACAAAGCTGCTTGCCGCCTCCGCAAGCCGTGGGGGCGGTGCGCCCTATGGCGGCGGACTCAACACCGTCCTCTGCCACCAAAGCGCAGGGGTACTTTCCTTTTATATCGACGCTACGGTGACGGACGGCAACGGACGGCGCATACATCGCCTGCCGTTTCTGTGGAGCGTAAAGGGCGGCACCCTTATAAAGCCGGGTCGGATGTTTCAAAAGAGGGCGGAAAAGAAGCTTTTGCCTTTGATACTAAAGGGAATAGATGAAAAAGCGGCGGCGCTTTCACTACCGCTATACTCCGACTACGCCGCCATAGCACGCCGCCGCTTTGATACCGAGCGGTTCTACATAAGTCCTATGGGGGCGGTGTTCTACTATCAGGGGCGCACTCTTAACGAGCGTCCCGAGCCCTTTGCACTGCCCCTTGCGGTCCACGCTCTGCGCCCTTTACTGCAGGAGGGGGCAGAGGAGCTTTTGTGGGACGGCGGAGAGGGGCAATAAAGCACTTGCACAAAAAAGCCCTCTGTGCTACAATATAGGTGCAGAAAGGCAGGAAAAGCTTTTATGAAACGTATTGCTTGTGTATTGCTGTCCCTCCTTGCCTTGGCGTGGGGTGCTCCCACCGCCGCCGCCGAGGAGACGGTGTATATAAAGACCGCCGCCGACCTTGCCGCACTGTCTGCCCGTGTGGCAGCAGGCGACAGCATGGAAGGTACAGCAGTATTTCTCGAAAATGACATAAGCCTTAGCGGTGAGCATACGCCCATCGGCACGGACCCGTCACGTCCCTTTTCGGGGAGCTTTGACGGTAAGGGGCACATAATAAGCGGTCTGTCCGTAAGCGGCGGCGGTGACTACAGCGGACTTTTTGGCTGTGTTACCCACGGCTCGGTCAGGAATCTGAGCCTTGAGGGCGCCACCGTTGAAGGCGGCAACTACTCCGCATTGCTGGTAGGCAGGCTTTACGCCTATCAGGGAACGGCGGCTGTGGAGGACTGCTTTGTGAGCGGCAGTATCAACGGCACTTCCTATACGGGGGGCGTTGTGGGGCTTGCCCTTTCCGCAAGCTTTGGTAAGAACGCACACGTCAGCGTTAAGGACTGCACAGCACGGGTAAGGGTAAAGGGCGACCTCTACGTTGGCGGTATCTTCGGCAACGCCGAGTCCAGAGCGTCCGTAGCCCACAGCCGCACCGTGGCAGAGGGCTGTACCGTGTACGGCACAGTCAGGGCATCGGGTAACTACGGTGCCATAGGCGGCGGTGTAGGGGGTGCCCTTTCCGCCAAATGTGACAGCGGCAGTGCGCTGTCTGCTTGCAATGACTGCTTGTCCTACGGGGACGTAAACGTAGAAAAAACAGCCGCAGGCGGCGTGCTCGGCACGGTGGGCGCCGTGGGCGCAGGTGCCGTGGCGACTATGGAGGGCTGTATCGCCTTGGGTAGCACAGGCGGCGGCGCTATGTCCGGCGGCCTTTGCGGTAAGTGCGAAAGCGCCGAGGAGGGTATAGCGTCGCTCAAGGACAGCGTAGCTGCAGGCAACGTATACGGCGGCAGTGTCTTTTCCCTTGCCGCAGGGCAGGGGATTGAAAACTGCGTCAGGGCAAGCAGCGCATCTGACCTGCCCGCAGGTATACTCGTAGCGCAAAGCGCTATGGGCGACGTAAACGCCGACGGCAAAGTAAACGCACTGGATGCCGCTTTGATACTGCGGTCAGATGCCGCCTTGGGCATATTCGGGGTAGCCGCCCTTGCCGTAGCAGACCCAAGCGGTGACGGGCGTATCAGCTCCCTCGACGCCGCCCTTGTGCTAAGATATGATGCAGGACTGATAAAGGGGTTTTAGACGGGCACAGTTCCCCTCGGGCAGTGCAGTAAGTCCTGCCCTGCTCCTTTCCATGGGAAATATCATAACAAAAAATGCGAGACGCCATTTGTAGCGCCTCGCTTTTTCTGTTATTAAGACTTTAGTTCTTTGTTTTCTCAGCCCTTTATATCAAGGGTGAATATAAGCAGGTCTGCGGAGGAAAGGTCGTCATCTCTGGAAACGTCTGCCGCAGCGGCACCAACGCCCCTGATAGGGGTACTGCCCGTCAGGTGACCTCTCAGACTGAGATAGTCGGTGGTGGAGGTAGTGCCGTCACCGTCGATATCGCCGTAAACCACAAGGGTAAGGGTGGAGGTAACGCCGTTTACGGTGGTGGAGATAACACAGCCTGTAGAGGCAAGGCCCTTGGCGGCGGTACCGTCAGGCTTTGCAATGCTCATATCTGTATCGGCAAAGAGAGCCATAACAGCATCTGCGTTCATAGCACCGGCACCAAAGCTGAGATAACCCTTGCCGCTGTCAACCCTTACGTTTTCCTTGTCGGCGCCCTCTGCAAAGGTGAAGGGGTCTGCTTTAACGGCAGGGCTGGTGATAACAGCTATAGTCTTCTCTGCGCCAAAGCCGTTCACAAACTTAAGAGTGGTGGTAACAGTGCCGTTTACGGCTGCCTCGGCACGGGCGGTAAAGCTACCACTTGCAGAGGCAACAAAGTCTGCCATGCCGCCTTTGCTGTATACGGGTGCGTAGCTGCCTGCGCCGTCGGTACAGGTGATGCTGCTTATGCCGTAGCCGTTGCCAAGCTTAAAGCTGATGTCGGCAGTGCTTGCGCTTATGTTAAGGGTGGTGCCCGTGTAGGCGTAGTCAACACCGTCGGCGGTAAGGGTACCTGCGGTGTCAAAGCGCTTGCCCTGATAGGTCATACAGCCCTCAGCCATAGCCAGCGCTATCTCGTCAAAATAGGTGTCAAAGGCGGTGTTGTCCTTTACGGTGTCGATAAAGCCAAGCTCTACAAGGCAGGTGGGCAGGTCGTCACGGGCGTTGTTGGTGACAACAAGGTTGTCTCTGGGCTTAAGCCCTCTGTCGGTGAAGATGCCAAGGGCAACAAACTTGTTCTGTATAGCCTGTGCAAAAGCCTTGTCAAGGGCGTCGTTCGTCTCGTAAAGAGTTTCAACGCCGTTGGCAGATGAGTTGTAGGAGTTACGGTGGATACAGATGAACATATCAAAATCGCCTGCGTTTGCCTTGGCGGCACGGCTCATAAGACCGTCATCCACGTCCTCTATACGGCAGAAGGCTACGGTATATCCCAGCTTTTCAAGCTTCTCGCCCAGCTTAAGGGACATAGCAAGGGTGTCATCCTTCTCCTGACGGGTACCGTTGCAGGCACCGGGCTGGCTGCCGCCGTGACCGGGGTCGATTATCACGTCAGCAGAGGTAACTCTGTTGCCCCTGAGGTCAAGAGGCTTTTCTACATAGAAAAAGTTGTAGGATGAGGAAAGGGCAGAGTCAGCGTAGTTAACGCCGTCACCCTTTGCCTTTATCTGTACCTTGGTGTAGCTGGTATTGCTGCCGTAATCCACTCTGGGGTCCATATCGGGTACGTAGCTGGTGCCCGTGATGCCCGTGGTGGTCAGCACGCCGTCTATGTATGCGTCATAGCTTACTGCGCCCTCAACTGCCTTCCAGCTGATAACGGGAGGCTCAAAGGTCTCCATACGGCTGAGGTTGCCCGATATCACGGGCGCAGAAAGGGTAGTAGCACCCGATGCGGTGGAAGGTGCCATTATCTCTACCTCAGAGAGGGTGATCCTCCACTGCGCCCCCACGGTAAAGTAAATAAATACGTAGCTGCCCGTAATACTGCCGCTTACGCTGTAATTTCTTACATAGCCTGTGTCGGTGGTGGTAGCCTCGCCCATAAGGGTAGCGGAAGACATGCTCTCGCTGTTGCCAACGTATATCTCTATCTTGGTGGGATAACCGCAGTTTTCGTTGTTGTCTCTATCGTTCATATAAACGTTGACTTGTTTTACGTCGATAGCCTCGCCAAACTTGAAAACAACTGTGTTATTGCCTGCCGCCTGTGCAGCGTTCCATATCTCAACGTTCTGCCCCTTGGTGGTTTCTGAATCTGCGGTGGGAATAACGCCGTCATTAAGCTTACCGTCATGATAGCTGAGCCAGCTACCGATAGGGGTGTCGCAATAGTTGCCGCTGGTGCCGTTGTCGTCGCCCTCGGTGCCCTTATAGTCTGCACTGCCTGCCACGTTGGCAAGCGCCGCACCTGCTACCCCTGCGGTAAAGGTGCAAAGACCAAGGCACATAACAAGGCTCAAAAGTAATGCCGTAATTCTTTTCATAAAAGTCTCCTTCGGTAAAGTAAATATAGCTTATCACTCGATTCTATATAGAATCTTACACTAAAACTCTCCCCAAGTCAATCCTAAATAATAACAAAATCTGCGCAAACAAAGCGCTTTGTACATAAATAATGATATAAATATGCCCTTTATGCACCGTGCCCCCTTCGTTCTCCTTCTTTTGCCACCACCCCTGCCACGCCCCCTTTCCCCCATTGTTTTTATTCAGAAAACCGCCTAATTCTTTTCGTATAAAGCAGTTATAAAATTTTGGCTACTTTTGTGCGAAAAAGAAAGCTTCCGAGAGTTTTGTAATATGTAAACGGCAAAAGGCCGGCTACAAAAATTGGGATGTTTTACAACACACAAAAAAATTTTGGAGGACAAGGTTATGAAAAAAAGCTTTAATCGTGTTTTAAGCGCACTTCTCATCATTTGTTTTTGCGTGGCAATGCTTCCTTCTTTTGCAACTGAAGCAGAGGCTGCAAGTACGGGCTTGTCGCTGGCAGAGCTTCAAGCAAAATTTCCTCATGGAAAGTATTGGAACCACGCCGGCAATCCCGGTTCTTCTAATTCGGTAAACAATCAAAATGGATATACATCAACGCCGTGCAGTCAGCACGGCGTAGTGGGTACGTCTAAGCAGACCTGTAACGGCTTTTGCCCGGGTAGCACTCAGCTATCGTGGCAGTGTATGGGGTATGCGGAAAAGCTTGGATACGATGCAACCGGCTATAATCCGAGAAACAATGCAAACGGATGGTATACAAACACCTCGCCTTCAGCATTGGACAGCCTTAAGGCAGGTGATATAGTCAGGTATAAAAACAACAATCATTCTATCTATGTAACCGAAGTCAATGGCGATACCGTTACATATACGGACTGCAACAGCGACGGTCACTGCATTATCCGTTGGGGTGCTACCATATCGAAGGCTACCCTGAGATCTTCGTTTTCCTATGTCAGGTCTGCGCCCTCTTCTGTTTCACCGGGGTATTGCAACTGCTCTACTGCCTACGCAGGTACTTATGTCTGTACCACGTCCACCCTTGACTTGACAATTCGCAGCGGTCACGGAACCTCTTTCAGTGCTGTTGGTTCTATTCCTTCGGGTGCAACTGTTACTGTAACAAAGGCTACAGGCACAGGTGTTGGCGATTGGGCGCACGTTACGTATAACGGGATATCCGGCTATGCATCTATGCAATACCTTGCTAAAAAGCAGGCGGATCAGGAGCGCAACAGCGTTATGCATATATGGATGTCCGATACCGCCATGGGGGATTCCGTGGACAGCGTTCGTACCGGTGAATGGCTGTATCTTTGCTATAAGCTGTACGATACCAATACAGGTGCTCTGTTTGATTCTTACAACACCAGCGGATATACCGCAAAGCTCACCATTTATGCTCCCAACGGCGAAGTGGCGCATTCTTGCACTTACAACAATGACAACAACTGGATATCTATCAGACGAAACGAGCCGGGTGAATATAAGGGCACACTGACGTTTACCTTTAACAGCGGCTGGACGGGTGGCTGTGACACATCCGCCAGAATGGTGTATGAGCCTCGTGTAACTCCGTCTGTTTCTTCGATCGATCTCAACTTGGTGGGCGTTAACAGTCACACTATAAGCATTTCTTATTCGGGCACCACCGCCTCCAATAGTATATATGTGGATTGCACTACCACGGGGAATTGCTTTAAATATTCCTGGGGTAGCTGGAACAATCACATAATGCCTCTAACTATAACAGGTACAGCTGCAGGTCAAGGGGTCGTGACTATCAAACTATACGATTCTGACACCGATGAGGTTCTCGCAACTTCTACCGTTTATGTAAATGTTAGTGCTCCATCCTACACTGTGACCTTCAAGGATTGGGACGGCACAGTGCTTAAGACGCAGACGGTAAGCTATGGCTCCTCTGCAAGCGCACCTGCCAATCCCACAAGGACAGGCTACAGCTTTGCAGGCTGGGACAAGAGCTACAGCAACAT
>JAFXEB010000018.1 GCA_017521025.1 Clostridia bacterium | reverse complement strand
AAAACTGCCTCCTCGAGCCTTTACCAAAAACATAGCTTTAAGAAGAAACGCCACTAAGCCTTCTCCTTAGAGGAGAAGGTGGCGCCGTAAGGCGACGGATGAGGTGTAGGCTGCGCAAGCAGCCGTTGTTTACGCTCACAGTCTTGGGAACAAAACGCCGTCCCGAGGACGGCTACACCTCATCCACCGACTCCGTCGGTCCCCCTTCTCCTCAAAGGAGAAGGCTTTGGTGTGTGTACTGCGAGCCGACGGTTCGTTCAAAGCAAAAATTATATAAATAAGCGTACAAAGGACGGCTCATCGCCGTCCTTTGTTTCATTATCTGTTCCAAAATTATCAATTTTTGCGCTCCACGGGAATTTCACCGCACTAAGCGTTCTCGCAGTTGTGCCATACGTTCTGCACATCCTCGTTCTCTTCCATAATATCTATCATCTTACGGAACTTGGCAAGCTGCTCCTCGTCGGCGAGCTCAACGTAGTTCTGAGGCACCTTTTCTGCCTCGGCAGAAACGTAGGTGTAGCCAAGCTTTTCGAGAGCCTCGGCAACAGAGCCAACCTCGGCAGCGTCGGTATATATCTCAAACACCTCGCCCTCGTTGGACATATCGTCTGCGCCGCACTCTACTATGTCCTCAAACAGCTTGTCCTCGTCAACATCCTCAGCCTCGATAACGATAACGCCCTTGGTGTCGAACATAAAGGATACACAGCCACTGGTGCCCATATTGCCACCGAACTTATCGAAATAGTGACGCACGTCGGCGCTGGTACGGTTACGGTTATCGGTAAGAGTCTCAACGATAACGGCAACGCCGCCGATGCCGTAGCCCTCGTATACTATCTCATCATAGTTGCCGCCGTCGCCGCCTGCAGCCTTCTTAATGGTGCGCTCGATATTATCGTTAGGCACGTTGTTTGCCTTTGCCTTGATGATAAGGTCACGGAGCTTGGTATTACTGGTAGGGTCGGGGCCGCCTTCTTTAACGGCAACGGCTATCTCCTTACCTATCTTGGTAAAGACCTTTGCCTTTTGAGCGTCGGTCTTTTCCTTCTTATGTTTTATGTTACTCCATTTGGAATGTCCTGACATATCTGTGTGTCCTCCTTATATTTCTTCGGTGCGTTTCATACCAAGCAGGTCAAGGCACTTGCCAAGCACGTGCTTGGTAACGGCGGTAAGGGTCAGGCGGAACGCCCTTGCCTCGCCCTCGGACTTGAGTATGGTGCAGTTGTGATAGAAAAGGTTGTACGCTGCGCAAACGTCCAGCGCAAAGCGTGCGATAACGCAGGGCTCGTGGTCGCCAAGGGCGGTAAGCACCTTATCGGGGAAGGCAGAAAGCAGCTTTACAAGTCCACTCTCCTCCTTGAGAGGTGCGTAAGCGGCGTAGGACGCCTTGTCCTCGCCCTCGGACTTACGCAGGATGCTTGCGGCACGGGCATAGGTGTACTGCACGTAGGGACCCGTGTTGCCCTCAAAGCTGAGCGCCTCCTCCCAAACGAAGTTGGTGTCCTTTATCCTGCCGTCACGCAGAGCGCCGAAAACAATGGCGCCCACGCCTACAGCCTCAGCAGTGGCGTGCTTGTCGGCAAGACCTGCGTTCTTCTCCTCAATAATCTTCTCAGCCTTGGCGATAGCCTCGGCAAAGAGGTCATCAAGAAGTATTACGTTGCCTGTACGGGAGGCAAGCTTTTCGCCGTTAACGCTCATGGTACCGTAGGGCACGTGCACAAGGTCCTTTGCCCAGTCATAGCCCATAAGCTCCACCACCTTGAAGTACTGAGCGAAATGCAGGCTCTGACCGGCGGAGGTAACGTATATACATTTATGAAAATCATAGTTGTTCTTACGCCAGATAGCCGCAGTAATATCACGGGTGGCGTAAAGGGTGGAGCCGTCCTTCTTAAGGATGATGGCGGGAGGCATATCATAATCGTCAAGACGGACGATAGAAGCGCCGTCATCCACAACGAGTAGTCCCTTTGCCCTCAGCTCCTCCACGATAGCGTCCATCTTATCGTTATAAAAGCTTTCGCCGTTATAGGAATCAAACTCTATACCCAAAAGCTCATAGGTGCGCATATACTCCTTAAGGCTTATCTCCTTAAAGCTTTGCCATATAGCGAGATACTCCTCATCAAGGCTCTCAAGCTTGGTGAAAGCCGCCCTTGCCTCATCATTAAGAGAAGGGTCAGCCTCCGCCTCGGCAGAGAAGCGGACATAGATATCCACAAGCTCCTTTATGCCACGCTCCTTAACACGCTCAGCACTGCTCCACTTTTTGTAGGCGACTATCAGCTTGCCGAACTGGGTGCCCCAGTCGCCAAGGTGGTTGATGCCCACGGTAGTGTAGCCGCAGAAATCGTAAAGGTTCTTGAGACAGCCGCCGATAGCGGTAGTGCCAAGATGCCCTACGTGGAAGCGCTTTGCAATATTGGGGGAGGAAAAGTCAAGACATACGGTCTTGCCCTCGCCTACCCGAGAGGAGCCAAAACACTCCGCAGCGGCGATGCGCTCAAGTGCGGCGGTATAAAAGGCGGGAGAAAGATAAAAGTTAAGATAGCCGCTTACGGCATCTATCCTCTCTACCTCGGAAAAAGCACCCTCAAGCGCCTCCTTAAGCTGGGTAGCAATCATAGGGGGACCCATCCTGAGCGCCTTGCTAAAACGGAAGCAGGGCAAGGAAAGGTCGCCGTTCTTAGTGTCCGCAGGAGTCTCAAGGAGACCTGCTATATCCTCGACTACAGCACCCTTTGCGGCAAGAAACTCGCCCACCGCAAGTGCTATTTTAGTTTTTACAGTGTTCATAATCTACCTGTTTTAAAAAATATTTGTAAAAAGCACAAAGTGCGGCGGCAGCCAAAAAGCTTGCCACCGCACTGTAAACACACGGGTATACGTAGTAAAAAGTTATCTCTTGCTGAACTGGGATGCACGTCTTGCAGCCTTGAGACCGTACTTCTTTCTTTCCTTCATTCTGGGGTCACGGGTGAGGAAGCCGGCCTTCTTAAGAAGGGGACGGTACTCATCGTTAGCCTGAAGGAGAGCTCTGGAAATGCCGTGTCTGATAGCGCCTGCCTGACCGGAAACGCCGCCGCCGCTTACGGAAACAACAACGTCAAACTTACCCTCGGTAGAGGTAACGCCGAAAGGCTGACGAACAACGAGCTTAAGAGTGTCAAGACCGAAATAGTCATCTATATCTCTGCTGTTGATGGTGATAGCGCCGGAGCCGGGGATGAGGCGTACACGGGCAACAGAAAACTTTCTTCTGCCGGTGCCGTAAAAATAAGGTTTCTTAGGTGTATACATATCTTATAGTCCTTCCTTTCCTTTACTTAACCTCAACTGCTACGGGCTGCTGAGCCTGCTGCTTGTGCTCCTCGTTCTTATAAACGTGGAGACGGGTGAGGCTGGCTGCGCCGATCTTATTCTTAGGAAGCATACCCTTAACTGCGAGGGTAACTGCCATCTCAGGCTTGGTAGCCATCAGGGTGCGGTACTGAGTAGCCTTAAGGCCGCCAACGTAACCGCTGTGACGGTAGTAATACTTCTGATCGAGCTTTTTGCCGGTAAGAACAGCCTTGGAAGCGTTGATAACTACAACGCAGTCACCACAGTCAACGTGGGGAGTATATTCGGGCTTATGCTTGCCGTTAAGAATGGTAGCTGCAAGAACTGCAACCTTGCCGAGGGGCTTATCAGCTGCGTCAATTATATACCACTTGCGGCTAACATCCTCTTTTTTTACCATGAAAGTGGACATTTTGGATTTCCTCCGTTATCTTGTAATTTATTTCGCTCTGTGATTATAGCACAAATAAACCGTTTGTCAATACCTTTTTGCAAAAAAATTTAAAAAACTTAGCTTTTTCTTCGTTTTTCTCGCATTTCTTAGCAAATAGCGCAGGTGCGGCTGTGTTTTTTTCAGGCGCTTTTCTATATATTGCGTGGCAGACGGATTTTCAGGTAATATTTAGTTATTGATTATTTTAAGGAAAGGTGATATAATACAGTAGAGTAAGTATAGTTGTTTTTAAACGGAGATATATTATGAGGATCATTACAGGTAAAGCAAGAGGCGTGAGACTTGCCACCCTGCCCGGGGAGGACACCCGTCCCACCGCAGAGCGTGTTAAGGAGGCAATGTTTTCAGCCATACAGTTCAATATAGAGGGGCGCACGGTTCTTGACCTTTTCGGCGGTAGCGGTCAGCTTGCGCTGGAGGCTCTCAGCCGTGGCGCAGACAGAGCCGTGGTGGTGGATTCCAACCGCAAGGCGGCGGAGATAATACGTGCCAACAGCATAAAGGCAAACCTATTTTCTCAGTGCAGAACGGTTTGTGCCGATTGGCGTGACTATATAAAGCAGAATGCAGGGAGAGAGCAGTTTTCACTGCTGATACTTGACCCGCCCTACAAGGACGGCTTTCTGGATGAGATAATCAAGCGTGTCCGTGGGGCAGACCTGCTTACCGAGGGTGCTATAATCCTATGCGAGAGCGCCGAGGGCGGCATACCCACGCCTCCCGACGGATATACAGCCAAGGTGTACCGCTACGGCAAGACCTATGTGACAATACTCAGGTCGGAGGTAGATATTATATGAACGCCCTGTGCACAGGTAGCTTTGACCCTATTACCGTAGGTCATTTTGACCTGATAAAGCGCACCGCCGCCCTTTTTGAGGGCGTGGTGGTGGCTGTAACCAACAACAGCGAGAAGAAGTATATGTTCAGCCTTGAGGAGCGGCTTGGCTTTGCAAGGTCGGCGCTTGCGCCTCTTTCCAACGTAAAAGTGGTCGCCTGCGACGGGTGGGTGGCAGACCTTGCGGAGAAGGAGGGCTGTGACGTTATAGTGCGCAGTGCACGCAATGGCGGCGATTTTGATTACGAGTCGCCCATAGCCAGGCTGAACCTTGAAAAAAGCGGGGTGGAAACTCTTATCCTCCCTGCTGACCCTGCTTTGTCGTGGATATCCTCCACGCTGGTGAGGGAGACGATAAAGTATGGGAAGGATTACAGTGCCCTCTTGCCCGAGGGTGTTTCGCTTGAGAAAAAGGAGAAATAACAAAAATGAAAAGAAGTGTAGTTATAACGCTTTGTGCCGCCCTGCTCCTTGGGGTGTTTCTGATAAATGCCGTTGCCATGTACAGCGAGGTAAAGGCGGCGGAGGAGTTTGACACGGTTGCCGCCCTTACCGGCGAGGGGGACAGGTTGCCGGTTGCGCTGTCTGCCATATACAAGCGTGCAGGCGACCTTGTGCTTTCCCTGCCCTACGCCAGCGTGACCCTTACCCAGACGGCGATAACCAAGGTCTACGCAGGTGATACGGACGCCTTGCTTTACCTTAACACTCACGCTGACGGCGAGCTTGGCAACGCCTATGATACGATGCAGGACATACTGAACGATTTTGACACCCTGTTAAACACCTACAAGGTGCCCACGGGCAGCAGCTACCGTGACAGCAGGGCAAAGCTTGGCACTATATTCACGGGGCTTAAGACCGCCGCCACCGAGCTTGTGCGCCGCACACGCACCTTTATCAGCAACTGGGAAAGCGGCTACGACAACTACTATACCGCATACTGTGAGCAGCTTCAGATAATGAGCGAGAAGCTGGAGAGTGCCGCAACCACCATCGGCAACGAATATGACAGCCTTATAAAGGACCTTTTGGGCGAGGACTACGAGCTGACCGTGTAAAGCCGCCCTACATTTTACGGAGGTGATACGCCATGGCTAAGGAAAGCAACGCAGCAGCCACCGAAGAGAAGGCAAAGAGCAAGAAAAGGCGCCGCCGTTTTGGTGACCGCAAGGACGGCAGAAAGGTGCGCACCCTTGACCCTATGAACTACGTTGCGCCCTATATAATGCCCGACAGAGACAGCTCCACCAACTTTATCGAGGACAGGACGGACACGGCAAAGCTTGACGAATACATAAGGCAGAAGCGTGCCGAGGGGCTTAAGGGCTTTGGCGCACTGCACGTTTTTATCGCCGCCTATGTGAGGGTAGTGTCCCAACGTCCGGGTATAAACCGCTTTATCAGCAGGCAGAAGATATTTGCACGGAACAACATCGAGATAATGCTGACCATAAAGAAGGAGCTGACCCTTAACGCCACGGAGACTATAGTGGAGATAACTCCCGAGCCTGATTGGACTGCCACGCAGATATACGAGGAGCTTAACCGTGTGATAACTGAGAACAGAGACAAGGAGGAGGAAAGCTCCTTCGACTCAGCGGCAAAGGCGCTTAACTATATCCCCGGTCTGTTTCTTAAGTTTACCGTATGGTTCCTCAAAACCATGGATTATTTCGGACTGCTTCCAAAATCACTGCTAAAGCTCAGCCCCTTCCACGGCTCTATGTTTATAACCTCTATGGGCTCTTTGGGCATACCGCCCATATACCACCATCTGTACGATTTCGGCAACGTGCCGATGTTTATGTCCTACGGTGCAAAGTATAAGGAGAACCGCATTGCCGATGACGGCAGAGTGGAGCAGCGCACCTATATAGACTATAAGATAACCACGGATGAACGCATCTGTGACGGCCACTACTACGCCTCGGCGCTGAAGCTGCTGCGCTTTTACCTGCAAAACCCCAAGCTGCTTGACCTGCCGCCCGAGCACGTGGTAGAGGATATTGACTGAGAAAGGAGCATTTTATGAACAGCAAACGCTTTTTACGTCTGCTTTGCCTTGGCATTACGGTGCTTTTGCTTGTCTTTTCTCTTGCCGCCTGCGGCGGTGAGGCTACAGACTACAAGGGCAACGCCGCAGAGGATATGGAGTTCACTGACGAAAATGTGGTTGTGGACGGTTCCCTCGGCGGCGGCGACAAGATAGGCGAGGTAAACACTACAGCCAAGATAATACGCAACGTGAGTCTTTACGGCGAGACAAGGGATTTTGACAGCGCAGTTGAGTCCCTTAAGGCAAAGCTCAGCGCTGTGGGCGGCTACGTTGAGAGCTCCAACACCTACGGGGGCGAGACCCTTTCCGGCGGCAGACGCAGTGCAAGGCAGGGGCGCTTTGTGATGCGCATACCCGCAGAAAGGCTTGACGAGTTTCTGGACACGGCAGAGGGGCTTTTGAACGTGACGAGCTTTTCCGAGTCCACTAAGGACGTAACTCTGGATTATTACGATATCAAGTCCCGTCTTGACACCCTGAAGGCTAAGAAGACCGCCCTTGAGGCTATGCTTGAAAAGGCAGAAAAGCTGGACGAGATAATGCAGATACAGGACAGCCTCTATGACGTTATTGCAGATATTGAGTCTTATCAGTCTCAGCTTAACGTGTATGACAGCAAGGTCAGCTACTCCACCGTGAGCCTTGAGCTTACCGAGGTGATAGAGTACACCGTTGTAGAGGAGGAGGACCCCACCCTCGGCGAGCGCATCGGCAAAGCATTTTCCGATAGCTGGAGGGCGCTGGGCATATTCGGTCAGGGCTTCCTCGTGTTTATCGCAGGTGCCTTCCCCGTACTGCTCATACTGGGCGGCATAGCGGGCATTGTACTGCTTATCATCTGGCTTGTCAGAAGAAGAAAAAAGTCTAAATAAACCACAAAAGTACGAAGGGACTGCCCTCCGAATGCTCAGCATTTGGGGCAGTCCCTGTTTTGTTGTGTTTATGCGCCCCCAAGCTCTTTTTCTTTGACTTACGGCAAAGGCAAAAAGCCTTCTCCTCTGAGGAGAAGGGGGACCGACGGAGTCGGTGGATGAGGTGTAGCCGTCCTCGGGACGGCGTTTTGTTCCCAAGGCGAAAAGCATAAGCTTTCATACAGAGCAGAGACATCACGGCAAGGTGCAGGACGGGTAGCGAAAGCCATACAAGTAGTGCTGATTTTAAACGGTGAGCGGAGATAACGGCTGCTTCCGCAGCCTACACCTCATCCGTCGCCTTACGGCGCCACCTTCTCCTCAGAGGAGAAGGCTTAGTGGTGTTTCTTCTTAAAGCTATGTTTTTGGTAAAGGCTCGAGGAGGCAGTTTTCGACGTGTTTCCTCCAAACATAGATAAAGGACTGCCCTCCGAATGCTCGGCATTTGGGGCAGTCCCTGTTTTGTTGTGTTTATGCGCCCCCCAAGCTCTTTTTCTTTGACTTACGGCAAAGGCAAAAAGCCTTCTCCTCAGAGGAGAAGGGGGACCGACGGAGTCGGTGGATGAGGTGTAGCTGTCCTCGGGACGGCGTTTTGTTCCCAAGGCTGTGAGCGTAAACAACGGCTGCTTGCGCAGCCTACACCTCATCCGTCGCCTTACGGCGCCACCTTCTCCTCTAAGGAGAAGGCTTAGTGGCGTTTCTTCTTAAAGCTATGTTTTTGGTAAAGGCTCGAGGAGGCAGTTTTCGACGTGTTTCCTCCAAGCATAGATAAAGGGCTGCCCTCCGAATGCTCGGCATTTGGGGCAGTCCCTGTTTTTATCCGAAGTATACCGTCACGCAGTCTTGAGCGCAACGCAGAAGGTGACCCTGTCATCAGCGCTTTTAACGGCAACGGTGCCGCCGTGAAGCTCTACCACGTGCTTTACTATGGCAAGCCCTATGCCGTTGCCCTTGGTGGAATGGGAACGGTCAGCCTGATAGAACTTGCGAAACAGCTTGTCTATATGCTCTTCCTGTATCACGCCCTCGTTAGTAATGCTTACGACAAGCCTCTCTCCGTCCTTTACGATGCCGATATCCACCCTGCCGCCCTCGGGCGAAAACTTTACGGCGTTATCCACAAGGTTTATCCACACCTGCTTTAAGAGCTCCTCGTTTGCCTCTATCTCATACTCCTCAAAGTCGGGCTCTATCTCTATCCCCTTGCGGCTCCACTCGTTTTCAAGAAGCAACACCGCAGAGCGTATCTGCTCAGACAGATTAAAGCGGCTTTTGCCTGTAAGTATGGTCTGGTTCTCGATCTTGGTCAGATTGAGAACGTTGGTCGCCATATAGCTGAGCCGCATTGACTCCTCCTCTATAATGCCGATGTATTCCGCCCTCTGCTCGTCGGTGAGATTACCCCTTTTGAGCACTTTAGCAAAGCCTGCTATTGAAACTATGGGGGTCTTGAACTCATGGGAGAAGTTGTTTATAAAATCACTTCTCAGCATTTCGGTGCTGTCAAGCTCTGCCGCCAGCTTGTTAAAGCTATTTTCAAGCTCGTTGAAGGCGGGCAGAGAGGAAAGCCGTTTACCAAAGCGCAAACGGGTCTTGAAATCCCCTGCGGCAAGTCGGTTCATATTGTTTATCAGTCTGTTAAGGGGCTTGAGGGGGAATTTCATTATCAGCACCGCCGCAACCGTGCCGATGATAAGGCTTGCCATAGCCATAAAGGAAAGCAGCCACAGAGCACCGGAGGAGGTGCCCGTCTCCGGCAGCAGGTCGATCTTATAAAGCAAAAACACCGCCGCCGTAGTTATGCTCAGGGACAGGAACATTACAAGAAACGCAACAGCGGAAAACAGCACCGTCAGCGACATTCGGTTTTTGCGCTCCTCTATACGCCTTTTCCTGCTCATATCTTTTTCACCGCCTTATAGCCAAGACCACGGACGGAGAGTATCTCAAACTCCTCCCAGCCCTCAAAGCGCTTTCTCAGCCTGCCAATATGGACGGTCACAGTCTCCCAGCCTGTTTCGCTGTCGGCACCCCATATCTCGTCCATAAGCTGTATGCGTGTGAATATTTTGCCGGGGTAGGAAAGCAGCTTGTACAGCAGTAAAAACTCCTTTTGGGGCAGCTCCTCTACCCTATCACCCTTGCTTACGCTGAAGCAATCGTAATCCAGCACCACCTCGCCTATAACGATCTTGCGCTCGTTGGCTATGCGTGCACGGCGGAGCAACGCCTTTATGCGTAACAGCATCTCCATCTCGTCAATAGGCTTGGTCATATAGTCATCCACGCCCAGCGTAAAGCCCATACGCTTATCGGCAGGAAGCTGCTTTGCAGACACCATAAGTATAGGCAGGTTGTTGTCCTCGGTGCGAAGCAGCCTCGTGAACTCATAGCCGTCCATCTCGGGCATCATTACGTCAAGCACCACCAGATCCACGTGGGCGCCGTCCATTACCTCCAGCGCCTGACTGCCGTTTTCGGCGGTAAGCACTGTGTAACGCTCGCTCTCAAGCACGGCCTTGAACAAAAGCCGTGTATTTTTATCGTCGTCAACAACAAGAACGGTTATCATACTATCCCCTCCTTACGCAAAGGATACCATTGTTAGATTAACTGAGCATAAAGCTTTATTGATACAAAAAAGCTTTTTTTCATTATATCACAAAAAAGAAAGCGCCATCAATAATTGCCTGAATATTTTGTGACGCCAAAGCACAAATTATAGTCACACGAAAAAATACGAGGAAAGCGGGTAACTTTAAAATATGCGCAAAGGATGGAGAAGAACAGCCTTTCTTATGCTGTGCGCACTGCTTGCGGCGGTGCTGTCTCTGGGCGGCACCGTGTCGGCAACGGAGGCAAGGCAAAAGGAGGAGAGCTTATATCTGGGCGGAATGGCTTTTGGCGTAAAATATTTCACCAAGGGCGTGCTGGTGGTAGGGCTTTGCAGAGTTGAGGGCTACGAGGTGTCGGTCTGCCCTGCAAAGGAGGCAGGCGTTGAAAAGGGTGATATATTGCTGAAGGCAAACGGAAGCGATATCGACAGCGCCCAAACCCTCAGCCGAATTATCGGCGAATCGGAGGGAAACGGGGTAAGCCTTGAGCTTATGCGTGGAGACAAGAGCCTTCAGGTAACGGTATACCCCGCCCTGTCCGCAGAGGACAACGGCTACAAGGGCGGTATGTGGGTGCGTGACTCTACGGCAGGCATTGGCACCGTCACCTATATTAAGGCTGACGGCAGCTTTGGTGCCTTGGGTCACGGGATATGTGACGGCGACACCGGCACGCTTATGCCCCTCGGCAACGGCGCAGTGGTAGACGTGGACATAAAGGGTGCACGGAAGGGTGCCGCAGGCTCACCCGGCGAGCTTAAGGGTGAGCTTGACAACGTAAAGCGAGGTACCGTAACAGCCAACACGGAAAAGGGGCTTTTCGGCACCCTGACGGCAGGTGTGCCCAAGGGTGCTGAGCTTATGCCCATAGGCGATGCCCACAGCGTTAAAAAGGGGCAGGCGCAGATATGCTCCACCGTGGACGGAGAGACAAGACGCTACAGCATAGAGATAGAAGAGGTGTCGCCTAAGGACGGGGATACACGGAATATGCTTATCCGTGTAACAGATAAGGCTCTGCTTGAAAAGACGGGCGGCATAGTGCAGGGCATGAGCGGCTCGCCCATAATTCAGAACGGCAAAATCGTAGGTGCCGTAACCCACGTGCTGGTGGGCGACCCTACCCGTGGCTACGGAATATTCATAAAGAATATGCTGAACGCAGCGAGATAAGCAAACAGCGTGAGTCTTTGGTTGACTCACGCTGTTTTTGTTTCTTCTTGTTTTTTTGCAAAGCCTGCCAAGGAGACTTTACTGTGCTTCTCTCCGCAGAGAAAAGTGCTGTCTGAGTCCACCGCCCTCGGTGCTGCCCCAGCCCTCCATTATCCTGCCGTAGTTTTTGCCTGCCACGATATAGTGCTCCACCAGCTCAAGCCCGCTTGCCTCAAGCAGACGGCAGAGGGTACGGGTGGTGTCGATATCCTCGGGTGAGGGCACGGTAAGCCCATCGGGATGATTATGAGCAAGCACCACGGCAGACGCCTTAACTCCCAGAGCAGTCGACACGATCTCTCTGGTATCAAGGTTGACGGAATTTACGCCGCCCTCGCACAGCAAGCTTTGGGTGATAAGCCTGCCCAGCGGGTCAACGTAAAGGGCAAGCACTACCTCGTTCTTTGCGCCCTTTAGCTGAGACACAAGGTATTTTCCTATATCGTCATAGCTGTAAAAGCGAAGCAGGTCGCACATCTCGTCAGCGCAGAAGCGGGTGCCCAGCTCACCCGTCAGGCGCAGGAGTATAGCCACGTTCTCGCTGACGCCCGATATCTTGCAAAGCTCCTCCACAGGGGCGGAAAGTACCCTGCCCACGTCGCCAAAGCGGTGGATGAGCTTATGAGCTATCTCGTTGGTGTCCTTACGGGGGATGCCGTAAAACAAGAGCATCTCAAGCAGGTTATGAGCGGCGAAATGCTTGCCGCCCTCCTTAAGATACCTATCCTTAAGCCTTGCTCTGTGTCCGTCGTGAAGTCCCATATCATTCCTCCTCCCCGACAGTGCCTGCGGTCGCCCAAAGTCCCGCCGCCGCAAGGAGCAGTGATGCTATGCCGAAATATACGGCACTGAACACAAGACACAGCCGCCTTATGCCGTCCACCACGCCGCCAAGGAAATAGTAAAGGGTGTTTTTATCCAGATCAAGGCGCTCGCCTTTACTGCCAAGGTACAGTATCAGCACAGGCACAAAGCAGAGCACGGCACTTGCCCAGAACGCCGCCGCACCGCCAAAGCTGCGGTTTTTCAAGCCGCCACGCCTGCCCGCAAATATCATCAGCCCGTAAAACAGAAACGATACCGCAAGGGGAACTGCCCAAAAGCCTGTAGCAAAACGCAGGGCACTGATAAGCAGTGCCGCCTCGTCCAGATAAGATGCGAGCTTGTCGGGCAGGAAAGCCACAGCAGAGCTGATACTGCCGCATATCTCCTTATACGCCGCCTCTGCCGCCTTATCGGAGCTTTCAAAGCCACTGCCGCTGAAATCGTAGGGAGCAAAGTCCTCTTTAAGGTAGGCAAGCAGCTCGGGCGAGGAAAAACGCACCTGCCCCACCCTGTCCGTGCCTTCAAAGAGGTCAGAAAACAAAGCCTGCACGTAATCTGTCGCCAAACGCTTGCAAAGCTCCTCGGAGGCATACCGCTCCATCACAGCACCGTCGATATCCACGGCACTGCCCAAAGCGGCAATACTGCTCTCCCTTGCATCAAGGACTGCGTCATAAAAGTCCTCCGTAAGCACCGCCGTTGCGTACTCGTCACTGCGTGACAGGCAGATATCCGCCAGCAAAAGCAAAGCGGAAGCCAAGGTAAGGGCGGCGGCAACTATACCGCAAAGGGTGCGGAGAATTACCGAAAACACCTTCATACCCCTCACCTCCAGCTATAGCCGTAAACACGGCGGCAAATAAGATAGTAGCGCTGGGTACGGAAGCTGGTGCCTGCGGGATAGCAGGTGTACATTGCCAAAAGCTCGTCAGTGCCGAACTGTGCGTTGAGCTTATCATAGTTATTTACAAGCCCACCGTTGCGGTAGCTGTATTTTTTTACGTATTTTTCGTTAGTATAGTTCAATATCTCAGTGTGTATTACCTCGTACACGTAAACGCCGTAGGCGGTATCAAGCTTTATCTGCGTGCCCTTTTTGTACATTTCGCCGTCGGCGATATTGCCGAAAAAGCCTGCCTTACCGCTAACGTGAGCGGCAAGCACGCACACACCGCCCTCCCCCGGGAAGGAGGAGCCGTACAGATGTCCAATGCCCTTGGACAGTATCTGAGTATTGTCGCCCTGATACACGGGCACCTCGGAAAGCAGCCCGTCCCCATGGACAGACAGCGTCGCCCACATACTCCCCAAGGGGAAGCCGCCCACATCCGACTCCTTGATATAGCCGTTCTCCTTCAGGGGCGGAAGCTCATCCAGATAGCTGAAAAGCTCATTCTCCGCCTGCGTGGGGGGGAGCACAGGTGCCGCCACAGAAACGTCGCCGTCTGTCTCGGTCTCAGGCTCTACGGGGCGCAAAAGCTTATCCTTGCCGATATAGCCGTCGGCACTGTAGTCCGCCTCCGCCTCTGCAAAGACCGCCTTGAAGAGCGAGTTGTCGAAAACAAAGCTTTGGATAATGAAGGAAAACACAAGGAACACCGAAAGGAAAAACAAGGAAAAGGGCGCAATAAACAAAGCTCTCCGCCTTGCTACCGCACCCTTGACGTTACTGTTATATCCGTTCATAAAGGCACCTGCCTTTCAGAAAAAATGTGCTTAAAACCGAAAAGATACGCCCCTTTTACTGAGCGACTGCGCCAAGACGCATACGCCTTGCGGCAAGGACAGAAGCGCCACCTGCCAGAACCAGAGCGGCGATACCGCAATAAAGAAGCCATACGGAGAGACCGCCCTCACCCTCGGCAGAGCCCGTCTGCTTAACAAGGTCGCCGTCATACTCAAAAATAAGAGTACCGTCCTCATCATAGAGCTTGAACACAATGTCCACATCATGGGTGGGGTTAGGCACCAAGGACTTAACAAAGGTACAGCCCGTTATCTTACAGGCGGCACGGATGTGGTCCATAACTCTGGCAACCACAACGGCGTCATACGCCCTACCCGTGTTACCGTGGTTTGAGCCATGCCATACGGAGGGGCCGTTATCCTCGGGAAGAAGCGCCTTGACCTCCTGCAAAATGGGCCAAAGAGCGTTACACTGCTCTTCGGTAAGAGTCATAGTCTTGGAAAGGTTTTCAAAATCGGCAAGCACCCAGTGGGATGCGGGGATAGTCTTAAACTCCTCCATCAGATCCTCCTGCGTATAGGCAGACGCCGAAACGCAAAAGCACATTGCCGTAATTGCCACACTGATAAGAAACGCAATCAGTCTTTTCATAAAATCACCCATAAATTACCGCACCCGTGCCCACGCCTGAGCTGAGGACAGGTATACAGCTTGATTTCGATAAATACGTATCTTCATTATAAACGCTTTTCCCCCTTTTGTCAATAGCTTTTATTTGCTATATTATCCCTTTTGCCACACATAGGCAAAAATATGGATGCCGCAGAAGGCATTAGCCCTTTGCGGCATCCGTTTTTTGCTTATGTATCTGTTTATTCCGCAACCGTTAGCCGCAGTGTAGCAGTGCCGCCCGTGGCAGTAAGCTTTACGCTGTCGCCTTCTGCGTTGGCGGCGCTGAAGATATACATATCCTCCTCGTCTGTAACACTCAGGTCAAGGCTGTAGCCTGCGCTCTTAAGCTGCTCGCTGTACGCCCTTGCGCCCTCGGCATCCACATCGGAAAAGGTCACGTTATACTTGCCGTTGATAAGGGAGGTGCTCTGTACAGTAAGCTCGGGCACGGGGAGCTTTGCGGTATATTCGTTTTGAGGCCATGCGCTGTTAGCCTCGGCGTTGGTGCTCTCACCGGTAACGCCGCCGTCACGGTAGGTCACGGTGCCGTCGGCGTGCTGGGTTATTACTCTGCCGTCGGTATAGGCGAACAGGGTACTGCCGTCCTCCTCATAGCTTACCGTGGCACCCACAAGCGCCGCCTTTTCGGAAAGCGCCGCCTTTGCGGTTTCGTCAAGGGTCGAGAAGATACTGCCCCTCTCTATCCCTGCGGCAACGGCTATGTCCCCAATACCGTAATCCGCTATCACAACAGAAGAGCTGTCCTCCTCCCACCCACCGTCGCAGGCGACAAGAGAGAGGGTCATAAGAAAAACCAGTGCTATAAAAACAAGCCTCTTTTTCATACAGTGTTGCTCCTTTTCTTTCCTGTGTTTATTTTAAAGTCAGTACTTTTCTATTGGGTGACGGGGCCGAACACGGCGTTGTCATAGATATACTTCATCACCTTGTCCCAAAGCATATTCTCCTCCAGCGTCTCTCTGCCGTTCTCGGTCTCAAGCTCGCTTGCGGTCTTGCCCTGCTCCTTGGCGTACTCCTCAAGAGTTGCCTTGTACTCGGCGTCATCTATCTCTCTGCCGAAAACGGCGTCGGCAACGGCGTAAACCGTAAGCTCCTCCTTAAGTGCGCCCTCTGCATATTTCTCAGCCGCCTCGGTAAGGTCGGCAACAAACTCCTTTTCCGTCATACCGAAGGCGTATTCGAGGAAGGCGGCGTACTCCATACCGTACATACTTGCATAGTAACCGTAATAGCCCGTATAGTAGTCAACGTACCAATCAACATAGCTGTCATAAAGCTCCTTGGGGTATTCCTTTATCTCCACACCCTCAAGCACTACCTTCCATGCGGCAGACATATTCTCGGCAAGCACCTTCTCCTCTGCAAGAGCAGCGACCTTTTGGTTCATCGCCTCCAGTGACTCAAACTCCAGGCTCTTTGCCAGCTCGTCATCCACGTCGGGATAGACCTTTACGCTTATCTTCTTAAGGGTCATGGCAAAGCGAACCTCCTCGCCCGCAAGCCCCTCCTTGTAGTCCTCGGGGAAGGTCAGGTACACGTCGAAGCTGTCGCCCACCATGTGACCGACTATACCATCCTCAAATCCCTCAACAAAGTTGCCTGCGCCTATCTCCACCTCGGAGTCCTTTGCCTCGCCGCCCTCAAAAGCCTCGCCCGTTTTGATAAGGTAGCCCTTGAAGTCCACCACTACCTTGTGCCCCTCCTCGGCAACGGTGCCCGAGGGTGCCTCCTTAAACTCGGCAAGTGACTCAAGAAACTTCTCCTTAAGCACGCTCTCCATAACCTGCTCGTTCACGATAGCCTTTTCCGCCACGCTGACACCCTTTACGGTACCAAGAGTCAGATAGGGGCTAAGGTCTGCAAGGTCCTTGACACCGGGCAGCTCCTCAGAGCTCTCACCGCTGTCGGCGCCACTCTCCGATGACTCGCTTTCAGACGAGGTGCTGACATCGGTGCTGTCGCTTGATGTGGGGGTATTGCTGTCACCGCAAGCACTGAGGCAGGCAAGCAGGCAGAGCGCCGCAAGAATAAGAGCAAAAAGCTTTTTCATATATATCCTCCAATAAATTAACGTCTCCTCATTCGTTTATTATCGCATACTTTTGAGCATTTGTCAACACCTGCTACCCCAAGCCCCCTGCCAAGGGCGGCACAGGCGAAGGGCAACAGCGCACCCACTGCACCGAGGGCACCTGCCTTACCGCCGCCGATAAAGCCGAAAAGCGGGTTGATGACCAGATACGTGACCCTGCCCCAAAGCCCCTCTGCAAAGAAAAAACGGTACAGCAAAAATGCGCTGTACAAGCCGTGAGGCAAAAGGCTGTACGCCGTCCGTGGCAGAGCAGAAAGCCGCCACAGCAGATAGAAAAAGCCTACGGACACACCGATAAAGGCTACGCCCATATCGGACAGGGCAGGAGACGAGCCGTTTTTGACATACAGGGCGTAGCACAGCACAAAGCTAAGGTTCATAAAAAGCTGTCCCACCCCACAGACAAAACATACGCAGAGGGCGAAGGACACACGCCCCACGGTACCTTTGCGCCCCCTCAGCCATCTGCCCAAAAGCAAAAGTGCGGCAAAGCCCAGGCTCACTGCAAAGAATGCACTTAAGAACTTGTCCTGCAAATTGATAAGCATATAGATTCACCGCTTTATAATATGCGGCGGCAGACGGGATAATACACAAAGCGGGCTGTAAAGAAGCTTTCATCTCTTTGCAGTCCGCTTTTTTCGGAATATTAAAGCTTTGCTTTTTTAAGTGCCCTTTCAAGCACGGGCAGTGCGGTGGATGCGGCTATAGCCATAGCGCCGTCGGGACCCACATAGGATATGTTATAGACAAAGGAATAGGTCCACATACCAACGGTCTGTACATAGTCGTTCCACTGACCCACCTTGGTTATCTCGTACCATACCACCGCTCCACCGAAGAAATGGCAGAGGAAGCGTAAGACGGTAGCCATCACCACGCCTGCCACTACCCCACCGAAGGAGCTGCTACCCTTCTCGCTTTTGGTGCAGAAAAGACCTGCGGTGCCCAGCAGAGTAAAGGGAACGATGTAGTCCAGCGCCACGCAGCCGATAATACCTGCTACCGTGGGCACATAAGCCAGATTGCCACTGCCCTGCCATAGCTGGATGAGGGAGTAAACAAAGGCACTGCCAAGCCCCACCTTGAGTCCGTGACGGATGGAGATGTACATAACGGGCAGGGTAGAAAGCAGGGTAACAGAGCCGCCAAGGGGCGCTTGGTACACCTTTACGAAGGAAAGGGCGGTGGCGAGCGCCACCAGCAGGGCGCATTCGGTAAGCACCCTGAGCTTTGTGTTTTTCATAAGACGAAAAACCTCCTTGTTTTTTATTCCAAGGGGCGAAAAAACGAAAGAGCCCACGGACGAATCTACGCCGAGGGCTCCTTTAAAAAGCACACGCAAAGAGGTCTGTGACCTCCGCTATCTCCCTACGCCGGCATTATCCGTACAGGTTCAATGGGTATTTCTCAGCCTGACGGCAAGGTTGCCGTCAAACACCCCGTTTTTAAATTATTCCGTCGGACTTTCGGTGTCCGCTCCTTAGTGTAAACGATTATATAGCTTTTATGCGTCGCTGTCAAGGCTTTTTTATAAAATCAGCCAAGAAAAATATAGTCCTTTGTATCAGGCAGTATCACGTACACCTTGTCACCTACAGCTTTTACCGTAAGCTCAAGCTTTGCGGTAAAGCTATGACTAAGCTCCGCCTCACTCTTGACAAACCCCGTGGGGTAATAGGCAGGTGTGTCCACCATAGTGACCGTACAGCTTGCAGTAAAGGCGGCAAGGTTGCCGTCATCGCTCACCACGTAGCTGAGCTCGCCATTTGTGTAGACGGTCTTTTCGGCTATCGCCTTTTTTACGCCTGAATACTCCGAAAGTGCCTCGTCAAAAAGGCTGCTTAAAAAATCGCAGTTATCTGTCTTGTAGACGTATTTCTTGCCCAACGAGCTATCCGCAGTCCTGAATGACACAACGCTCTCGGCAGTGACCGTGGGCAGCGGACGGCAATAGAAGCTGTCCGTCACCACAGAGCTGTCCATAATCGCATAGTATTTGCCCTCTTTGGTGCCGTAATAATAGGCACCCGCCTTGTAAAACACGTCCTGCGTGACCGCCTTGCCGTCAAGCACCTGAGTGATAGCGCCGCTCATCCCCACAGGCTTGTCCGTGCAGTAAGAAAAGGTACCCTGAGTAAAATAGCGGCTGTCCTCACCCTCATTTATGCTGAGCGAGCAAACCACACGGCGTCGGGATGCGGAGTTAAAGCGCTCCACCCCCGCCATAACGGCATCCAGCTCGGCTTCGTCCACAAAAGCCACGTCAAGGCTCTCCCCGTCCTCGCCGCCGCAGGCGGAAAGAAGCAGGCAAAGGGCAAGGGTCAGATATATGAGCCGCCTCATCTGGGAACTATCTCCCCTTTAAGCAGGGTGTTAAAGTCCTTCATAAGCTCTTCAAGGTCGTCATAGGCTATGCAGTACTTGCCCTTACCGTTCACGGTGCAGTGCACCTTTACGGTGGAAACACGGGTAAAGGTCAGCACAGTCTCGGACTTGCCCTGCTTTACCGTAACGGTAAAGGTGGGAGCCTCGGGCACGGCACCCTCGTACTCCTCAAGAATAGTACAACCCAGTATCTCAACGTACACACGTCTTGCGCTTTGCAGGTCGACGCTCTTGCCGTCAAGGGTGGCGGACTCTATCTTGCCCTCCTTGTTTTTGCCGAAGGCTACGGTGTGAGACTCCTCACCCTTAAGGAAGGTGATGGTGTCCACGGAGTCGATATAATGGGTGAACAGCTTGTTGTCCACGTAATCTATTATCCTGTAGTCCATATAAGGGAAGTCGCTTGTGCTGACAACGCCCACGCCTATGTTGGCGGTGCTCTTAACGGTGCCGTCCTTTTCAAGATACTCCTTCACACCGTACACGTGCATCTTACCGTTCTGCGGCTTGGAGCAGAAGACCTTACAGCGGACACTGCCGTTATACACCCACTCAAAGATGCGGTGAGGCTTATCAAGCCCGTGCTCGGCAAGCACCTCTGCCTCGGTGCTGATGGAGACTACCTCCTCGCTGGAGAGGATGGAAAGGGCGTAGAAAATATCGCCCACGTTGCCGAAATTGGAAAGGGTATAGCCCTTGTCCCCCGTAACGAACCTGTCGGGGCCCGTAATCTTCCATGTATAGTTGGGACGGGTCTTGAGCTCCTCTGCAAGCTCGGCGGCGGTGAGAGTCTCAAGCGTAAGAGTCTCGCCGTCTTCAAAGGTGACAGCCATATCGTCTACCTTTGTGAATACCTCCTCCATCTTGTCAAGGGCCTCGCCGTAGCTGCCCGTAACAAAGCTCTCGGGGGTACGCAGTGCGTAGCTTGCGTAGGGGCTGGAGATATATACCCTGTCCCTGTCGTCACAGCGGACGTAATAGCCGCTGCCATCGGGAGTCTGTTTGCCTATAAGCAGCACGTGTACCTCCCCGTCCTCGTTCTCGGCAATCAGGGTCGCCGTAGCGTTCTCCTGACTGTCAAGCCCATACTCGGACAGCGCCTTGGGGTTTGCCACCTTACCCGTGGCGAAGGGCTGTCTTGCATAAGACACAAGCATAACGGTGTTTGCGGTGCTAAGCCCCATATCCTCTGCGCCGCCAAGATATATATTACCGTCGATGACGAAAAACTTAAGCTCGCCGTGCTCGTTGTTGATAAGCACGTAGGAAAGCTCCTCATTCTTATCGCCCAAAGAATACATAACTATATTGCCGCCTGCATTTATCACGTCCCCGTCAAGGTCATAGCCGGGGAGCGGCTCGTATTTGGCAACGCCGAGAGACTCGCCGAAAAGGGCGGTGTTATAAAGCTCTCTCGCAGAGAAGGCGTAAAGGGTGCCGTCCTTAAGCTTGCGGTAAAGCTCCTCTGCCCCCACGTCTATGACCGTGGTCTCACCGTTCACCGTCAGGGCACAGTCATCACTGCCCTCACCGTAGCTCACGGTGATCCCGCCGTTCAGCTTGGTGTAGTCCTCTGCCAGCGCCATAAGAGGTGCCACCTCGGCGCTTGCCTTGCCCCTCTGTGCGGCAAAGCGGAACTCCGCACTGCCCGTAAAGGCTTTAAGGGCGGTCTCCTCTGCCTGACTGAAGCCGTAGTTCAGAACGGGCGCCTTGCCCTGCTCCTCTTTGCCCCCCGAAAAGACTGAGTAAAGGACAAAAAGGATAACAGCCACAAGGGCTACTGCGGCTATGCCTATTAACTGTTTTTGAAATCTGCTTAGATTCTTCATACCAAAATACCTTAAAAAGCCTTTATGCGTGGCGTCTCTTTGCCCAAACGGTAAGCGCCACCGCAAAAATTATTGCAGGTGCTATAAGGGTAACCGCAACGGTCCAGCCTCTTGCCTCGCCCGTGGTGATATCAAGACCCTCGTCTACGAAAAAGACCTCTTCTACACCTGTGTACTCCTGTATGGTGTTTGCCTTCCTGAGTATGGACTCAAAGAGGTCACGGTTGCCGTAGGAGCGATTGAGATACCTGTCGGCAAGGAAATCCGTAGAGGAGATAAGATATGCCGTCTTATACTCGGTGTTCTCGGTATCGTCGCCATCCTCGTCCTCTATGGCGTTGCCACGGAGGGTATAGCCGATAAGGGGATAGCTGCCGCTCTCGCCCCCTGCTACTGCCGAGGGGGAGGTAGCTATAAGAGTGTCCTCGCCGTAAACATTGGCGTTTTTGCTTACCGTAAGCTTTACTGCGGAGTTGAACACAAAGCGCTCGTCTCCGGTAAAGCCCTTCACAAGCTGACTGCCCAGCGTATAGTCAAGGAGCTCGGGAATATCGCCCAGCACCGCAAGCCCGTCACTGCCCTTGATAGAGCGATCGTTATCCGTTACGCTCACGTTGGGCACGTAGCCGAGGCCGTACTCCTGCTCAAGGTAGGACTGGAGCTCAGGCAGCTCAGGCGTATCGTCATCCACGGTGACGATAAGGGTGACATTGAAGTTATCCATCACGTCATCTATTATCTGCATCTCGCTGATGGCATCGGGGTTTTCGGGGTCATAGCCCATAAAATCACTCTTGGGGTCGCTGACGATGATAAGGCGTGTGTTTTCGGGCAGTGGGCTCTCGTTAAGGTCTACCACCTGTACGTCAAAGCCCATATCGTAAAGAGTATCGAACAGCACGAGCTTATTAGCCTGAGCAAGCTGCTCGGCGCTGTAGCCCACATAGTCGCCCAGCACATAGGTGCCGTTGTCCAGCGTTTCCCCATGGCCTGCGGTGAAGACCGCAACGGGGCTTTCCTTGATGCCTGCCTTGACAAAGGCGGCTGTAAAGGTTTTCTCACCCGTAAAGGCAACGGTGTCGCCGCTTTCGCTGTCGGTGAGATAGAAGTTGGCAAAGCTGACGGCACGGGTGTGATACTCGCCCTCCACAAGCACGTGGTATCTGGTAAGCTGGGTCTGGGTCACATTGGAATAGTGCTCCCAAAGCTCACGGTTGCTGTTGATATCCGTAAACTCAAGGCTCACGTGGTCAACAAATGCGCTCTCGTAGGAGCGTGCTATCTCAAGCACCATATTGTCGCTGACCTTATCCTCCTCCGCAAGGAAGCGGATGGTTATATGCCAATCGGGGTTGTCGGCAAATAGCTTTTCAAAAAAGCTCTTTGTGCCGTCGCTTATGGTGAAGAAGCGAGCCTCGTCATCCGTAATGTCCACCCTCAGGTCAAGGCGGGCGGAGAGCAGGGATGCCGCAAGGTTTATAGCTATGCAAAGCACAACAACGATAACGGCAAAGCCCCAGGAAAGGGAGCCGTACTTAAGCTTTTTGGTAACAGCCTCACGCTGCTTGTCGGCAGAGGTGTAGGTGGTACCGATAGCGGTATTCTTTTCGTTTTTCATCGGTGGCACCTCCCTCTTACGCCCATCTGCGGCGCTCGTAGACCCTGACTGCAAAGAACAGGAACACGGCGGCAAGAGAAACGTAGTATATGATAGACGTTACGTCAAGTATACCGTAGGTAAAGGGCTCGTAGCGAGCAAGGACGGAGATAAAGTCCACTATCTTCTTCACCCACGAAATGCTTATGTCGGAAAGGAAGTTTACCGCCAGCATAACAAATATCACGTCCATAGAGGTGATGGCGGAAACAAGGGTATCCTCGGTAAGGGAGGAGAAGAATATGCCCACGGCAAGGAAGAGTGCGCCTATAAAGAAGAGGCATATCAGATTTGAAAGTATCAGCGTGCCGTTGGCATTGCCGAACTTTTCAAGAAGCACAAAGTTAAGGCTGTTGGCAAGGAGCACCGCACCGAATACAGAAAGGGCGGCAAGGTACTTGCCCACTATAATGCCCGTTACGGAAACGGGGCTGGTCATAAGGAGCTGCTCGGACTTGGTGCGGCGCTCCTCTGACAGAGATTTCATTGTGAGCAGGGGGAGGAGTATGGCAAAGGCGTAGATAAGATACTGGAAATAGTCAGCCACGCTGCTGGACTCCTGCCTCTGAAGAGTACATATACTGAACAGCAGACCCGAAACGGCAAGGAAATTGCCTACGAAAAGGTAGCCTATGGGAGATATGAAGTAAGCCTTCAGCTCACGCTTATATATTGCAAACATAGCCTACCTCCTTTTTGCGCTCTGGCGCTTTTCCTTGTTGGAGACGAGACGAACAAATACGTCCTCCAGACTCATCTCCACGCCCTCAAGCCCTATAAGGGCATAGCCCTTGGCGGCAAGTGCGCCAAAGAGGGGGATACGGGCGTCTATACGCTCGTCAGACTCGATAAGATAGCTGATGGAGTTGGCGTCCTGCTTACCGATAACGTCTGCGCTGCGGATGGCGGGGATAGAGCCCAGCAGCTTCATAACCTCTGCCTCGGGGCCGCATATCTTGGCGATATGGCGTCTGGTACCCTCCACCGCCTCGGCAAGGGTCTCTATGCTCTCGTTGGCAACGATAAGACCCTCGTTAATAACCACTACCTTACTGCACACCTGCTGTACCTCGGGAAGTATGTGAGAGGACAAGATAATGGTATGGTCCTTACCGAGAAGCTTTACAAGGTTGCGTATCTCTATTATCTGCTTGGGGTCGAGACCCACGGTGGGCTCGTCAAACACCAGCACCTTGGGACTGCCGATAAGCGCCTGAGCTATGCCCACACGCTGCTTATAGCCCTTGGAGAGGTTCTTGATAAGCCTGTCATACACATGGCTTATCTTTACCACGTCGCATATCTCACTGAGATGCTGTTTTTTAGGAAGAGTACAGCCCTTTAGGTCGTAAACGAAATTAAGGTACTCGCTTACCCTCATATCGGGGTAGAGGGGCGGCTGCTCCGGCAAAAAGCCTATCATCTTCTTCGCCTCGATGGGGTGCTCGAAAATGTTTACGCCGTCTACAAACGCCTCGCCTGCCGTGGCGGAAAGGTAGCCTGTAAGGATATTCAGCGCCGTGCTTTTGCCTGCGCCGTTGGGGCCGAGGAAGCCAAGTATATCCCCCTTCTCCACCTTGAAGCTGATGCCCTTCAGGGCGTGGTTCTGACCGTAGTCCTTATACACATTTCTGAATTCAATCATAATATCGCTTTTCTCCCAAGCAAAATAAAACAAGAATTTATATAGCCGACAAGGTTTACCCCCTGATCTGTTCCAAAAAAGGAGGTAAACCTCAGCCTTTAACGTTGAATATTATTTATTATCGCCCTCAGTGATACCGATGCCAAGGTCCTTAAGCAATGTCTCGGGCACGGTGGCGGGGCAGGCAGTCATAAGCTCGGACGCATTCTGCACCTTGGGGAAGGCGACCACGTCACGGAGGTTATCACAGCCGAGAAGCTGCATAACAAGCCTGTCAAGACCCAAAGCCATACCGCCGTGAGGAGGAGGGCCGAACCTGAAGGCGTCGGTAAGGAAGCCGAACTTCTCCTTAGCCTCCTCGTCGGATATACCGAGGAGACGGAAGATAGTGTTCTGCAGGTCGGGGTCGGTTATACGGATAGAGCCGCTTGCCAGCTCGATGCCGTTGAGAACAAGGTCATAAGCCTTTGCACGGACGGATGCCTTGTCTGTCTCAAGGTAAGGCAGGCACTCGTCAAGAGGCGCGGTAAAGGGATGGTGCATAGCCACAAAGTCGCCAAGCTCTGCATCGTACTCAAAGAAGGGGAACTCCACAACCCACAGAGGCTTGTAGCCCTCCTTTTTTACACCGCCACGGTTTGCCGTCTCTATACGGAGCATACCGAGGGTGGAAAGGAGCCTGCCCGTGTCGGTGTCTGCCATAATGAGCAGTACGTCGCCCACCTGAGCATCCATCCTTTCGCAGATAGCCGTCATCTCCTCTTCCTTCATAAACTTGGCGAAGGAAGAAGTAGTGCCCTGCTCGGTCATCCTGACCCACGCAAGACCCTTGGCACCGCAACCCTTTATATAGTCGGTGAGCTTGTCTATCTCTTTACGTGTAAGCTTGTCCGCAAGACCCTTGGCATTGATGCCCCTTACACTGCCGCCGCCGTTTATCGCCCCTGCAAACACAACGAACTCGCTGTCCTTTACGGCATCGGTGATATCGGTTATCTCCATACCGTATCTCAGGTCGGGCTTATCGGAGCCGAAGCGCTCCATAACCTCTCTGTAGGTGTATCTGGGAAGCGGAAGCTCTATATCGATGCCCAAAAGGTCGCTGAACATCCTCTTCATAAGACCCTCGCCTATGGCAAGAACGTCGTCCACGTCCACAAAGGACATCTCAAGGTCTATCTGCGTAAACTCAGGCTGACGGTCAGCTCTGAGGTCCTCGTCCCTGAAGCAGCGTGCAAGCTGGAAATAGCGGTCAAAGCCCGAGACCATAAGTAGCTGCTTATAAAGCTGAGGGGACTGAGGGAGGGCGTAGAAGGAGCCCTTATGGATACGGCTGGGCACAAGATAGTCCCTTGCACCCTCGGGAGTGGAGCGCACCAGCATAGGTGTCTCTATCTCGAGAAAGCCGTTTTCGTCAAAATAATCTCTTACCACCTTAGCCGCCTTGTGACGGAAGATGATGTTCTTTGCAAGGTCGGGGCGGCGCAGGTCAAGATAGCGGTGCTTCAGACGAAGCTCCTCACCTGCCTTGCTGTTTTCCACTATCTCAAAGGGAGGAGTCTCGGCGCTTGCCAGCACACGAAGCTCCGTTACGAATATCTCTATATTACCCGTAGGTATGTTGGGGTTCTTACTGCTTCTCTCCCTTACGGTGCCCACTGCGGCAAGGACGTACTCGCTCCTTGCACGGAACGCCTTTTCAAACACCGCCTTATCGCTGTTTTCGTCAAAGGCAAGCTGTACTATACCGCTGCGGTCACGCAGGTCGATAAACACAAGACTGCCAAGGTCACGCTGACGCTGTACCCACCCCATTACGGTAACGGTACTGCCTATATCACCTTCACGAAGGTCGCCGCAGTAGTGACTGCGCTTAAGACTACCCATAAGCTCTGCCATATTACAATTCCACTCCTTTTTTCAGGGGGGACCGCTCACGTCCCCTATGTCCTTATTATTCTGCCTCGTTACACATCTTTGCCTTTATATCGGCAGGGTCCAGCGCAACAGTATATGCGCCGCCCCTTAACATATCCTTAAGGGTAGCCTCACCCTTCTCCAGCTCGTCGGTGCCAAGCACTATGCTGTACGCCGCCTTTTTCTTATCCGCATACTTCATCTGCGCCTTAAGTGAGCGCTCGCAAAGGTCGCTCTCTGCCTTAAGACCTGCACCCCTCAGCGCCCTTGCCAGAAGGTACGCCCTCTCCCTTGCCTCGGGGCAGGCGGAGGCGATGTATATGTCGGGTGCGGAGCAGTCCTCGGGCAGTACGCCATCCATCTCCATAGCCGCAATAAGCCTTGTGATGCCCATGCCGAAGCCTACGCCCGAAAGAGCGGGGCCGCCAAGACTCTCCACCAGCGTGTTGTATCTGCCGCCGCCGCAAACGGTGGACTGGGCGCCTATGTTGGAAACGAACTCAAACACAGTGCCCGTGTAATAATCAAGACCTCTTACTATAAAGGGGTCTACCTCGTATTCAAGACCCGATGCGCTGAGTATCCTCTGCAGGGTGTCAAAGCTGTCCCTGCACTTGTCGCAAAGATAGTCCACGGTCTTGGGCGCATCAGCCGCTATAGCCTTGCACTCGGGGCACTTGCAGTCAAGGATGCGCAGAGGGTTGGTCTCAAGCCTGCCCTTGCAGGTGTCGCAAAGCCCCTCCTTACGCTCCGAAAAATACGCCTTCAGCGCCTCACGGAAATCGCCGCGGCACTCGCCGCAGCCGATAGAATTGAGCTTGAGCTCAACGCTCTTCACACCAAGACGGCGGAAAAGGTCTGCCGCAAGGAATATTACCTCCGCATCAGCCAGCGGAGAATCCGAGCCGAAGGTCTCACAGCCAAACTGGAAAAACTCACGGCTTCTGCCCGCCTGAGGCTTTTCATAGCGGAAAAAGTTGCTTATATAATAAAGCTTGAGCGGCATTGCCTGCATGCAAAGACCGTTCTCTATAATACTGCGAACTACGCCTGCGGTACCCTCGGGACGGAGCGACATACTCCTGCCGTCCTTATCGGTGAAGGTATACATCTCCTTCTGCACTATATCGGTGGTGCCGCCCACGCCACGGTTGAAAAGCTCGGTCACCTCAAAGGTGGGAAGCCTTATCTCCCCGTAGCCGCTTTTCGCACACACCTCCCTCGCACAGCTCTCTATATATTGCCAGACATAGCTCTTATCGGGCAGGATATCCATCGTGCCCTTGGGTTTCTGTATATTAGTCAAAGCCTTGTACCTTCCTTAAAAACACTATTTATCAGTCATCGCTCTGACGCATAAGCATACGCCAGTCAAGGTCGCCCCTGTCAAGGGCGAGAACAAGCGCCTCCGCCGTGGCGATATTGGTGGCAACGGGTATGTTCTGCTTATCGCACATACGCACAAGGTCAAGCTGGTCGCCCGAATACTCGTTGTCATCCGCAGTGTCACGGAAATAAAGAAGCAGATCTATCTCGTTGTAGGCAATACGTGCCGCTATCTGCTGAGTACCCCCGTGGGAGCCTGCAAGAAGCATTTCTATATCAAGACCCGTGGCCTCGCTGAGGTATCTGCCCGTTATGCCCGTAGCGCAAAGATGGTGTCTGCTGAGTATGCCGCAATAGGCTATGCAAAACTCTGTCATCAATTCTTTTCTCTTGTCACTGGCTATAACTGCTATTTCCATTGAATAAAACCTCCTGTCACAGTCATTGTTTCTATAATCAAAAGCTTTGAGAAATCATCAAAAGTAGTATTTAAGCTTTTTGGGCTTGTATACGTCCTTGAAAAGAGGAACGGGTGCACCCAAAAGCCGCTTGGCTATATTGAGCGTAGCCGCCTCGTAGGGGGAAAGCCGCCCCTTGCCCAGATAGGGTAAGGTGCCCGACTCCTGCTTTACAGGCACTGAATCATCTGCGGGGATGGCACCGATAAGCTGTACCTTGGCACCCTGAATGATGCTGTACATAGAAGGGAGCAGTCCCTCCGCCGCCGCCTTTGCCCTGTAGCAGTTGACTACCATACGGATATTGGAGTAGCCAAGCTCCGAAAGGATAGCCGCAGTCTTTTCAGCCGCCCGTATCGCCGTAGTCTGATGGAAGGTGACCACCAACGCATCCTCCGCCGCCCTTGCAAAGGCACGGTATGTATCGCTGTCCTCCGCAGAGCTGTCTACGATAATAAAATCGTAGTCACCCTTGAGACGGGAGAAAAACGCCACGGTATCGTCGGGACTGAGCTTGCCGCCGAAAAAGGCAGGTGCAGGCATAAAGTAAAGCCCCGGCACAGTGCCGTGCGCCCGTATCGCCGCAGACACGTCTATATTGCCCCTTATGGCGTCAGCGCTGTCGAAAAGGCAATCGTCCTCCATACCGAGGACAAGGTCCATACAGCGGTTGCCGTAATCCGCATCCACCACAAGGACACGCCTGCCGAGCAGTACCAGCGCTGAGGCTATGTTGGCGCTTACCGTGGTTTTACCCACGCCGCCCTTAAAGGAAGTTACAAAAATTATTCTGCCCAAAAGGTCATACCCTCCCCATATTTCCCTGAATAAATATATTACCATCAAAAGCCTTATTTGTCAACAAAAAACACGCTTGTTTTACCGCCAAAGTTCCGCTTTTTTCGCCATAGGGGAGATTTATTTTTGAAAAAATCAAAAAAAGGTATTGCAATACGAAAAAATCCGTGCTATAATTAGCCGTTAAATAATACTGCGGTCCTCTGCGGCTCGGCAAGAACGCAGTTTGAGAGGAGGAGCTTTTATGGATATGTTAAAGGCTTTTACAAATGAGCAGATCAAGAAGGAGCTTCCCAAGTTCGAGATCGGTGATACCGTTAAGGTTTACCAGAGAATAGTGGAAGGCGCAAGAACGAGGACTCAGGTTTTTGAGGGTACCGTTATTGCAAAGAGAAACAGTGGGGTTAGCGAGACCTTTACCGTTCGTCGTATCTCTTACGGCGTTGGTACCGAGAAGACCTTCCCCATCCACAGCCCTAACGTGCAGGATGTTGTAGTAACCCGTCGTGGTAAGGTTCGCCGCGCTAAGCTTTACTACCTCCGTGGCAGGGTTGGCAAATACGCTAAGGTCAAGGAAAAGATCTAAGTATTGCGAGGTACAAAGTGCCTGTATTTTTGCGGGCACTTTTGTATTTTTTCGCGCGTGCGTGCGTGTGCGCACGTGCGTGTGCGTGTGCGTTTCAGTTTTTGTAGGAGCATCGGACAATGGCAGATTTATTTGAGGAAAAGACCCCTGCGGCACAGCCTGCAGAGGCAGACGTTATACTTTCCCTGCCTGAGGAGGCAGAGGGTAAGGCGGCACCGGACACGGGCAAGGGCAAGACGAAAAAGAAAAAGCCTTTAACGCCCGCTGTCGTTTTTTCAAACCTTTTTGACATAATCGAGACCTTTTGCTACGCCCTTGTGCTTATGATGGTGGTCTTTGTTTTCGTTCTTCGCATAGTGACGGTAGACGGCACCTCTATGGAGAACACGCTGAAGCATCAGGACAGGCTTATCATATCAGACCTGTTTTTCACTCCCTCCACGGGGGATATTGTGGTGCTTGATGCAGAGGGTGTTGATGGGCTGAGTCAGAAATATATAATCAAGCGTGTTATTGCCGTGGGCGGTCAGAGGGTAGAGCTTGACTACGATGACTGGCGTGTTACGGTGGACGGCGTAGTACTTAACGAGAGCTATATCAAGCGTTCGGGCGGGCTTATGAACAGAGGCAGCTTTGACGAGGACCCCAACGTAGTGCTTGATGCCGAGGGGAACCACAGCTTTGTTGTGCCCGAGGGCACGGTTTTCGTTATGGGCGACAACCGCAACGGCTCTACCGACGGGCGTATGGTAGGCTTCCTTGAGGAGGAGCGCATATTGGGCAGAGTTCTGCTGCGGCTTTTCCCTTGGGACACCTTAGGGAGAGTAAAATGAGCGGGCCTATTGTTTGGTACCCCGGGCATATGGCGGCGGCAAAGCGTGCCATAATAAACAGCATAGTACCTGCGGATTTCGTGGTGGAGCTGCTTGACGCACGCATACCCACCTCCAGCCGCAACCCCGATCTGGCGGAGATATGTAAGGGAAAGCCGAGGCTTACGCTCCTTACCAAGACCTCGCTGGCAGACCCCAACCGCACTGCGTTTTTCAAAAAGCAGATAGAGGCGGAGGGGGCTTACGTTATCGCCATAGACAGCAAGTCGGGCGCAGGCTACAACGCCATTACTCCTGCCATAAGGGAGCTGTGCAAGGATAAGCTGCAGAGGTACGCTGACAAGGGTATGTCGGGCAGGAAGATAAGGGGCATGGTGCTTGGCGTGACCAACGTGGGCAAGAGCACCTTTATCAACCGCTATACGGGCACCTCCAAGGCGAAGGCGGAGGACAGACCCGGCGTTACCAGAAGCACTCAGTGGATAAGCGCACCCGGCGGTATAGAGCTGCTTGATACCCCCGGTCTGCTGTGGCATAAGTTTGAGGACCAGAGCGTGGGGCAAAAGCTTGCGTTTACAGGTGCGATAAGAGACGAGATACTTGATATAACAGAGCTTGGGGGCGTGCTTGCGGCGCTTTTGATGGAAAAATATCCTGCGCTGCTGGAGGCACGCTACAAGGTCACCGCCGTAGAGGGCGAATCCCCCGAGGACCTTTTGGAGCGCATGACGAGGAAGCGTGGCTTTTTGCAAAAGGGCGGCGTTGCGGATACCGAGCGATTTGCAATATGCTTTATAGATGAATACAGAGCAGGAAAGATAGGCAGGATAACCCTGGACTGACGGACAAGGACTGACGGCGAAGGAGGCACCCTATGCTTAACTGGGATATAGAAAACGGCTATTTTGACGAAGGCTACGGCACGGTCTGCGGCTGTGACGAGGCAGGCAGAGGTCCCCTTGCGGGCCCTGTTTTTGCGGCGGCTGTCATACTGCCCCGTGGGCTCATTATCGAAGGGCTTGATGACTCCAAGCGGCTGAAGGCAGAGAAGCGTGATGCGCTGTGTGAGGAGATAAAGGCTAAGGCATTAGACTACGCCGTTGCCCACGCAGAGGTCTATGAGATAGAGGCGATAAACATACTCAACGCCTCCATGCTTGCCATGCGCCGTGCTATCGAGAAGCTGAAGAGCGTGCCCGACCTTGCCCTCATCGACGGCAACGTGGCACGGGATTTTCACGTGAAGGCGATACCCATTGTGAAGGGTGACGGCAAGAGCCCCTCCATAGCGGCGGCAAGCATACTTGCCAAGGTGGAGCGTGACAGGTTCTGTCTTGAGATGGACCGTTTTTACCCCGGCTACGGCTTCGCAAAGCACAAGGGCTACGCCACAAAGGAGCACAAGGCGGCGGTTTTGAAGCTCGGCCCCTGCCCTCTTCACAGAAAGAGCTTTTTAAGAAAGACCTTGGGTGAGAACATTGAATGGCAGGACATTTGGCAGGGCTGGTGAGGATATCGCCGAGGCGTATCTGAAAAAGAAAGGCTACAGGATAGTAGCAAGGAACTACAATACCGCCCACGGCGAGCTTGACGTGGTGGCGATAAAGGGGCTTACCCTCGTTTTTGTGGAGGTAAAGGCTAAATCCACAGCCCGCTACGGCCCACCTGCAAAGGAGCTTACCTACGGCAAGCGTGCGCACCTGAGGGTGGCGGCGGCAGAGTTTTGCAAGGTGGACGCAAGCGGCCGCAGGGTGCCTGTATATATCGGGCCCTTTCGTTTTACACGCCCTTACCGCAGACTGCGCTTTGACCTGATAGAGCTGCTGATGCGTGACGGGGTCGCCGAGCGTATAGTATATACAAAAAACGCCTTCAGGGCGTAATTATAAAAGCAATTTTAAGATGTTTTTGGAGATTTAAGACTATGTTTTACAACAGCACAAGAGGAAACGACAGCGGCCGCAGTGCGGCTTACGTTATAAAGAACGGCATCGCCGCAGACGGCGGTCTTTTCGTGCCCGAGAGCATACCTGCCCTTACCGCAGAGAAGCTTGCGGAGCTGGAGGGTATGTCCTATCCTCAGCGTGCCGCAGAGATACTCGGTATGTTCCTTACCGACTACTCGAAGGAAGAGCTTACAGCGGCGGCAGAGAGCGCATACGGCGAGCGATTTGGCGAGTGCGCCACGGCAATTACACTGGTGGGCGGCAACAGCGTGCTTGAGCTTTGGCACGGCCCCACCAGCGCATTCAAGGATATGGCGCTTCAGATAATGCCCATACTGCTCTCCCTCTCCCTGGACAAGTGCGGGGAGGAGAAGGAGGCGCTGATACTCGTTGCCACCTCGGGCGATACGGGCAAGGCGGCGCTGGCAGGCTATGCAGACGTTCCAAAGGTGCGTATACAGGTGTTCTACCCCAGCGAGGGTGTCAGCAATATACAAAAGCTTCAAATGGCGACTCAGGAGGGCGCCAACATCTCCGTTTGCGGCATCAAGGGCAACTTCGACGATGCGCAGAGCGCAGTAAAGCGCATCTTTACGGGGAAGGAGGCGGCAGAGAAGGTAGGCGAGCAGGGTCTGTTCTTCTCCAGCGCAAACTCTATAAACTGGGGCAGGCTTGCACCTCAAATAGTGTACTACGTCTCCGCCTATCTTGATATGGTTGCCGCAGGCAGTGTGGCTATGGGTGAGGAGATAAACGTGACCGTACCCACGGGCAATTTCGGAAACATACTTGCCGCATATATCGCAAAGCAGATGGGTCTGCCCATAAAGACCATGATATGCGCATCCAATAAGAACAACATACTGACCGACTTCTTTGAGACGGGCGTATACGATAAGCGCCGTCCTTTCTATACAACAAGCTCGCCCTCTATGGATATACTGATATCGAGCAACCTTGAGAGGCTTTTGTATTTCGTACTGGGTGCCGAAAAGTGTGCCGAACTTATGAAGGCGCTGAGCGAAAAAGGTGTTTACTCGGTAGGCGAGGACGTGAGAAAGGCGCTTGCCGCAGATTTTGCAGGCTTTTCCGGAGACGAGGCGGCTACCGAAGCAACTATTGCCAGATATTTTGATATGGGTTATCTTTGCGACCCCCATACAGCCGTCGCCCTTTACTGTGCCGACCGCTATAAGGAGCAGACCGGTGACAGCACGCCTATGCTTGTTGCCTCCACCGCATCACCCTACAAGTTCCCCGCAGCCGTGCTGAGGGCACTGGGCAAGGAAGCGCCCGAGGGTGACTTTGCATTGATCGACGCATTGGAGGAGATAAGCGGCGTATGCCCGCCCACAGGGCTTTCCTCCCTCAAGGGCAAGGCTGTCCGCTTTGACAGGGTCATAGAGAAAGAGGATATAGACAGCGCAGTTTACGGCTTTGCCGCAGAAAAGCTTTAAGGCTATGTAGTCGGGGGGGCAGGCTTGTCCCTTGCCCCCTGTGTTTAAAGAGAGACCTTACTGTGTCTCCTTACGCCTGAAGGTAGCGCAGACCGTGTCCGAGCTGCAGCAGGCACCTGCAGGGCCTACGGCTATACTGCCTGCCACGCACTTACATTCACCGTCGTGGTACTGGCAGTTCTTAACCGCACAGCTTATGCCCTTTATGGGCTTGTCGCAATCGCTTTTACAGCCTTTTGTCATAGTATATACAGCTCCTTTTTATGGTGTTGTATATAGTATGCACGGATTTTTCCAAAATTATCGGGGTGACGTTAATGTATCTTGTTCCATATTTGTTGATAGGGCTTGTTTTCGCAGGGGCACTGGTGCTGCTGCTCCGCCTTAGGGGGATGTACGATGTTGATAACCCTACGGGGCTTGCCGCCCGTGCAATGCTGAGCGTGCTTCTGGTGTGCCTCGTGGGCGTTCTGTGGTACTACACCTCCGAGGGCTCACTTGTGGAGATGAAACTTGATAAGTACGATAATATCGCTTTTTGGGTTCGTGTGGTGTCCGCCCTGCTTTGCGTAGGCTGGATAGTGGACGTATGGACCGACGACAGGAAAGAGGCAAAGTGATATGGCGCTTTACACCATAGCAGACCTGCACCTTTCCGAGAGCACCGACAAGCCTATGGATGTTTTCGGCAAGCAGTGGGAAAACCATAAGGAGAGGCTGGAGGCGGCATGGCGTGAGACGGTCAGGGAAGAGGATACGGTAGTCATCCCCGGCGATATATCCTGGGGGATGCGCTTTGAGAACACCGAAAAGGATCTGCTTTTTATCCACAGCCTGCCCGGCCACAAGATAATCGGCAAGGGCAACCATGACTATTGGTGGGGCACGCTGACCAAGCTCTACGGTTTTCGTGACCGCATAGGCGCAACAAGCATAGATTTTCTTTTCAACAACGCATACAAGACAGAGGGCAAGGTCATCTGCGGCACCCGTGGCTGGTTTCCCGACGGTAGCTACGGCCCCGAGGATGAGAAGATAGTCCTGCGTGAGGCAGGCAGGCTTGCCCGTTCTATAGAGGCAGGGCGTGCCCTGCTTGAGGAGGGTGACGAGCTTTTGGTGTTCCTCCACTACCCACCTGCCTTTGGCGGTGTTAAGTGCGCCCCCTTGGCAGAGATACTGTGGGCAGAGGACGTAAAGCGGTGCTATTACGGTCATCTGCACGGCATAAGCAACCAGCTTACCGAAAAGAGCCTTGGCAAAACCGACCTGCATCTGATTGCGGCGGACGCCCTTGGCTTTAAGCCTTTACTTATTGAATGAGTTACTTTTTGTAAGGAGTGCTTTTTATGATAGACAAGAACAACAAGCAGTTTACGAGGAAGCCCGACAGCGTGGTGGTTCACGGCTATCAGGGCTGTGACCCCCTTACGGGTGCGGTCAGCTTCCCTATTTACCAGACCTCTACATACAGAAATCCGGGTCTTAACTCGGGCATAAAATACAGCTACTCACGCTGTGACAACCCCACGAGATACGAGCTTGAATGTACCGTGGCTCTCCTCGAGGGTGGCGTGGCAGGCTTTGCCTTTGCCAGCGGCCTTGCGGCTGTAACCGCTACCTTCTCTTTGCTGAAATCGGGGGAGCACGTGGTCATATCCGACGATATCTACGGCGGCTCTTACCGTCAGATAGAGGAGATATGGAAGAGCTTTGGTGTGGAGTTCACCTATGTTGATGTGGGTGATATAGAGGCCATAAAGGCGGCTGTCAGACCCAATACTCGTATGGTCTACCTTGAGAGCCCCACCAACCCTATGATGAAGGTCGCTGATATCGCCGCCATCGCCGATATCGCTAAGGACTGCGGCGCTCTGCTTGTGGTGGACAACACCTTCCTCACCCCTTATTATCAGAAGCCTATCGCTTTGGGTGCGGATATCGTTATCCACAGCGGCACCAAGTTCCTTGCAGGCCATCACGATACCACCGCAGGCTTTGTTGTGGTCAACTCCGAGGCTCTTGAGGAGAGGATGGGACTTATCCTGCGTACCGAGGGCTCGGGTCTTTCTCCCTTTGATAGCTGGCTTTTGCTCAGGGGCATCAAGACGCTGGCGCTCAGGATGAAAAAGCATCAGGAGAACGCACTGCTTGTTGCCGACTTTCTTAAGAACCACCCCGCCGTTGAGAACGTATACTACGTCGGTCTGCCCGAGCACCCCTCCTATGAGGTCAGCAAGCGTCAGACAACGGGCTTTGGCGGTATGATATCCTTTACCATAAAGGACGTAAGCAAGGTAGAGCAGGTCCTTTGCGGCGGTGATATGATAATGTTCGCCGAAAGCCTCGGCGGCACCGCAACCCTTATCACCTACCCTCAGACCCAGACCCACGCATCCATCCCCGCTGAGATAAGGCATCGCATCGGTATCACAGACCGCCTTATCCGCCTCTCTGTGGGTATAGAGGATGCGGAGGATATTATAACCGACCTCAAAAAGATGCTCGGTTAGGGGATGTAAAAAACGTTAGGACCGCAAGAAAATTAATATCTTTTATTATTGTGTTGTTAATTGCGGCTTTTTGCCGCAATTAACTTTTTATTCTCATATTTTTCTTGCTCTGTACGAACCTCCCCTCTCGATGTACCTTTGTACACCTTCGGGGTCGGTTCGTCCATTCCTAACGCTTTTTCCTATCCCCTAACTCCTTCGTATCTTAAACGTTAGCACCGCAAGAAAATTAATATCTTTTATCATTATGTTGTTAATTGCGGCTTTTTGCCGCAATTAACTTTTTTATTCTTATATTTTTCTTGCTCTGTACGAACCTCCCGCTGCATCAAAAGCTTTAGCTGAAACACAACTCAGCCTTCTCCTTAGAGGAGAAGGTGGCGCCGTAAGGCGACGGATGAGGTGTAGGATGCGCCAGCATCCGTTTTCCGTGGATTATTACTGCTGTTTGCAAAAGCGTTTTTATTCAAAGAAGGAGCAAGGCTTTTTGTAGCAAGCCTTGCCCTTTTATTTTTGCTGTGTTTTCCTATTCCTTTGTTGCGGGCGCTATGCTTTTTTTGCTTTATCTTCCTGCTTTGGGTACGGTAACGCCGCCCCAAGGACGGCTACACCTCATCCGTCACCTGCGGTGACACCTTCCCCTCGAGGGGAAGGCTTAGAAATATATCTCTAAAATAGAGAGGGGAGGCTTGAATGCACCCCCTCTGTGCAAATGAATCACGGCAAGACGAAGATTGCCAAAACAAAGCAACATACAAAACACATTAAGGGCGGCTTTTTGCCGCAATTAACTTTTTTATTCTTATATTTTTCTTGCTCTGTACGAACCTTGCGTAGCATCAAAAGCTTTAGCTGAAACGCAACTCAGCCTTCTCCTTAGAGGAGAAGGTGGCGCCGTAAGGCGACGGATGAGGTGTAGGATGCGCCAGCATCCGTTTTCCGTGGCTTATTACTGCTGTTTGCAAAAGCGTTTTTATTCAAAGATGGAGCAAGGCTTTTTGTAGCAAGCCTTGCCCTTTTATTTTTGCTGTGTTTTCCTATTCCTTTGTTACGGGCGCTATGCTTTTTTTGCTTTATCTTCCTGCTTTGGGTACGGTAACGCCGCCCCAAGGACGGCTACACCTCATCCGTCACCTGCGGTGACACCTTCCCCTTGAGGGGAAGGCTTAGAAATATATCTCTGAAATAGAGAGGGGAGGCTTGAATGCACCCCCCTCTGTGCAAATGAATCACGACAAGACGAAGATTGCCAAAACAAAGCGACATACAAAACACATTAAGGGCGGCATTTCTGCCGCCCTTAATCTCATTAATAAACCCAAATTAAATTCAATTTTCTGCGCTCCACGCAGATTTCACCCCGCTCAGCTATTTAGTGATAGCTTGGCGTGACAACAGATAGTCAGCGCTCTCTATAGCCCCGTTGCCGCTCATATCCGCCGCCCTACCGTAGATACCCGTAAGCTCTGCGGTGCCACGGATGCTGCTTTTTACAAGAATGTAGTCGGCAGAGGTGATAAGACCGTCACCCGTTGTATCGCCCACAACTATTGCGGTGACCTTGGGATCCGCCTCGCCCGTATTGACGCCCTTGATAACGTAGCCCGTACCGATTACGGAGCTGTCCGTTACAGCAGTGCCCGAAGCATTGTAGACTGCTATCTCGCAGGCAAAATAGCCTGCCAGCGTGGCGACTGTCATCCCTGTGGAGAGTCCTGCTATACTTCCATCGGACCTGTTCATATCGTAGAGAGCGGCGCCTGCATCTGTCAGCGCAAACTCGTCATAATCCTTTACGATAACGGTTTTGTTGGGGTTGTAGCCCTTCTGATTGCCGCTGGAGTCGGTGGCATAGATATGGGTGATATACTCGCCCTGAGCGCCGCCGAACTTTGAGACGTTTACACGGCAGGTCACGGTGCTGCCGCTGATGGTGCCCGTAAGCCACACAAGGTCATCCTGACCGCCTGCCACAGTCCACGTGGGGAACTCGACCTTAGCCAACGAATCATCTGTTATTGTACAGCTTATGGTATAGCCCTTGGAGGAGATATCCGAAAAGACCACGTTGGATATGGTGGGCATAGTAGTCTCCATATACGCCGTACGCTCACCCACAAAGCTGTAGTTACCTGCCTTATCGTAGACGTAGATATGGGTTATATACTTGCCGTATGCGCCACCGAAATCGGAGCGCTTGATGGTTGCCGAGGCAGTCCTGCCGCTGATGGTAGCAGGCACCCAGATCAGGTCATCCTGCCAGCCCTCCTCTGTCCACGTGGGGAAATACACGTGGCTTATGCCGTATTCATCGTCCACGGTACAGCTTATGGTATAGGAATCGGGAGTGGACTGGGTTATCTTAAAGCTCTTGGCTATGGGGCTGCCCGTGTCGGATGACGAGGAGGCAACCTTTTTGCTGTTGGAGAACACGTAGTTAAGTCTGCCGTAGGGAGCGGTATCGCCGTCGGTATAGAAAGTCCAGAGGTCGCCGTCGGTATAGTTGTCCGCCCACTTGAACTCCACATGGAACAGCTCATCGCTTGCCGAAACAGTGGAGCGAGGAACGGCAACCATCATCTTATTGCCCTCTACCTTCATCTGTACGGTGCCGACCTTAGCCCATTTCCAGCCGCCCTGACTCTGATGCAGGTAAGCGGTGGTAGCGTTTTTAGGCGACTCAAGGTTTACGGCGTAGTTATAGCCACGCCAGTTGGGGTTATCGTTGTTGCCTATGCTGAGGAACAGTGTCATCCAGTTATCGTCGGTAGAGGGGCTGAGTGTGTCTGCCGTCTCAACGTAGAAATAGAAGTAGTTGGCGTCCTTAGCCGCCTTTGCGCTGACGATATCGTTCCTGCCCGTGGTGTTGACGTAGCTTATGTCGCCAAAGCCCTTGGTGTTTCTGTCTACGGTATCGTTTCTGTAATCGGTGTATTTTGCCGTGATGGCAGAGGCGCTCCACTGATCGAAGCTGCCTGTCATATTGATAGTAGTACCGTCACCCACATAAACACGGGAAATAGTGCCCTTGTACTGTCTGATATAGTCGATAAGCTGAATGTAATAATTATCAGTATAATAGCCACGCATAGGCTCACAGTCACGGCTGGTATTATAGTCTGCGCAGTCAACAAAAACTATAGGCTGACCCGATGCCGCAGGCTGACGCTGAGCCACCCACTCGTTCCAACCGGTGACGAATATCATCTCCGGGTCCTGATTCAGGGCGTAGTTCCACTGCTCGGCAAAGTTATAGCCGTAGAGATACGCCTGTGAGCCCTTATCGTTGGCGCCGTTGTGATAGCTCCTTGTGCGGTCGTTACCGCCGTACCAGGCAGAGGCACTGAAGCGGATAGTGGCGTTATGCTGTGCTACGGAAACGTTCATAACCTCTTTCCTGCCGTTAAGACCGTAAACGGAGGATGTGGTAAGCAAACGGGAGAACTCCATCCAAGGGAAGCCGTCAGCCTTCTTTGTCTCATTGGGCCACTGGTTAGCCTTGATACGGAAAAAGCTCTTAGCCGCAGAGGAAAGCGCCGTGTCAGCGCTGTTGCCTATAATAAGCGGCTTGCCGTCCCAATTAAACCACAGCTCGGACAGACGGGGATACTTAGCCGCCAGCGAGGAGTTGGCGTATATGTTGGTGTAGATCGTGTTCATAGTAGCGCCTGAGCTTGTGTTGGTGTAGAAAACAAGCTTAGGCACGTCATAGCCCTGCTCGAGATACTCGTACCAAACTGCAATAAGCTCCTTTACACGGTCGGTATAGGAGAAGCCGTTTGTAGCGTCAAAGCAGATAAAGTCAACGCCTGCGTCGGTAAGCATCTGGCAGTGCTTACGCATAACCCAGGTGTCCTTGGAGGTGTAGTAGCCAAACAAGGGCTCGCCCCAGAAATGGTGGGCACCCTGAGCGCCGCCACCCGATGCCAGCCACGCAGACTCGGAGCCGACGGCAGAGGGGTTGTTGGCAACTATCTTGGTGTTGTCGTATGGGCCGCTGGTGCCGTGCTCGCCCTGCCACAGGAAGTAGAAGATACCCACGTATCTGCCTGCCCTTACGCCGCCTGCCTCGTAATCCGTGGCAAGATATCTGCCCAGATTGTCAACGCCGCCGTAGGTGCCGTCAACGTTGGAGTAAGAGCCCGTGTATGCCTTGAGGCTGTAGCTTGTAGCAACTGCGTCTGCAACCATGCCGCCCTCGTCCACCTCTGCCGTCATGGCAGGTAACACGGAAAGCCCCATTACAAGCGCCAGCAAAAACGCAAGCATCATTTTAAGTCTTGTCTTCATCTCTTTGTCCCCCTGCGATAAATTACGCCAATATATATTATAAGTATAAATGATTATCCCTCAAAAGTCAACGAAGCGGGCGTTTCGGCGAGGAATTTCGGCACTACGCACAAAGCATACCGTCTGAAATTAAGCAAAAGCACCAAGGCACCAAAGCAAAAAATCGCCCCGCAGGGCGATTTTTTATTGACTGTTGTGAAAATATACTGTATTCTATTTGATAGAAGCAAGAACCTCTTTAGTGTCTCTTGCGATAACAAGCTCCTCATTGGTGGGGATAACGAATACACGTACGGGTGTGCCTTCTACGGAGATGTCGCAGGGAGCAGGGAGAGAGCGTACCTTAAGGTTCTTCTCCTCGTCTATCTTGATGCCCAGATAATCCATATCCTTAAGGGCACCAAAGCGCACGTCCTCATCGTTCTCACCGATGCCTGCGGTGAACACAACGGCGTCAACGCCGTTCATAGCGGCGGCGTATGCACCAACGTACTTCTTTATACCGTAAATAAGGATCTCAAAGGCGAGCTTAGCGTCTGCGTTGCCCTCCTTGATAGCCTTGTGAACGTCACGCAGGTCGCTGGAAACGCCGGAAACGCCAAGGAGACCGCACTTTTTGTTCATCCAGTCGCCTATCTCGTTTACGGGGATGTTCTCCTTCTCCATAACGTAGGGAACAACTGCAGGGTCGATAGCGCCGCAGCGGGAGCCCATAATGATACCGTCAAGAGGGGTAAAGCCCATGCTGGTATCAACTACCTTGCCGCCCTTAACTGCGCTGATAGAGGAGCCGTTGCCCAGATGGCAGGTGATTATCTTAGTCTCCTCAACGGGCTTGCCAAGATACTTAGCGCACTCCTGTGCCACGTATCTGTGGGAGGTACCGTGAGCACCGTAGCGCTTGATATGATGCTTTCTGGCAACCTTTATATCAATGGGGAAGGTGGAAGCATACTCGGGAATAGTAGCGTGGAAGGAAGTGTCGATAACCAGCACCATGGGGGTGTTGGGCATTACAGCCTTACAGCCCTCGATGCCCTGAAGGTGAGGAGGAGTGTGAAGGGGCGCAAGCACTACGCACTTCTTAAGGTCCTCTATAGCCTCGTCAGTAACGAGAGTGGGCTTGGTTATCCAAGGACCGCCCTGTACTACACGGTGGCCGATAGCGGAGATATCGCTCATATCCTTGATAACGCCGTACTGAGCATCAAGAAGAGCGTCTATCATAGCACGGGTAGCCTCGTTATGGGAGGGCATATCCACTTCCTTAGCGAGCTTTTCGCCGCTTAAAAGGTTGGTGTGGGTGATCTTGCCGTCTATGCCGATGCGCTCGCACAGACCCTTAGCAAGAACCTGCTCTTTATCCATATCAAAAAGCTGATATTTAAGAGAAGAGCTGCCTGCGTTTACAACAAGTATAAACATAACAAAATACTCCTTACAAAAAATTATTCATACACAGAGATTATACTACCATTCAAAAAATATTGCAAGAGGGAAAGGCGCTTTTATATGGAAAATAAAGAAAAAACCGTAGCGGTGATATGTGAATACAATCCCTTTCACTACGGACATAAATATCAGATAGACAAGCTGCGTGCCGAATACGGCACCGTTGTGGGCATAATGAGCGGCTCCTTCGTTCAGCGGGGGGAGGTGGCAGTGGCAGACAAGTACAGCCGTGCCGCCGCCGCAGTCACGGGGGGTATGGACCTTGTGCTGGAGCTGCCTTTCCCCTATTGCGTTGCCTCGGGCGCAGACTTTGCCACGGCAGGCGCAAGGCTTGCCGCCACAGTGGGCGTGGACAGCCTTGCCTTCGGAGCGGAGGACGGGGGCAGATGGATAGCGGAGATAGCCGACCTCTGCTCGGCAGAGAGCTTTGAAAAAGAGGTAGCCGCCGCAATAAAGGCTGAGCCCTCACTCTCCTACCCCAAGGCAAAATGTGCGCTGACAGAGCGATATCTGGGCGCAGAGGCGGCGGCAGTGCTGGCAAAGCCCAACAATCTGCTTGCGGTGGAATATCTGACCGCCATCAAGGGTGAAAATCTGCCTCTCACGCCCTTTGCGGTGGAACGGGATATGAGCCTTGAGAGTGCCACGGAAATACGGGCGGCGGCAGAAATTGCGCCCCACGTGCCCTATCCCGAGTTTTTTGCGGAGAGGCGGCGCATCGAGTATATGGAGCGACACCTGCTGTACCTGATGAGGGAGGGCGTGGACGAGAGCCTTTACTGTATGGGCAAGGAGCTTGCCGCTACCCTGAGGAACGCCGCAAGGCAGGCAAGCGAGCTTAAAGAGGCGGTGGCGCTTGCCACGGGCAAGGTATACACCGCCGCAAGGGTGCGCCGTGCCATAGTGGCGGCGTGGCTTGGAATCAGAGCAGAGGAGGTAAAGGCACCGCCTGCCTACACCGCTCTGCTTGCGGCTACGCAGAGGGGCACCGCTTTTATGAAAAAGCTCAAAAAGAACACCGCCCTGCCCGTGCTGACCAAGCCTGCCCGTTATAAGGAGCTTGAGGGGGCGGCAAGGGCGCAGGCAGAGCGCACGCTTATGGCGGACGAAGCGGCGGCTATGTGCGTACCCGCCCTTGGCGCTTACGGTACTGCCCTTGCAAAAACGCCTTTTATTTTAAAGGGCTGAGCAACAAAAGTCCCCTGAAGCGCATACAATGCTATTATATCTGTATTTGGAGGCGGTAGCATTAAGAGCGGAAAAGGTATGCTTTTTGTTTTTGCGCTGAATCTTTTGTCAGCGATATTTGAGTTTGCGGGCGGCTTGCTTACGGGCAGTGTTGCCATTCTATCGGACGCTATGCACGACCTTGGGGACGCGGCAAGCGTGGGGGTAGCCTATTATCTGGAAAAAAAGAGCAGGCGTGCGCCCGACGACCGACACACCTACGGTTATCTGCGCTACTCTGTGCTTGGTGCGGCGGTAACGGACACGGTGCTTATTGCAGGGTCGGTCACGGTGATATTCTTTGCCCTGTCGAGGCTTTTTGACCCCGAGCCTATACACGGCGGCGGTATGGTGTTCTTTGCAATCTTCGGTCTTGGGGCAAACCTGACTGCCGCATACCTTACACGGGGCGGCGAGAGCCTTAACCAGAAGGCGGTGCATTTGCACATGGCGGAGGACGTGCTTGGCTGGACGGCTGTACTTGTTGGGGCGGCGGTTTACTGCCTTACGGGCTTTGCGGCGGTGGACGCACTGCTGTCCATAGGAGTTGCGCTGTTTATTATGTGGGGAGCTGTCCAGTCCTTCAGGAGGATATTGCCTCTGTTCCTTGATAAAACGCCCGAGGGGCTGTCGGTGGAGTCGGTTAAAAAGGCGGTGGAGGCAGTGGAGGGCGTAGAGGAGGTGCACCACCTGCACCTGCGGAGCTTTGACGGCACTGTAAGCTGTGCCACACTGCATATCGTAACCTGCCGCAGTGACCTGTATGAGCTGAAATCCGAGGTGAGGCAGGTGCTTGCCGCCTTGGGCATTGCCCACGCAACGCTGGAGACCGAGGCGAAGGATGAGCCCTGCGGCGAGCCTTGACAAGAGGCAAAAGCGGGGATATAATGAGAATATGACAAAAAGAAGGAGTGCTGTTTTATGAAAATGCTTTGTATAAGACTTTTTGCCCTGTGTGCGGCTTTTGTTTTAGTGCTTTCCGCCACGGGCTGCGGCGAGAAAACCGCACTTTCACCCGAGGAGTTCAGGGAAAGGTGCGAGGAGATAGGCTTTACAGTTACCGAGGGCGATGTCGGCGAGGACGGTACGGTGATCAAGCTGTTGGCGGCGAAATACAGCGGCTATGTGCTTAACTACAGCCTGCTTCCTGACGCAGCCACGGCAAGGGGCGTTTTTGATGAAATAGTCGCCGCCTATGAGCGTGGCAACAACACCTTTGTTATGAGCCTTTCCACAAGCTTCGGGGACCATAGCTACCGCCATTTTACCTCAGGCAACAGCTTTTACCTTGTGTCCCGTATAGCTGATACTATCATATATTGCACCGCCGACAAGGCTCATAAGGACAGCATTACAGAAACTGTAGAAAAGCTTGGCTATAAATAAAGACCTATAACGGAGTGAGGCGGAGGGTGAAAGACCCCTCCGCCTCTGCATGAAAAAAGCTTTATCTCTGCTTGCGCCTCACGGCGCATCCCTCTGTCAACGGTCAAATTCCCTCTCTCTGTGGAGTATCTCCCCCGTGAGCGCATCTACCAAGTATTCGTACTCGTAGCCGCCGTGGTCGAAATCTATCTCGTATCTGCCACGCTCAAGCTCGCAGTCTGCATCACGGATATCCGTCTCCTTCACTCCGAGGTCGGCAAGCACTATCTCCTTTGCCCTTTCCCAGCCGATGTATTCGGCGGCAGGCGTGGAGACTACCGACTCTGCAGGCGGCTCAGTCGCACCTGTAGGTGCCGCCGTTCTGTATGGGGAGCCGTCTGCCCACTCTGTTGGATTTGCGGCGGCGCCGATACTGCCGTTACCAAGACCTGCAATAATACCAAGGCATAAGAGCAGTACTAAGCCCAATGCCGGTAACACAAAAAATCTTTTTTTCATAGTATGTCTCCTTTCCGTAAATATCCGTCGCCAAAGCCTGCCCCGTTTCGGCAAGCTCTTTATTTGAATTTTAAACCATACCTTTTTCGTATTGATTATAACATGACTATACCCTACTTGTCAAGTAGGGTGAATAAAAAAGCCCAAAAAAAGAAAACCACCCCAAGAAGCTTGACAGCTTCTTGGGGACCCCGACAAGAAAAGGTCAGCAGAGTTTTTTCTCTGCTGACCGCAGCTTGATGACAAACTTGTCATCAGCTTGGCAGACTGCTGAGAAAGAGTGCAGACAAGACGAACCGAGGCGATAGCTGTACTAAGTACTGCGAGCCGAGGTTCGTTTTGAACGAAAAAATATAAAAATATACAAAAATTTCGGAGAACTTTTCTC
>JAFXEB010000002.1 GCA_017521025.1 Clostridia bacterium | reverse complement strand
CAAGGCTGACGAGGGCACCCACGAGGGCGGCACTGCTGACTGCGACAGTCCTGCCGAGTGCGAGATATGCGGTGAGCCTTACGGCGATACCGATCCCGATAACCATACGGGCGACACCTACATAAAGGACGCTAAGGAGCCTACCGTTGACGAAACAGGCTACACGGGCGATACTCACTGCTCTGACTGTGACGCTCTTCTTGAAAAAGGTGAAGAGATTCCTAAGCTTCACAGCCACGATTACGGCGATGAATGGGTTACCGACGGCGATAACCACTGGCACGAATGCGAGTGCGGCGATAAGTCTGACGAGGGTACCCACGAGGGCGGCGTTGCTGACTGTGACAGTCCTGCTGAGTGCGAGATATGCGGTGAGCCTTACGGCGATACCGATCCCGATAACCATACGGGCGACACATACATAAAGGACGCTAAGGATCCTACCGTTGACGAAACAGGCTACACGGGCGACACTCACTGCTCTGACTGTGACGCTCTTCTTGAAAAGGGTGAGGAGATTCCTAAGCTTCATAAGCATGACTATAGCGACGAATGGGTTACCGACGGTGAGAATCACTGGCACGAATGCGAGTGTGGCGATAAGTCTGACGAGGGCACCCACGAGGGCGGCACTGCTGACTGTGACAGTCCTGCCGAGTGCGAGATATGCGGTGAGCCTTACGGCGATACCGATCCCGATAACCATACGGGCGACACATACATAAAGGACGCCAAGGAGCCTACCGTTGACGAAACAGGCTACACGGGCGACACTCACTGCTCTGACTGTGACGCTCTTCTTGAAAAGGGTGAGGAGATCCCCAAGCTTCATAAGCATGACTATAGTGACGAATGGGTTACCGACGGTGAGAATCACTGGCACGAGTGCGAGTGCGGTGACAAGACCGATGTAAACGGTCACGATTACGGTGACGAATGGGTTTCCGACGGTGACAACCACTGGCACGAATGCGAGTGCGGCGAAAAGTCCGAAATAAGCAGCCACAATTTCAAGGGCGGCAAATGCACTGTTTGCGAGACCTCTCCCGTTGACAATCCCGATGAGTCCGAGACTCCTGACGAATCTGAGACTCCCGACGAGTCCGAGACTCCCGATGAATCCGAGACTCCCGACGAGTCCGAAACTCCTGACGAATCCGAGACTCCCGATGAATCCGAGGCTCCCGATGAATCCGAGACTCCCGATGAATCCGAGACTCCCGATGAATCCGAGACACCCGACGAATCCGAGACTCCCGATGTTCCCGGTACACCCAACACCGGTGACAAGGGCGTTTACACATGGTTTATAGTTTCCCTGCTCAGCCTTGCAGCTTGCATATTCACAGCACGCAAGAGAGTAGCGGTTAAGTAAAGCATATAATAGACCCAGAATGTCTGCGGGTTACCGCAGACATTCTTTTTTTGCTGTCAGTATGTGATATTTTTTAAAAACACTTCCCTTTCAGAGGTAAAACGTGATATAATATGCCAAGGTTCAAAAAAGCACAAACGGAGGAGTTTGTATTATGAGGATAGAGGATATATTGAAGAGATGCGACCACACATTGCTTTCTCAAAACGCTACGTGGGAGGACATAAGGGCGATATGCGACGAGGGAATTAAATATTCCACAGCATCGGTTTGTATCCCTGCGGCGTACGTGGCTGAGGCCAAAAAATACGTAGGCGGCAGGCTTAAAATATGCACGGTAATAGGTTTCCCTAACGGCTATTCCACCACGGCGACCAAGGTTTTTGAGTGCAGAGACGCCATAGCAAACGGCGCAGACGAGATAGATACCGTCATAAACATAGGCTTCTTAAAGGGCGGCAGGTACGATGCGATACTTGAGGAGCTGAAGGCACTTAAGGCTGAATGCGGGGACAAGGTGCTGAAGGTGATAATCGAGACCTGCCTGCTTACTGACGAGGAGAAAATAAAGATGTGCGAGATAGTGACCGAATCGGGCGCTGACTATATAAAGACCTCTACCGGCTTTTCCGCAGGCGGCGCCACCCGTGAGGACGTGCGCCTGTTTGCAGAGCATATAGGGGAGGGCGTGCTTATCAAGGCGGCAGGCGGCATAGCGTCCCTTGAGGATGCAGAGGCTTTTATAGCCTTGGGCGCTGACCGTTTGGGCACGAGCAGGATAGTTAAGATAGCAAAAAACCAAAGCGGCGGCGGGTATTGATAGTTCAGACAAGGAAAAGGGTTGTAAGGGAACGAAACGTTCCTTTACAACCCTTTTTTGAAATCAGGATATTATTATGTATCAGTATAGGCTCAGTATTTGATGCCGAAAGCTACAGCGCAGTATTCTGCAAGCTCAATAGTCTCTCTGAGCTCTGCCAACTGCTCCTCCGTAAGGCTTGCCCTGCCCTTATCGCAGAAAACGTAGCCTTCCGTCAGATTCACGTCATAAACGCCGCCGCTGAACTCGATTTTGTACTGAGAAGCACCGGTGCCCTCACCGCTGTAGTCAAGGGCGGAAAGCGTATTAAACAGCTTTTCGTTACCCAAGCAGTATTGATAGCCGTCAGCGCCGTCAAAATGGATAATGGTATAACGGGAGTAATACTTCTTTGTGTACTCTGCATCCCAGGGACGGTCGGTGAGATTTATAGCCTTGCTTTCCTTTATCACCTCTGCATCCTCTGCAACGCCCTCCTTGTTTATGGGGACAAGCAGACGCCAATCCGCCATATCAGCCGTGCCGAGGGAAGGGTATACCCAAACCGTCTCAACTCTTATGTCGCCCTCCTCGGTAAGCTCAGCATCAATGATAAAAGGAGTGTCGGAGCCTGAACCACGAATAGCGCTGATGATGACAAGATAGTTCTCTTCAAAGAAAGCAGTGTCATAGGCCGTGCAGGCTCTGTGCAGACCTCTGTCTTTGCCATTACTGCCCTTGCCGCCGTCATCATAAACCTTATAGCCGGAAAGATAAGTTGACAACTCTTCCCTGCTCTTTATAATATGCGTTTCTGTACTGGGTGCGGCGCTCTTAAGATGGATAGGCTGTGCCCCCTCAAGCAGTCCGCCCTCGGGGAAGAAATACATCTCTCTGTGGCGAACAAAGCTTGCGCTTTCTACAGGGGCGGTGTATTCGGTAACAAGATGCCAATAAACGCATTCCTCGTCATAAGCCATGGGGCGGTAAGTGTTAAGAACTACGCAAAGCTCTCCATCCTTAAGATAGACGTCTTCCATATCCATCTCCGTCCTCATAGTAGGCTCTGCAAAGGAGGATACAACAAGTACGCCCTGTTCAAAATACGCCTCGTCATACAGAGCGGTAGCCTCTGCAAAGCTCTCCTTGCCCTCGCCCATATCGGAGCCTTCAATATATGCTGCCAGCTCCTCTACCGAGGAGATAAGCACAGAGGCGTTTGCCAGATAATCCTCAGAGCTGCCTTCGGTCTCTATCGCTGTGGTGCCATAGCCCAAATGCTTTACCGAATAGCTTTTTTCGGGAAGAACATCTGCCTCAGAGCTGTTTTCGGGATCGGGCGTTTCTTCGGAGTCGGCTATCTCCTCAGAGCTTGTCACGTCTGAGCTGTCATTCTCCTCCGAGCTGCCGTCGGGAGCTGACACATCATCAGGCGACTTTATATATCCCGCATCGTACCTGAGAACAAATGCCGCATCAAGACTTGTTATGCGCCCGTCAGCGTTTACATCGCCCAAAGGGATAACGTCATCACCGTTTGAATCTGCGGAATCGGTCTCGTCCCTTCCGGCAAAGCTCTTAACAAGTCCTGCATCGTATCTGAGTATTATCGCTGCGTCAAGAGAGGTGACCTTACCGTCGCCCGTTACGTCTGCCACTGCCTTAACAAAAACCACATCTGCAGTATTGGGCGGTGCGACCGAGGTATTATCTGCGGCAAACACGGGTGTACACAAAAGCATAGCCGCCGTGAGAATTGCTGTGATAAGTTTTTTCATAGAACCGTACCTCCTGTTATTAGTTCAAAATGCAGGGGCGATGGGTGCGTGGGCAAGCCCAAAGCCCCTGCCCTTTTGTATAATAAGACGCTTCAAAGCGCAAAAACTCTCAGTTGTTGCTAAAAAAACCGTGGACTGTAAAGAAGCTTACGCTTCTTTACAGTCCTGATTTTAAGAGTTATACTATGTAATTAGTCCTCAAGCTGGGGGCCTGCAACTACGAGAGCCTTGCCTGCGTCATTACCGGTGTACTTAACAAAGTTCTTGATAAATCTGCCGGCCAGATCCTTAGCCTTAGCATCCCACTCTGCAGCGTCAGCATAGGTGTCACGAGGATCAAGTATGCCGGTATCAACGCCGGGAAGTGCGGTGGGAACTGCGAGGTTGAAGTAAGGAATGGTCTTGGTATCAGCCTTAAGGATGGAGCCGTCAAGGATAGCGTCGATTATACCACGGGTGTCCTTGATGGAGATACGCTTGCCGGTGCCGTTCCAGCCGGTGTTAACGAGATATGCCTTTGCACCGCTCTTTTCCATCTTCTTAACGAGCTCTTCTGCGTACTTGGTGGGATGGAGCTCAAGGAACGCCTGACCAAAGCATGCGGAGAAAGTAGGAGTAGGCTCAGTTATGCCACGCTCAGTACCTGCGAGCTTGGAGGTGAAGCCGGAAAGGAAGTAGTACTTAGCCTGATCGGGAGTAAGTACGGAAACGGGAGGAAGCACGCCAAAAGCGTCTGCAGAAAGGAAGATAACGTTCTTTGCATCGGGAGCTGCGGAAACGGGACGAACGATCTTCTCGATGTGGTCGATAGGATAGGAAACACGGGTGTTCTCGGTAACGGAGCCGTCAGCAAAGTCGCAAACGCCGTTAGCGTCAACGGTTACGTTCTCAAGAAGTGCGTTTCTCTTAATAGCTCTGTAAATGTCGGGCTCAGAATCCTTGTCAAGGTTGATAACCTTAGCGTAGCAGCCGCCCTCGAAGTTGAACACGCCCTTGTCATCCCAGCCGTGCTCGTCGTCACCGATGAGGAGACGCTTGGGGTCGGTGGAAAGGGTGGTCTTACCGGTGCCGGAGAGACCGAAGAAGAGAGCGGTGTTCTCACCGTTCATATCGGTGTTGGCAGAGCAGTGCATAGAAGCCATACCCTTGAGGGGGAGGTAGTAGTTCATCATAGAGAACATACCCTTCTTCATTTCGCCGCCGTACCAAGTGTTAAGGATAACCTGCTCACGGGAGGTAATGTTGAAAACAGCAGCGGTCTCAGAGTTAAGACCAAGCTCCTTATAGTTTTCAACCTTTGCCTTGGATGCGTTGTAGCTGATAAAGTCAGGCTCAAAGTTCTCAAGCTCCTCAGCGGTGGGAACGATGAACATATTGGTTACGAAATGTGCCTGCCAAGCCACTTCCATAATGAAGCGGATAGCCATACGGGAGTCAGCGTTTGCGCCGCAGAATACGTCTACAACGTAAAGCTTCTTATTGGAAAGCTCCTTAACAGCAAGGTCCTTAAGAACCTTCCAGCTTTCTTCGCTGCAAGGATGGTTGTCATTCTTAAACTCATCAGAGGTCCACCAAACGGTGTCCTTGGAGTTCTCGTCCATAACGATGAACTTGTCTTTAGGGGAACGGCCGGTGTAGATACCGGTCATTACGTTAACTGCGCCAAGCTCAGTAAGCTGGCCCTTTTCATAGCCTTCAAGGGAGGGGTCGGTCTCAGCAACAAACAGCTCTTCGTAAGAAGGATTGTGAACAATCTCAGTTACGCCTGTGATGCCGTACTTGGTAAGATCAAGTTTGCTCATAGTAGTGTCCTCTTTTCATAGTTTATATTATTGAATTTATCCTGTTACACAGGTCGGAAAAGGACCTGCCGTGCGTACCCTAAGCCTGCGAAACTCCACGCTCCGCCATCTTAAAATCTACACATTATTAATTTACCATAAAGCCGCCCGTTTGTCAACTAATACAGATATACTATTTTACATCTATTTACGCCCCCTCAGTGCTACATTTTTCACAAAAAAGCGGGGCAAAGCGCAAAAAAGGTGAAGCTTGAAAGGAAAAATGCCCTTCAAAGCTCCACCCATATTATTTATTTATCCTTGCGCCACACCATACGGTCTACTATGCCCGTATAGCTTTGGATTATCTTCACGACCTTGGTTGAAACACTCTCCTCCACGTAATCGGGCACGGGGGTGCCGTTATCCCCTGCGGCGGTCATGGCTACGGCGGTATCCACCGCCTGAAGCAGTGAATGTCCGTCTATCCCCGCCAGCACGAAGCACGCCTTATCCAAGGCCTCGGGGCGCTCGGTGGAGGTGCGGATGCAGACCGCAGGGAAGGGCTTGCCTATGCTTGTGAAAAAGCTGCTCTCCTCAGGTAAGGTGCCACTGTCGGACACCACTGCAAAAGCGTTCATCTGAAGCTTATTATAATCGTGGAATCCGAGAGGCTCGTGGCAGATAACACGGCTGTCCAACACAAATCCGCTTGCCTCCAGACGTTTTTTACTGCGTGGATGGCAGGAGTAAAGTATGGGCATGCCGTATTTCTCTGCCATTTTATTTATAGCCGTAAACAGCGACAGAAAGTTCTTTTCCGTGTCAATGTTCTCCTCACGGTGAGCGGAAAGGAGGATATACCTCTTGCCGTCAAGCCCCAGACGCCCTAAAATATCGCTGTTTTCTATGCTGCCGAGGTTTGCGGAAAGCACCTCTGCCATAGGGGAGCCTGTTACAAAAACACGCTCCTTTGGCAAGCCGCATTCGTGAAGATAGCGCCTTGCATGCTCGGAATAAGCCATATTCACGTCAGAGATAATATCCACTATACGTCTGTTGGTCTCCTCGGGCAGGCATTCGTCCTTACAGCGATTACCTGCCTCCATATGAAATATGGGGATATGCAGGCGCTTTGCCGCTATTGCGGAAAGGCAGGAATTAGTGTCACCCAATATGAGAAGAGCATCAGGCTTTATGCTGTTCATCAGCTTATATGAAGCGTTGATAATATTGCCGACGGTCTCGCCCAGATCGTCACCCACGGCGTCCATATACACCTCCGGGGCTTCAAGGCCAAGGTCCTTGAAAAATATGCCGTTAAGGCTGTAGTCATAGTTCTGACCCGTGTGGGCGAGGATCGTATCAAAATAACAGCGGCATTTCTTTATCACCGCCGCAAGGCGTATTATCTCGGGGCGTGTACCAACGATAATAAGCAGCTTTAATTTACCGTTGTTTTTAAACGAAACGTCAGTATAATCTTTCCTTAAGCTCATAATCTACACCTTCTCAAAAAACGTATCGGGATGCTCGGGGTCAAAGCACTCGTTTGCCCACATAAGGGTCACAAGGTCCTCACTGTCGCTTAAATTTATGATGTTGTGAGTATAGCCGGGCAGCATATGCACCGCCTCGATCTTCTCGCCCGAAACGTAAAAGTCAAGCACCTCATCCGTGCCTATCTTCCTCTGCTGTATCAGTGCGTTGCCCGATACCACTATAAAAAGCTCCCATTTACTGTGGTGCCAATGCTGTCCCTTGGTGATGCTCGGCTTTGACACGTTTACGGAGAACTGACCGCAGGCGGCGGTCTTCAAAAGCTCGGTAAAGCTCCCTCTCTCGTCGCAGTTCATTTTAAGAGGGAAACGTGCCATGTGGGCAGGAAGGTAGGAAAGGTAGGTCGAATACAGCTTTTTTTCAAAGCTGCCGTGGGGTATCTCAGGCATAAGCAAGGTTTGCGGCTGAGCCTTGAAGCCCTCAAGCAAGCCCGTTATCTCGCCAAGCGTAACCTTATGAGTAACGGGAGCGGCGCAATATCGCCCATCCTCGCAAAGCACCGTATCTATCCCCTCAAACTCACACCTGTGCTCCTTCCCCTCAAGAGCGCAGAACATTTCCTCTATCAGGTCGTCTATATACAGCAACTCAAGACGCACCGCAGGGTCGTTTACGGTTATAGGCAGGTCATTGGCTACGTTGTGGCAAAAGGTTGCCACGGCGCTGTTGTAGTTGGGGCGGCACCACTTGCCGAAAAGGTTGGGAAAGCGGTAAACCATTACCTTGGCGCCCGTCTCTTCTCCATAGGCGAAAACCAAGTCCTCCCCTGCCCTTTTGCTTCTTCCGTAGTCGCCGTCATACCTGCCGATACAGGTAGCCTGTATGGAGGAGGAGAGCATTACGGGGCAAGCGTTGCCCTTTTCCTTAAGCAAAGCCAGAAGGTATGCCGTAAAATCACGGTTGCCCTCCATAAACTCCGAGGCGTCCTTTGGGCGGTTTACTCCGGCAAGATGAAACACAAAGTCAGCCCTCTCCGCATAGTCTGCCAGAAAGGCTTCAGGGGTGTCCACATCATATTGGAATATCTCGTCTATCCTGAGTCCGCAGCGGGTTCTGTCCTTGCCGTCACGGACGTTTTTAAGAGCGCATACAAGATTCTTCCCCACAAAGCCCGACGAGCCGGTTATCAGTACGTTCATAATCTCTCCCTGCCTGTAATCATCATTGATTGGCAAGCTCTGCCTTGATGTAATCCAACGCAGCTATCTTTGCCTTAGTCTCCTCAACGTTCAAAAGACGTGTGTTGTTGGAGTTAAACTCGGTAAGAGTGTTGCGGCTGACATCACCCCTGCTGAAATACTTATCATAATTCAAGCCACGCTTATCGCAGGGAACCCGATAAAAGTCGCCCAGATCTATAGCCTTTGCACACTCCTCGTTGGTAAGAAGAGTCTCGTACATTTTTTCACCGTGACGGATGCCGATTATCTTTATGCTGCTCTTGTCACCGCCAAAAAGCTCGCACACCGCCTCGGCCTGAGTCTGTATGGTGCAGGCAGGCGCCTTTTGTACCAATATATCCCCCGCCTCGCCGTGCTCAAAGGCGAAAAGCACCAAGTCTACCGCCTCATCGAGAGACATAATAAAACGGGTCATAGTCGGGTCTGTAACGGTAATAGGCGCACCGGAGCGTATCTGGTCTATCCAAAGAGGGATAACCGACCCACGGGAGCACATTACGTTGCCGTAACGGGTACAGCATATTTTGGTGGTCTCGCTGATGCGTGCCTTGGCAACAACGACCTTCTCCATCATTGCCTTGGAGGTGCCCATGGCGTTAACGGGATATGCCGCTTTGTCCGTGGACAGGCAGACCACATTCTTTACCCCTGCCTCAATAGCGGCAGTCAGTACGTTTTCGGTGCCGATGACGTTGGTCTTTACAGCCTCCATAGGAAAAAACTCGCAAGAGGGCACCTGCTTCAGCGCTGCTGCGTGGAATACAAAGTCTACGCCGTGCATAGCGTTTTTTACCGACTGGATATCACGAACGTCACCGATATAAAACCTTATCTTATCGGCAACCTCAGGCATCCTTACCTGATACTCGTGCCTCATATCGTCCTGCTTCTTCTCATCACGGGAGAATATGCGTATCTCACCTATATCCGTATTCAAAAAACGGTTCAGCACTGCATTACCAAAACTGCCCGTGCCACCTGTTATCATAAGAGTTTTGTTTGCGAAAAGGCCCATTGTCGGTACTCCTTTATTTAGTTAAGGCTTTGCACAGGTAGGTAAGACCGTATGCGCCGCCCGTCTCCTGCTTTACGGTAGCCTCGCCCCAAGCGTCCCCGTCAATAAGGTGTAGACGGTCACTGCGGCAGATGGCTGCGTTAAGCTTGTTAAGTCTTTTTATTATAGTGCGTATCTGCAAAGAATTCAAGTAAGGGGAAAGCCTTCTTTTCAGTGCTGCCCTATCCACAGCCTTAAGCCTTTCCGCAAGAGCCCTGTCCATAAAGGGTCTGTTTATTATACCGTCCTGCCCTACCAACGGAGCGCAGCCTGCAAGAGAAGCTTTTACTGAGCAGGAGGGAAAGAAGGTGCGGGGATTATCGTTATCAAAGGAGCACACTCCATAGCCACCCTCGGCTTTCCCGTACACGTTGTAGTTGTTTGGACCGTGGTCAGGCTGACCCGTTAGCACGTCAAGAACGTTAAGCGCCATAAGCTCTCTCTGAAGGCTTCCACATGGCGATAGCTTAATATCTGCCGCTCGCCTTCCTCGGGCGGCCTCGCTAAGCACACCAAGCATAGCTCTGCCCCCATCAGGCTTTAGAACGCACCATACGGAGTCGGTTACAAGCTCTGCCACGCCAAGCTCCTCGGCGACGATTCTTGATGCAACCGCCCTTACGGCGTTGAAGTGAGAGTAGCCTTGCCCCGCCGCAATACCCAGCCTACGGTAATCCGCAGCCACCGAGCGCATACGCCAAAGAAAGTATATTGCGATCTCCCAAAGTGCCTCAGGCGTATCCTCTAACCCGAACCCCTTCAGCACGGCTGCTGTACAGGTGTTACCGCTCCATATGGAAAAGCCAAGCCTTTCGCCTATACTGTCAGCCGAAGCAAGCCTTTTTAGCAAGCCGCCCTTTTCAAGCTTGGCTTCAAGGTATCCGTTGAAAGCGCAGACGATGCTTTCGGGGAATTCTGTTTTTATGGGGGGCTCCTGCCCAAAGCAGTCCTTGTCAAGACCACCCATGGCGAGGGTAGCAAAGAAATCCTCTACCCCTCGGCGGAAGAACGCTTTTTTGGAAAGCCTCTCGGGGCACTCCCTAAAATAGTACCGCTTTCCCTCCGAAACGAATGACAGTATCCTGTTGGTGGAAAGGGCAAAGCAACACAGCTCACCTGCAGGGACTTGTATGTGCAAGGGGTGCAAGCCCCTTTCGTCTATACGCTTTGAAGTGAGCCTGAAGGCTGTATTCCGAATAAAACCTTTCATAACAAAACCGCCTTATCTGACACCCTTAAGGCATATACCCTCAAGCATAAGCACAGAATTGCGGCGTATATCCTTTATAAAGAGGGGCACTATCACCGTAGCGAGCACCTGTGTCACCAAGGATGCCAGTGCCGCACCCGTTGCTCCCCATAAAGGAATAAACCCGAAATTCAGTACCACATTGCCGAGAGCCGCAGAAACATATATATATTTGAGATATTTTTCTTTGTTTTCGCATACTATCCAAGCGTTTCTTGCCACGCCGAGATAGGAAAAGGCTGTGTACCAGGTGATAACCCTCAGGGGAGCAGCCGCAGGGAGGTAGTCGGCACCGTAAAGCAGCTTTACGGCAAAGCCGCCGAATATGCAAAATATCACGGAAGCCGCCACAGAGATATAAAATACCGTGGCATAAAGCTGACGGTTGCGCTTTTCGAAAAGCGCCTTATCATCCTTGTGAGAGGACATAATAGAGGGATACACCGAATCTATGATAGCGGACAGCACGAAGCACCACATTGTACAAAGGGTTACGGCGGTGGAATAATACCCTACCTCTGCTTCGGAAAGCATGTGCTTAAGCATAAACTTATCGGCGTAACCGTAGATAGAAACCATTAATGCAGGTAAAATAAAGTGAACACTTTTACTAAGCAAGCGTTTGCTTATATCCCGTGAAAAAGAAAGGCGTTTACCACCCCAACGCTTATAGCAAACAAAAAGCAAGACGCTTATGCAAATGTAATCAATGGCACTCGCCATTGCAAACCATTGAACGCTTTTTTGTAAAACCAACAATACTATCCTGTAAGCAGAGGTCACAATATAAGCTATCAAGCTCACAATTGTGGTAACCTTTGACTTCAGCTTTGCCTGAAACCAATAATTAAAGGTTTCAAAAATGCTGAATAAAAGCCCTATGGTGCTGAGTGCGGTAACTGCTATGGTGGTAGGCTCGTCCGACTCTAAAACCAAAACACAGCATACTATCATTCCCGCAGACAGCAGACTTGATACAGCTCTCAACGCAAGGGTAGAGCCGATTATCTTGCCCTCATCATCGGGATTGTCGATAAATTCCTTTACAAGAACGGAGTTTATGCCCAACGTGCAAAACGCCATAAAAAAAGCGACGTATGCGCCTGCATAATTGATAAGACCGTAGTTTGACGGTCCCAGATATCTTGCAGTAAGCAGACCCACCGCAAGGCTGATAAGCATCTGTGCTATTTTACCGAAGATGAGCCACCCGGCATTTTTTACGGTGGCATTCTTTAAATACCGTCTTATCATAGTCAGATCTTTCTTATTTCTTTCGCAGGCACGCCACCCACAAGCGTGTTCTCCGCCACGTCCCTTACAACACAGGCACAAGCGGCTACAACACAACCGTTTCCCACGGTCACTCCGCCCAACACAACGCTGTGCGCCCCTAACCAACAGCCGTTACCAACAGAAACGTCCTTTGTATAACCTTTGCCTGCCCTTCTTTCGGGAGCGCCTATTTCGTGGGAGCCGGTTTGAAATGCCACGTCAGGGGCAATATCGCAGTTATCGCCTATGGTTACCGTACCGTTTCCGTTAACGGTAAGGTTTCTGCCTATCCAACAGCTTTTTCCCACTACAAGCTTACCCGTGCAATAAACGGGGCCTACTATTTTTGTGCCCTCGCCTATATCGTGACCTATGGAGTTAAGAAGACGCCTTTTCTTTTCAAAATGCTTTTCTTTAGTACCGGCAAGATGTTTATTGACACGCAGGTTTACCCACCTGATCTTCAGCCCTCTAAACGTCATAGCTAACCTCTTTATACCAACCGTTAGTCATTGTTTCCGCTCTGCTGCACGGCCCATTCTTATATGGCTCAAAACAGCCCTTTTTATTTATTTCATCAGTGAGATGGATAAGCCGCTTTGCCGCAAGCTCACCGTTCCACAGCTCTACAATGGTTTTGTACGCCGCTTCACCTAACTGCCTTTGCTTTTCCTCGTCATTCAAAAGCTGTTTTACCCTGCGGTATAGTGCATCCTCATTCCCGTTTTCATATATATATCCGTTTTCACCCTGGCTGATGAGATAAGGTACCGAACCTGCGGCGTGACTTGCCACAACGGCACAGCCGCTGTTCATAGCCTCGTTTAGCACAGCACCCCAGCCCTCGTTAAAATCGCTGGTGAATATAAATATCCCCGCCGTTTCCATCTCATCTCTTACACTTTCAGAGCTCATCGCCCCCATAAGACAGACACGGTCACAAAGCTTTTCAGCGGCTATGCGTTTGGCTATCTCAGCCTCAAGCTCGCCGCTACCGATTATATCCATGCAGAATTCTTCGCCGTCATCTGCAAGGCGCTTGGCAATATTGATCGCCAACTCAGGATGCTTCCACCCTATAAGGCGACCGCACCACAGTATTCTCCTCGTGTTTTTTCTGCCGAAAAGGCTTTCGGGCTTGTAGTGCCTTGTCTCGGGGAAATAGCCCCACTTATAGCTTTTATTGCGAAACACGCCGTGAATGGCGAAATCCCCTGCGGCGTATGCCCCTGCGGAAAGAAGATACAAAGCCTTATGTCTGCCGTACGTTCTATAATACCGAAGCACACGGGGCAGCCATTTGACATAGCTGTAACCGCCCTTGAATATTCTTTCGGAATACTTAAAGACGGTGCCGCCCTTCTCAAGTCTGCCAAGCACATCGGAAAAAGGTGCGCTGCCGAGAATAACAGCGTCTGCGTTGTTGACCGTTTCTGCACAGCTTTCTACCGCCTTGTTTTTTTGGACGACGTATGAAACGCCCTCCTCTTCACGCCAACCCAGACTCTTTCGCTCTCCCGAAAAATCCTCCGTAGCGATAAATCTGAAATCACCCTTGGTTAAAGCATACATAGCCTCACAAAAAGGCTTTTGATGATGAGTATAATAATTTGATATAAACGCAAATTTCATAATACCATCCTCTGAGAACCTCTACGCTCAGGCGTTTTTGCTTTTGTATAGATCAATATATTCCATAAGCATTTTTTTCTTATCAAAAATCCTTGCTCGCTTAACACAATCGTCAACGCTGTACGGAGCATCGGTACAAATACGCAGTATCTCCTTTTCGATCCCATCTACGTCGTCTATGTCTACCGCAACGCCGCAGGAGCCGTCTATACACTCGGGACTGCCCCCCGCCTTGAACGTGACAACGGGAGTACCGCAAGCAAGCGCCTCGATATTTACAAGCCCCAACACTTCTTCCCTCGTAGGGTTCACAAACACATCGGCAGCAGTATAGACAGAGGCAAGCTCGGCTGTATTGTCAGTACGATGTATGGAGATGATACGAGGCGGTAAACTGCGGTCAACCGAATCGTCAGTGCCAACAAGGACTATCGCATAGTCCTTCGGAAGTCTGCAAGCCAGCTCGGTAAACACGTCTAAGCCCTTTTCGTAGCTCCAGCCAAAGGCAACACCCAACACTATTTTTTTATCTGCGAGACCGTACCTCTCCCGAAAATCAGAGCGGCTTGGGCGAAAAACATCAAGGTCTACCCCATTATATATACATTCAACCGAGTACTCCTTAAGAAACGACCCACGCACAAGCTCCGAAAGCCACCTTGACGGCGTTACAACAGTAAGCCTTTGCACTCCCGTAAACCATTTTTTCTTCAACGAATACATACGGGCAGAAAGGTCGAAGGGACAGGAGGACAGTTTTTTTCTTTGAGGGCAGTCGCCGCAGCCGTATGTCCATCTGTCACAGCCTGCCGCAGAAAAATGTGCGCAAATACCCGTAAACGCCCAACAGTCATGAAGGGTCCACACAACAGGTATGTTTTCACTTTTTATATACTTAAACAGCAACGGCAAATTAATATAACTGCCATGCAGGTTGTGCAAATGTATAATATCGGGGCGATATTTCTTTGCTTTTTTTATAAACGCTCTTGTTTTGAAGAAAGAAAAGAGTCCCTTATGCATTGTAAAACGTGAAAGAGCCCCGTGTATTCGCATATCAACGGGGGAGCTTATTGCTATGCTGTCCGCAAGCGCCTCTTGCCCCTTTGACACACATCTGTGTGCAGACAGACACTTGATCCCTTCTCCAACGCAAGTATCGTGCAGTTCCTTGGCTATCATGCCTGTGCTACCATAGCCATACACTGTGTTAACCTGAAGTATTTTCATAAAATCACTCACTGTTTTTTTGAGAAATGCGCCATATTCATACCGGTAAGGCAACCGTTTATCAGGCAATAACAAGCAAAAAGCCATGGCATACCTGCAAGAATAGGCTCCACGCAGAATATCAGCAATACCGAAACGTAAACGCACAGATACGCAAGCTTCAGCTCATGGGAATAGCTTGTAAAGCGTAAAAACTTATATAGCTCCCATACGCCAAGCGCAAGCACCGAAACCAAAAGTAAGAAGCCGAAAAGTCCATATTCGTCGTAACCGTCAAGCAAAAGGTCATGGGCATATCCATACTGCTCTCTGAGCTTGAGTCCGCCAAAAGGATATTCAAGACTGTTTACTATGAAGGCCCATTTGCTGCTTGCCCTGCTGGAGTCTTCGGCAAACATATCAAGAGAGGCGCCAAAACGGTTGAAGAAATTCGATTGTGATATATAACTGCGAAGTCCAAACAGATTGTAAAAATACGCTACCGCCAATGAAAGCACCGTCATTATACAGCCGATAAAAAGCTTTAGCTTGCCTCCCTTGGTGGTAAGACTTTTCCGCATATACAAAATTGCCACCGCAAAAAGCACCAACAGCACTACAAACAAAGTTCTTCCCGCAAGGACAAGGTTATACGCAATCATACAAACAATACTGATTGCTCCTATCCAGCGATGTGACCTTTTTTTCGGAGCAAAAATCATTGCCACGGAAAGTCCCAGCATAAGGCAGGCAAGAGTTGCCTGTCCCGTAGCCGCCATTACGCTGCCTGTCCATATATCAATAGTGTTTCTACCCAGAAACTTGTTGTAATTGGTGGCAAAATTCAATATATAGTGAAAGAAAGAGCCGGCAGATATTGATATAAGCAAAAAATACCCTGTTCTTTTCGCAGCATCCTCGTCAAAAGCAAAGTCCTGCGCTTTACCCTCCATTATCGCCGTAATATTGTATCCAACCAAATAAAGCGACAAAGGAGCGAGGCAACGTACCATAGACAGAACGCCCTCGTCATAGTTATATACTGCCATAAGCACGCCCAGCGCTAAATAGACCAACGAGCCTGCGTTTATCAATAGCCTCCTCTGCAATATGCCTAAGGATATCAAAGCGGCAAAGACAAAATAGAAAAATTTTGCTTTGAAATTCATCGCCGCAAAAAACAGCAACGCAAAGACAAGCGCATATCTGAGCTTGTTTATACTTATCCTAAGCGTCATACTGCACCTCTTTTAGGAAATTGATTACTTTTAATGCCTGCTTTTTTGAATTCTTTTCTTCCGTGATGAACCTGCATGCTTTTTTTCCGAAAGCGCAAAGCTCCTCAGCGGCAAGAGACAGGCATTTCTCCATTAAGGACTTAAGCTCAGCTACGCTGTTTCCGTCGGAAGCGAAGGTGTAACCGAAATACTCGTCAGGAATACCCCTGAGCTTTGTAGTTATGAGAGGCGTGCCCGACAGCATATACTCGACGGTTTTGGACGGAAAACTGTATTGTGTGAACTCCTCGTCAGGGTCTCTCGGATTAATAAGCAGGGTCGCTTTTTTCTCGTACTCCAGTATTTCACCTCGGCTCACAGTGCCGAAATAACGGATACTTGGGTTTGCGGCGGCGCGCCGCTCTATCTCCGCCCTTGCGCTGCCGTCCCCGAAAAGCCACAGCTCTGCATCCTCACGCTTCAAGGCTTCAAAGGCGTCTATAAGGTTTATGATGCCGTACTTCTCATGGAGCATTCCTGCATACATTATCCCGTAGGGAAAAGCTTTTTCGAGTCGCTCCTCTCGTGCGTCTTTCTCACAAAGGGCTATGCCCTCCATAACCGTATAGGGCTTGTCGGGGGCGACGACCTCCGCCATAGCCTCGGTCAGATAAACGTACCCGTCATAGCCGCTCTGCTTTTTGAGTGCAGGCCGAATATACAAATTTTTAAGCCTTGTCAGTAAGGACGGCTTTTCGTTTACGTACATATCCCTCAAAAGATCGGGGATGATGGCGACCGTCCCGACACCGTATTTTTTTCCGTATTTCAGCACATCCCCAACGAGAAAGGGCGGCACTGAATAGGTAAGTATAAGTCCGTCTCCCCTGTTCTTCTTGCACCAGCTCTTTATGGCACGCCTGCCGCTGAGCTTTCTCGAAAGCTGCTTAAGCACCGGCAGGTTTACGGTGTACAGCCATCTGCACTCATAGCCGCATTCAAGCTTTTCCTTAAAGCCGCCAAAACGCAAAAGCTTGCAGTTCGGAAAGGTAGGCACCATTGGGAATGAGTATATCTCCATCTCCGCTCCGTTCTTCTTCATACCGTCAAGAAAGGAGCTTTCAAAAACCAGCGGAGCGACCGATGGCTTTGCCTTACAGCCTTTTAGTAGATTGTCATAATTTTTGGCATCGCAAACGGTGCCGAAATATAAGATATTCATTGACTTTTATCTGCTTTCATCCCTTTAAGCATCCTTGCAACGGCTTCAACATCACCCTGCTCTGCCACGTTTTCCTCCGGGACACTTTCCACGCTACCGCCGGTGCGATATGTAATGCAGGGAGTGCCGCAGGCGGTGGCCTCCAGGTTCACCGTTGGGTACGTATCCTCATAAGTCAGGTTTACGAAAGCATCTGCGGCGGTATATATCTCCGCCAGCTCCTTCTTTGAATTGGTTCTTTCTATGCACAGTATGCCGTGCGGCATGGTTTTTATCTGCTTTTTAGTAAGCCCTACCAACACCACCCTGAAGCCCTCACCGAGCAGGAGCGAAAGCCTTACAAAGTCGGAAAGTCCCTTTTTTTCGCTCCAGGCTGAGGCAACGCCCAACACGACAAAGGTCTTGCCGAGCCCGTGCCTTTCTCTGAAGTCACCTTTAGTGGGCACAAAAACGTCTACGTCTATGGTGTTGTGCACCACCTCCGTCGGATAAGCGCCAAGAAAGCTTTGCTTTACGAGGTCAGCCAACCAATGAGAGGGGGTGACAAGAGTCATATTATTCACGCCGAGAAAGGCGTTTTTCTTCCTTGCGTAATTACTTTTGCTGTTGTCGAAAACAATGCTTTTGGGATATTCACCCTTCTGTGGACAATCCCCGCAGCCACTGCGCCAGCCCTCACAGCCAATGGCGGAAAAATGGGCGCAATGACCGGTAAATGCCCAACAGTCATGAAGAGTCCACCTGACCTCCATCTGCGGCCTGCTTTTTATCCATTCAAACAACAACTCTATATTAATATAATACCCGTGTAGGTTGTGAAGCCACAACAGGTCGGGATCATAATTGTCTGCAAATTCAATAAGCCTTTTGGTTGCGCCTTTTGCGCAAAAGGCATCGTTATCAAAAATACGGGTCTTGAGAGCGTTTATCTTAACGCTTGTGTCCGTGCCTATCCTGTAGGCAATATCCATATATTCGGCGGGGGCGTTTTCCCTGCCGTAAGCGATCTTGCATTGATGGCCGTCTGCCATATATACGTCGGCAAGATCCGTAACGATACGTCCCGTACTGCGGATACCGCAGACGGAATTAATAAATAATACTCTCATAACAAACTCGATAATATCATTATCAGATGTCGGGTGGCTGCGATTTTCGGTCGCAACCACCCGTTCTGTTACCTATCAAAAGTCAAAAGACTTTTAGGCTATCTTGCGGTGTAGCCTATTTTGTTGGTTATTGCAAAATCCTCGCCAAAGCTGCCGCCTTTTACGTTAAGAACGACCTTGGCAGAGTTGTTGAATGCGTTGTGATATATCATGCTAACGCCTTCGGGGATATATACGGTTTCAAGATTGAAGCATTCTGCAAACGCATAACTGCCTATGGTCTTGATGCTTTCGGGAAGAACTACGCTTACTACCTTAGGGCAATTGAAGAAGGAGAGTACGCCTATGCTTTCGAGAGCGCTACCGTCCTCAAAGTATATGCTTTCAACTCCCTGGGTGTAGGCGAAATTATAATTGCCGATAGCAGTAATATCCTTGCCTATAACTATCTTCTTGATAAGATGACGGTAGTTTGCCCAAGGCTGCTGTGCGTAATTGGTGTAATCAGGCATAGCACCCGTACCGTCGATACGGAGAGTGCCGTCCGGATAAAGCTCCCAAGCAACAGTGCTGTTACAGTAACCGCTGTGTGCGGGATATACGTTGCCTGCTCTGGTCTCGTATTTAATGCCGTTTGCTATAGCGTAATACTCTGCTACAGAGTTTTCAACAACGCTGATAACAAGGCTTGCGTTTGCCTTTACAAAGATACCGACGCCGAGATTGGTGGCAGAATCGGGAATATATGCAGTTTCTATACCGATATCGTGCTGGAAAGCGTAATCCTTGATAGTGGTAAGCTGGCTGCCCTCCTCAACGCTGAAGCTCTTGAGCGCACCGCACTCGTAGAACGCATACTCCTCAAGCACCTTAACGCTTGCGGGAATGGTAACGGCGGCAAGACGCCAGCAGTGACCAAATGCGCCCCAGCCAATTGTTTCAAGGGAAGAATTCTCTTCAAAGCTTACGGCTTTGAGATGTGCATTCTTGTAGAATCCGAATTTACCTATCTTGGTGATACCGTTACCTACAACGAGAGAGGTAATGGCAGTTGCATCATTCTGAATAACCCAGGCAGGGTACAGACCGCTGGAGGAATAGTCCTTCATAACTCCATCGCCGTCCACCTTAAGGGTACCGTCGGAGAGGAGTACGTATTGGATATTGGTGCCGCTATAGCCTGCATCAACAACGCTTGCGTCATCAGAGTAGGCAAAAGCACCCTTCTCGTCGAAATAGCAGGTGTAGCCCAGTACATCGACCTTGCCGCTTACGGCATAGCCATTTGCGTCATAGAAGTAAACCTCGGGGAAGATGGTGACTTCGCCGGTGGTTATCTTACCTGCGGTGAAATATCTGTAGGAGGAAGAGCTCTTGTCGTAATAGAAACCGTCAAGACGTGCCTTGTTCTCGCAAACGCCCTCGTCGCCGAAGTCGTAGTAGTAGCCGTCTATCTCGTTAAGACCGATAAGCTTAACGCCGTTCATATAATACTCATAGCTCTCGGTCCAACCGTCGGCGATAATCACGCCGTCAACATAGGTCTTGCCATCGGTATGTACACCGTTCAGCAAAGCGCCGCAGTGGCACTTAACCACGCCGTCGCTAAGCTCATAGGTATGACCCGTTGCGTCAACGGTGGTGCCCCAATCTGCAACGGAGGCACAGCCTTCACAATACGTTCTGCCGGTGTAGCCGTTTTCGGTACAGGTGGGAGCCTGATCATCCATAGCCTCTGCGGAATGGACGTGACCGCCGTTCCATGCATTGAAATATGCAAGACCGTCTGCAGTTGCTGTCATATTTGCCTTATTGGCCCACATCTCGGTATCACAGAAAACTCTCTCACCGGTGAAGGTGGAAACAGAGCCGTCAACTCGGGTAAGAACGCCGCACTCTACATTTGCGATAACGGACATTCTCCAGAACTCGCCCATAGACTTGAATTGAGCGTAGGTAAAAGCCTGTGCGCCCTGCTTGGTGCCGTTAGCGTAAACGTAACCGGTCTTGAGAGACCATACACGTACAGGAAGGGTGGCAATAGCCTTTTCCCCTGTCTCAGCGTTCTCGCCCACACGGGTGATCTCAATAACGGCTATATTCTCGGTAGCGTCAATGGCGTATTTCGCCTCAAAGCCCTCTGCAAGGGTCATATGGTCAAGCTGCCAGGTGCTGTTGTTATCAAGGTCGATGGTAACCTTAACGCTCTGAACATCTTCAATAGCGGTAGCTACCAGATCCATATTGTAAATGGAGCCTAAAAGTATGCGGTCAAGCTCGGGGTTGGTGGGGACGAGCTTAACAGTACTGTTGCTGTCTGCAGAGTTTACGGTAATGTAGCCGTAAGCACAGCCGTAGTTACCCATTTTATCGCAGGCGCTGAACTTAACGGTATGCTTGCCGTTATCAAGAACAGCGTCGCTTACGGACACGAGCCCGTTGGCATAAGCGCACTCAACCTCAACGCCGTCTATATACGCCTTAACGGTGGAAGCGTCGATACCGGTAAAGTTGCTCTTATCCATATAGTCATCAACAGAGGTGCCGAAGGTCACCTTATTGCTGCTTACGGTCTGGTTGTTAAGAACCGCTGCGTCTGCCATACCCTCAACAGCGTAAGTGATATCGGAGAACACGGGTGCCTCACGGTCATCAACTGCCGTGGAATAGTCAACGGTTATGTCATCGATATAGAATCTGAATTTAGAGGGGATGTTGCTGTTTTCGGAGGCTACGTAATCGTATGCGGAGCCGTCACGGTCGGAAATATAAAGCTGCATCATGGCGCCGTTGGCAGACCAGCCGACAGCAGAATATGCAGAGGTGTCAACGTGGAGGTAATGCCAGCCGGGCTCGTCAAAGCTGTACACAACGCCCGTGCCGCCGGCACCGGTATCCATATTGTTACCGTTGATAGTGCCGCTGGCAAAGATTGGAGTACCGTCGGGATTGTAGCCTGTGACGGATCTGAGAGTCCAACGGATCCACAGACCTACCCACTCATCGGAAACATATATCCACGCACCAACACGTACGGCATTCTCGAACACCCTGGTCTCGGTAGCGTAAATACTCGTCTTCATATAGCCGGACTCGAGAGAGTTGCTGTAGTCTATATCTGCGCCGAGTGCAAAGGAACCGCCGTGCACCTTGCCGTTTTCGCCGTTCACAACCTGCTGAGTTACCTCGGGCCATACGTAGTTGTACTTAGTGCCGGGAGTCTCGTTAATGTATACGTTTTGGTTGGTACCGTCCTCAAAGTCGTAAACCACTTCAGAACCCTTACCGAGGGTAAGCTTGGTGGTTGCAACAACGGTCTCGTCATAAACGAGTGTGGCAGTAAGGTTGCTGCCGGTTACTGCTGCGTTCTCCTCGCAGGCGGTAAAGCTGAAGCCGTCTATAGTACCCACTGCGGGGTTGTCAAATACAAAGTTAAAGTCAGATGCCTTTACTACAACGTCCTTGGGACCGTAGGTAGCAATAAGCTCAAGCTTTACGGACTTGCCGTAAGGAACGACCATTTCAGAGCTTAAAAACTTTACGGTATCGGGAATAACTACGTTAACGGTAGCCTCGCCCACTACCTTTCCGCCAACCGCAAGCTGTACCACTGCACCGCCGCACTTGCCGGTAGAGGTAAACACGCCGTCTGCTACGGTGCCGTAGGAGCTGTCTTCAAGCTGCCATGTTGCGTCTTCGGGGATCTCGGCAGGGCCGCCTGCAGAGTCAACACCCGTTGCGCTGAGCTTTACGGCAGAGCCGGGAGTAACGTACTCGCTCTCAGCTACAAGAGAGGCGCTGGCAAGCTTGCCGTCGCTTACTGCGGTGGAAACGATAAGGAAGCCGTTGGATACGGAACGCTCAGAGCCGTCGGAGGGGCTGTTTGCGATGGAAAAATCGTTGGAGCCCTCGGGCTTTGCGGCGTAAGTGCAGGAGCCGCCGCCGTCGAGATGACCTGCCCATACACAGCCAAGGTCAAGCATTACCTGAGCCTGCTCAAGCACGGTAAGACCGATGGACTTAGGTGCCTGATTACCGTCGGCAGTCATAAGGATAACGTTGCCGTCAGCAGTGATACCTATGGTCTGACGGGGATACTTCTGTACGGTGTTGAGTCCTGCACAGATCTGACCGTCAACTATAAGCATGGTGTAAATGCCGATAGCCTCACGGATGTTGCCCTTATCTGCGGAATAATCGCCCTTGTTGCCTATCTTTACGGAGCCGTCCTTCATAACGGCAAAATAACCGTAAGCGTTACCCTCGCTCTCGGTGGTAACGTCTATACCGTTCATAACAAAGGTACCCGTAGGCTTACCGTTTATCATATTGTAATATGATGCATTGATGCCCGCTACCACGGTGCCCTGATAATACTCGTCGCCTGCCGCAGCCTTCTTGTTAAAGGCCTCGACCTGCTGAGTGAGCTTGGACATACCGTAATTGGTAGGGTCCATATCCTTATAGGATGCAAACAGCTTTACGGTATCAACGCTCATATCAGCGGTAGTAATGAACATCTTTACCTGATCGCCGTTGCTGTCATAGACGGTGTATGCATCCTGAGTTATACCGGGAGCCAGAGTTGAGTTTTTCTCTGTAGCCACGGTAAGACTCGAGTTTGCAAACTTGCCGTTCACTTCAGCCGCACTTGCACCGATTACAGATGCGGGGAATATACCCACTATCATCACGAAGCAAAGCAATGCGGACAGAATTCTGCTGGTGTTCTTCATGTTTTTGTCTCCTTTTTTTATTTTATTTTTTGGTTTTTTGTTATTATACGGTAGCCTTGCTCTGCGGTGTAATTATCATTCAGATACCGCCACGCATTCTCTCCCATTTTTGCACGGTCGCATACGCACAGTTTTTTTACCGCATTTACAAAGCCGTCAACATCGTTACTAAGACAGCAGTACCCCGCACCTGCCGCTTCGACCACGGCACCTACATCTGTATTGGGGTCAACACAGGCAAGTATCGGTATTTTCGCCTGCATATACGAAAGCAATCTCGACGGAAAATTGGGGATCGAAAACCTATAGTCCAAGAATATAAGTCCCACGTCACAAGCAACTATCATCTTGTCATAATCGCACTTAGGTATGCTTTTCATCAGCAAAACATTTGATGGCCTCTCCGCCTCAACAAACTGTTCAAGCCTGTGATACTCCGTGCCGCTACCTACGATCAAAAAGAAAACATTGTCAACGCATTTTGCCTTGCGCAAACAGTCTGCAATAAACCCTATCCCTTGGGGTTTGCCGAGATTACCGCCATATACAAATACCGTAGCATTTTCGGGTATACCGTAGCGTTTGCGAATTTCGCTTTTTTCTGCAGCATCAAGCTGTAAATCCCTCACCTCTATGGAGTTCGGGCATATCTCGACCTTTTCATAGGGGATTTCGGGGTTGTTAGCAAGCAAATATTTACGATTGGCTTCGGACATACAGCCGATACGGTCAGAAAAAGCATATAGCTTTTTCTCTTTTTTTCTGAAATAACGGTATAAAAATCCCTTTATGCCGTTCTTCTTCAATACACCGATATCGACAGCGTTTTGGGGGAATATATCCTTAAGCAAAAGATAAGTTTTGGCGTTATCACGCTTTTTTACGTAATTTACCGCATTAGCGAAGGTAATGGGAGGAGTAGAATAAATAACCAAATCGAAAACCACGTTTGAAAGATACTTTTTTATGGCTCTTATATACTGTCGCTCCACAAGCAAGGTGGCTATGCCTTTTTCAATGAAATTACATTTTTGCAGGTTACCCGTCCTTACCTTAAGCAGACCAAAATCTCCGTCGGTGGAAAAAGCGGTTTTTGCTTTGTAGCGGCGCTCGTTGGGGCTTACCGCAAAAACCCTGTGCCCATTTTTCACAAAAGCCTTAAGCAAGTCGGAGTAGATAGTACCGTCATCCAAGCTGTTTATCCTGCCGATAGTCAAAAACAATACGTTCATTCTATTATTGCGCTACCCCCTCGTCTTCAAAAGGGCAGGAACGCCCAGATATGTTCCGCTTTCCTTTACGTCCTTTATAACCACCGCCCCTGCGCCTATAACGCAATCGGCGCAAATGTCCACATTTTGTATCACGGTAGCACCTGCGCCTACAAGGACATTTTCACCCAGATTTACAGTCCCCGCAAGGTGAGCTCCAACAGAAACGTGACAGAAATCACCGACAACGCAGTCGTGGTCTACGGAACAACAGGTGTTAAGTATGACGCCGTTACCTATGCTTGCGCCCGTGTTTACTACAGCGCCTGCCATAATAACGGTACCCTTACCTATCTGCACTCCTTCTGCCACCACCGCATTGGGATGGCAAAGAGAAACAGTCTCCCCGCCGCCGAGGCGAAGCTTTTCGTACAGCCTACGCCTTGCGCAGTTGTCACCTATAGCTACAATAAAAGCGCAGTTTTCCTTATACGCCTCAAAAGCGTTGGTGTCGCCCAAAACGGGGTATCCGTCCACCGCTCCGCCATCCGAACGGTCGTCCAGAAAGCCTACGTTTTCATAGCCCCTGAGTTTTGCAATATCGGCAACCACTCGCCCGTGACCGCCTGCACCGATTATCAAAAGCTGTTTCTTTACGTCCATTGATCTACAAACAAACCTTTTCTTCAGTTTCGTTGCCTCTGAACTCCTCCATCGTGACGTTGGTAGCAGAGCTGATGCCCTTACTCTTTAACACGGCAGAAAAAGTTCCAACGATTATTTTAATATCCGTGGCAAAGCTTACGCTGTCAACATATCTTACATCCAAAGCAAAACGCTGCTGCCACGAAATAGCGTTCCGCCCGTTTATCTGTGCAAGTCCCGTAAGGCCGGGGCGCACCCGGTGCCGACGGCGCTGTTCCTTGCTGTACAAGGGCAGATACTTAACAAGTAACGGTCTTGGCCCCACTATGGACATATCGCCCTTTAATATATTGATAAGCTCGGGCAACTCATCCAGAGACGTAGAGCGCAATATTCGCCCGTAGCGGTTAAGGCGCTCAGCATCGGGCAAAAGCTCACCGTTCTTATCCCGACGGTTATTCATTGTGCGGAATTTTATCAGCCTGAATATTTTCTCCTCCCCCGTGCTTTTCCGTATCCTTCCCGGGCGTTTCTGCACGAAAAAGGGGTTTCCGCCCATAGCCACTGCGCCTGCAACCGTCAAAAGCAGAAGCACGGGTGACAGAACTGCAACAGCCACAAGGGAAATGCAAAAATCAAGAAATCTTTTTATAAAAGCGGAATACATCAATAACCTCTGAAGCAGGATCTTATTATTTCTATAACCATGTCCTGCTCATCCTTAGTCATTTTATTATCGCTGGGGAGACAAAGTCCCCTGGTGAATATATCCGTGTCAACATTTGCGGCATTTCTGCCCTCGCCCTTGGCTGTGACAAAGGCGCAATCGCTGTAGAAGGGCTGTAGGTGCATAGGCTTCCATATAGGGCGTGCCTCCGCATTATACTTAGCCAGCCGCTCTATTATCATATCGGGACAGCTCTTGCCCTTCTCGGGAGTGTAGGTGCTGCCTGTATCCGTCCTGTGCTGGGGGCACATTGCAGCCTCGTCAATCAAAAGGCAGGAAAGCCAGAAATTAGGCTCACACAAGTTGCCGTCATAAGGATTCATAGTCACGGGCAGGTCCTTTAGTCCCTCTCTGTAGCGCTCGTATATCGCCTTTTTCTGTGCGATATGCTTATCTATATAGGGCATTTGTCCTCTTACCACGCCTGCGACCACATTGCTCATACGGTAGTTGTAGCCAAGCTCGGTATGCTGATACCAAGGGGCGTCCTCTCTGCTCTGGGTAGACCATTTGCGTGCACTGTCTATAGCGGCTCCGTCATCAGACAGCAAGACACCGCCTGAGGAGCCTGTAATTATCTTGTTGCCGTTGAAGGAAATAACGTTATATGTACCGAAGGAGCCCGTCTGCCTGCCCTTATAGGAGGCACCGAGAGACTCGGCTGCATCCTCCACAAGCACTGCACCGTGCTTTTCGCAAACAGCGCAAAGCTCGTCAAGCTTTGCAGGGGTACCGTAAAGGTTCACGGCAACCACAACCTTCACCTCGGGATAAAGCTCGAATGCCTTTTCCAGAGCCACGGGGTCCATATTCCACGTATCACGCTCGCTGTCGATAAAAATAGGTATACCGCCCTCATACACAACGGGATTTACCGTTGCGGCAAAGGTCATATCACTGCAAAAGACCCTGTCCCCACGCTTAACGCCTGCCAGCTTCATAGCGAGATGGAGAGCAGCAGTGCCGCTGGAGAGGGCGACAGAATGGGCAGTGCCCGTGTAATCACACATAAGGCCCTCGACCGCATTTATATTCTCGCCTACGGTAGACATCCAGTTAGTCTCATAAGCCTTGTTCATATACAACATCTCGTCCCCGTGCATGGTGGGAGAGGACAAATATATTTTCTTTTCAAAAGCCTTAATTTCCATTTTTACATACCTTGCTTTACGATGCTAATGCATTTTTCTTAAACTTACCCATTCTGAGTTGATTTTACCACATTATACTTCCTAAATCAATGGTAAAATCAAGTTTTTTAATGGCAAATGCATAAAAAAACGCCATCCCGAAGAATGGCGTTTTTGCGCATTAACCGTGTATCAAGGCTTATTTTGAGAGCAACGTCCTTATATACATATAGTCGGAGCTGGAAACGTCGCCGGAGCCGTCAAAGTCTGCCGCCTTCACGCAGGGGGTGTTAAGGCTGACGGTGCCGCTGATAGCGCTTTTGACAAGTATATAGTCTGCGCCGGACACTACGCCGTCACCCGTTACGTCACCTGCTATTACCACGCTATAGCTCTTTATCACAGAGCCGCCTACCACGAGGTTTACGGTAAAGGTAGTGCCTACGGTACCGCTTGTTATCTCGGCGCCACCGGCATTCCTTACGGAGATATAGCCTGCATCCTCGTTGAACTGAGCCTTAAGGCTGTCAACGCTCACGCTCTCACCTACGCCCGTAAGCAGGGAGCCTTCAATAGAGATGCCGCTGCCGCTTTTAACGGTAAGCTCGGTAGGGTCGGCGGACACGCCGCAGATATCGTACTTATTCTCCTCAAGATAAGCCAGTATCTTTTCGATATTCCTTGCATAGCCGTAGCTGGTGGGGTGGGTGCCGTCGATAAGATATGTAGGGGCATAGTTGTTGGTGCGCCACATCTCGTAAATATTGATAAAGTGACAGCCGTACTCATTGGCTACGTCCTCCATAGCCTGAAGGAAGGCATCCAGATAGCCCTGCAAGCCGCCGTAAGCGCTGTAGGAGGAGCCGTCATACATAGAGATGTTTATGTTATTGGGGGTCATAAAGATAGTGGTTGCGCCCATAGCGGTATTCTTCTGATAGATATTGCGCAGGGTGTTTCTATAGGTCTCGATGCCTGCGGCGGTGCCCTTGTAGGTGAGGGCATCGTTTATGCCGAACTCAACGAAAACAATATCGGGATTATGAGCCGCAACGTGGGTCTGGTAGCGGTAGTTGTAGTAGTTGGTTGAGGTATCGCCGCCGAAGCCGCTGTTGATGACCTCGGTATTGAAGGTATTGCTGATAGCCTCGGTCCAGCCGCCGCCCACGGTAACGCTGTCGCCCATACATACTATCTTTTTACCCGTAAAGGGGGTCTTGGGTGCAGCATCGTCACGGACGGTAGTGACCTTTACGAGAGCGTTGGAAACAAAGCTTGCCGACGCCCATGTGCCGCTTACGGAAAGGGTCTTGTTTGTAAGGTCAACGCCGCTCAGGGTAAGCTTATCGCCCACACGTATCTTATCCCATACAAGCCAGTTTGCCTTGGCAAAGGCGTTGGAATAGCTGTTGCCCGAAATAGGCGCATAGTTGAAGGCAAGCCCTATGCCCCCCGTAGGAATGGTGGTTGAGCTTGAGCAATGGGTGGCTATCTTTTCGGTAACCACATAACAGCCTGCCGCACTGTCATATACGGCGCAGAGCCTTGCATAATACAGTGCGTTAAGACTTTGACCGGGGGTGAGCAGTATCATAGTATTAGTGGTGGGGTCACTCCAGATGCCATTGATCTTAGTCAGCTTAAGGTCGCCTATGTATGTCTCCACATTAGCCGCCTTTACCTCTGTGCCTTTTACAAAGCACACCGTTGACAGAACAAGGGTGAAAGCAAGGAGCATTACAAGAATCTTTTTCATAAAAGCCGTTCCTTTCCCAAAATGGATCATATTTTGCTGTTTTATTTTACTTGATTATAGCATAGGTTTTTCCTCAAATCAATACTGTATCACTGCCTATTTTCCAAGCTTTGTGCGCAGCACCTCGGTTAGACAGTCAACGCTGCTGAGATAGCCGTTACCGTCAAGGACGGTAACGAAGGAAAGGGATAACAGTACACTTAAAAAGCGCATAGCAGTTTTTTTCATAGCCAAAATCCCCAAAAAACACATTTCAGTGCAGGATGCGCTAAAAAATACTTATACAAGGTATATTATACACAAACTCACCCAAATTGCAACGTTTTTTGTACGTTAATTTGTATACACCTGCAAAAAACGAGGCGGCATACTGCCGCCTCGCACAATAAACGATTGCCCAAATATTACATAAGCTTTCTGATAAGCGCCTTTATATCCTCCACAGACGCTGCCTTGGGGTTGCCGGGAGCGCAGGCATCAGCATAAGCAGACTGAGCAAGGAACTCAAGATCCTCCTCCTTAAGACCTGCAAGCTTCGTGGGGATGCCAACGTCGATACTGAGCTGACGTACAGCATCTACAGCCGCCCTGCGATACTCCTCAACGGACATACCGGCAGTGTCAACACCCATAGCCTCGGCAATTGCCTTGTACTTTTCACCCGTGCAGTCTGCGTTATACTCCATAACGATAGGCAGCATCATAGCGCAGGCAACGCCGTGAGCCGTGTCATATACTGCGCCGAGGGTATGTGCAACGGAGTGAGCGATGCCGAGACCTACGTTAGAGAACGCCATACCCGTTACAAACTGACCGAGCGCCATGCCCTCTCTACCCTCGGGATCGTTCTCAACAGCGCCACGGAGGCTCTTTGCGATAAGACGGATAGCCTCAAGGTTGAGACAGTCGGGAAGCGCCCATGCGCCCTTGGTGGTGTAGCCCTCGATAGCGTGAGTCAGCGCATCCATACCGGTGGCAGCGGTAAGCCCCTTAGGCATAGTGGACATCATATCAGGGTCAACAAGAGCTACGTCGGGTATATCGTTAACGTCAACACAAACAAACTTACGCTTTCTCTCCACATCGGTGATAACGTAGTTTATGGTAGCCTCTGCCGCAGTGCCTGCAGTGGTGGGTACGGCAATGGTATATACGGTGCGGTTTTTGGTGGGAGCTACGCCCTCAAGACTGCGGACGTCAGCAAACTCGGGATTATTGACGATAATACCTATGGCCTTGCCTGTGTCCATAGATGAGCCGCCGCCTACGGCTATCATATAATCTGCGCCCGATGCCTTGTATGCGGCAACGCCGGACTGTACATTTTCGATAGTGGGATTAGGCTTTATATCGGAATATATCTCGTATGCCATACCCGCACCGTCAAGTATATCGGTTACCTTTTTGGTCACACCAAACCTTACAAGGTCGGGGTCGGTAGCGATGAACGCCTTTTTAAAGCCCTTTGCGGCAACGATAGCGGGTATCTCAGCGATAGCGCCCTTGCCGTGATAAGAGATGGGATTGGATACAAATCTGTTAGCCATAGTTTTTCCTCCTATATATATGCCTTATTATGAGCAGTATAGCAGTTTTGATGTGAGGGCGAAAGAATTATGCCCCCGTCCACATACACCCCAACGTATTCAGTGTAACACAATGCCCTGCTATATGTCAATAGCTTTTTGCACATTCAGGGGCACAATCACCAACTTTCTGCCCTTTGCACAGAAATTTGTTGTGTAATTTGTATAATTTGTGTATTGAAATCTCCCTTTGAATGTGGTAATATAAAGCCACAGGAAGGAAGGATGATTTAAATGTTCATTCTAAAGTATCTGAGAAAATAACTGAGAGGAGTGAGTCCATTGTACAATCAAGGTCTTAAGTCCACACACCGAGGTGTCAGGGCTCAGACGGTAAAGAAAAAAGCAAGGCAGTAAAACGGCTGTTGATAAAGTGAGCAGAAGCATAGTTTGAGCGTTGTTTTAAAAGACAGCGTAACAAAAGCGAAAGTGTTCTTTCAATTTTTCATCCTACAGACATAATATTTCTACAATTTTTCTTAACACAGTAATATTTCCGGAACAACAAACTGATTTTTCCTAAATTAACCGATTTTTCTTAAATTAATTTACCTCCACAAATTTTACATTAACACTTCTTAATTTCAAAAACTAACAACGGATGGTGACAGCAAGGCAAAAAGCAGTTACGGCAGGCGACAGTCGTACCAAGCATTCCCTTACCGACAGATGCTCCGCTTAAGGAGAAAAACCAAAGGTTTATATAGATTGTCGGGATAAGCGTCAGGAAAGCGAGGCGGCAGGGCGTGTATCGCAAAGGCTTTTTACGGAGAACACGTAAGTCACCGCAATATCCGAGAAAGTGAGGTAACCAATGATGTTGGATATCAAGGAGATAGAAGAATAACCCTTGGCTTCGTAAACTTCCCAAAGAAAGGGGAAGCGAGCCAAGGGTTATTCTTATTTTATAGGCTTGTATACGGCTTTATTGTTTATTAAGCATTGACTGCGCCCACGGGGCGTTTTTTTATGCTTATTTCATACTGACGGAAAAACCTTAAAAGACTTTAGTATGCTTGACAAAGGAGGCTGTGAGTTGTATAATCTTCCCTTGTGAAAAGAGGGGATCTGTTTTGAAGACCGATAATACTGAGCTTTTTGAGAGGTTGCCCGTGAGGCGCTCTGTAATAAAGCTTGTAATACCCACCGTAATAAGCCAGATGGTAACGGTGGTATATAATATGGCTGACACCTTTTTTATAGGGCAGATGGATGACCCGAATCAGGTTGCAGCCGCCACCCTTGCTATGCCGCCCTTTGTTATGCTGACGGGTATTGCCAACCTTTTCGGCATAGGCGGCTCAAGCCTTATCTCACGCAGTCTCGGTGCAGGTGACAGGGACAGAGCAAAGCGCTGTGCCGCCTTCAGCATTTGGACTGCCACTGCCGTTGCCTTTGTGTACGGACTGCTTATGTACCTGCTACGACCTGTGCTGTTTCCGCTTTTGGGTACTGACAGTGCCACCTACGGCTTCTGCTCAGACTACGTGCTGTGGACTATCGGCATAGGTGCGGTTCCTACGGTGCTTAACGCTTGCCTTGCCCACCTTGTGCGGGCTGAGGGCTACGCTAAGGAGGCAAGCCTTGGTATCGCTCTTGGTGGCGTGCTTAACATATTGCTTGACCCTTTATTTATATTCCCCCTGGGTTTGGGCGTTGCCGGCGCGGCTGTAGCAACCATGCTGTCAAACCTTATCGCCCTTGGCTACTTTATATGGCTTCTTAGCAAAAACGGCAACAGCACCGTTATTAAATTCACGCCAAAGAACTATTCGCTGAAGCACGGAGTACCTAAGGAGACACTGCTTGTAGGCTTCCCCAGCTTTATATTGATACTGATGGGCACCTTCTCAAACCTTGTGCTGAACAAGATGGTGGTATCCTACTCCAACCAAGCTATAGCAGGTATGGGGATAGCAAAAAAGATAGATATGCTCGCCTTTGCCATTGCTAACGGGATGACGCAGGGCGTACTGCCTCTTATCGGCTACAACTACGCCGCAAGGAACTACGTCCGTATGCGCTCTGCCATAAAGACCGCCTTTGGCTATAGCCTGATAGTTGCTACGGCAGGCGCAGTGTTCCTTTTCGTGGGTGCCGTGCCAGTTTTGCGCTTTTTTATCGACGATAAGGAGACGGTGGAATACGGTCAGCATTTTCTAAAGACGATATGTATCACCTGCCCTGCTATTTCCGTCACTATGATGACTATATCCATCTTTCAGGCGACGGGGCAGAAGGCAAAGCCTATGGTTTTATCCATCTTCCGCAAGGGCGGCTTTGACGTCCCCTTTATGTTTATAATGGACCGCCTTGCAGGTGTAAACGGTATCCCTTGGGCAACACCCATATCTGATATGCTGGCAATGTGCACGGCGCTTGTACTGTTTTTGCCCTATTGGCGAAAACTGAAAAAAGAAATATCGGTATAAAAAACGGTGGGGCTGTCTCAATGCAAAAATGCATTTGAGATAGCCCCATATTTTATTTTTTGTTTCTTTCATTTTTTGTTTGAAGTAAGGCTATGGCTTAACTCCAACAGCTCTTTTACAGTCTCAGCTCCCACCCTGCCGTCAAGAGCAACGCTTATCCAGCAATACTTGTTCATATGATAGGCGGGATAAAAGCCCTCTTCACCAAGTAAGGTGGATATGGTGGCGTAGGGGCACTTGATGTTCATAATATCTATCCTGCCGTCCTCGGCAAGTCCTAAATACCGTTTAGGTATATCCATCACCACGGCAAACCACTTTCGACTGTCTGAGTGGCGGTATACGGCGTATTCGGGCGTGCTCTGCCACGGGTAATCCGCCTCTACTCCATAGGTGTCGGCTATATACTCCTCAAGCTTGTATTTATCCATCAAGCCCTGCCTCCTTTAACTGTGTTCGGTGCTCATATTAACAGAACTGCGAGACCCCTTATCCCTAAGAGGTCTCGCAAATTACTTTAATGCTTTAAGAACGACGCCGTCTTAGGGGACTTGGGCGAGCAAAAGATCTGCTCGGGAGTGCCCTCCTCCTCTATAAGACCGTCTGCAAAAAAGATGACACGGTCTGCCACGTTACGGGCAAACTCCATCTCGTGGGTGACTACAAGCATCGTGCGCCCCTTGTTCTTTAGCTCAGAGATAACACGCAGCACCTCACCCGTAAGCTCGGGGTCGAGGGCACTGGTAGGCTCATCAAAGCAAAGCACCGCAGGGTCCTGAGCCAAGGCTCTGGCAATAGCCACACGCTGCTGCTGACCGCCGGAAAGCTGGCAAGGATAGTTGCCCATCTTATCGGCAAGTCCTACCTCCTGCAAAAGCGCCTCTGCCCTTTGCATGTCCCCATCGCCTGCCGCCTTTATAGCGGCACGCCTTTCCTTACCGAAGGGGAGGCTTGCCTTTATGCGCTCCTTGGAACGGAGAAACAGCGGTATGTAGACGTTTTCAAGGGCGGTATACTGGGGGAACAGGTTAAAGGACTGGAACACAAGTCCCATCTTAAGCCTCATTTCCCTTATCTCTTTGCTCTTGTAGGTTTTTGCGGCATCAAAACGGAAGCCGTCGGCAAAGTCGATAGTACCCTCGTTTGCCATCTCAAGGAAGTTGAGACAGCGAAGAAAGGTGGTCTTGCCTCCGCCGGAGGAGCCGATGACTGCCACCACCTCGCCCTTTTCCATAGAAAAGTCGATGCCGTGCAGAACACGGGTGTTGCCAAACTGCTTTTTAAGGTTGCGTATTTCAAGATATGCCATAGTCCACCTCACACCTTGTAGTAGGACAGCTTTTTCTCACACCAGCCAAAGAGGAGGGTGAGCACGCCTACGAACACGAGGAAGAACACCGCAATATAGAACAGCGGCCATACAAGTCCACGGGAGAGGAAATCCATCTCGTTTACGAAGAATATCTCGCCCACGGCTATAACTCTCGCCAGTGAGGTATCCTTTACAAGGGTTATTACCTCGTTGCTTATGGGTGCAAGTATACGCTTTACCACCTGCATCATAATAACGGTGAAAAAGGTCTCCCTTGCGGTCATACCCAAAACCTGTGCCGCCTCATACTGTCCCTTGGGAATGCTCTCGATACCGCCACGGAATATCTCGGAGAAGTAGCAGGCGTAGTTAATGACAAACGCCACAAGTGCCGCCAAAAAGCGACCGTCATCCCCCGTGAAAAGCCTTACGCCAAAAAGCATACCGGGCACGTAAAACACCACAAAAAGCTGAAGCATAAGGGGTGTGCCCCTGATTATCCAAACCACTGTGCGGCAAAGCCATGACAGAGGCTTGAATTTTGACATAGAGCCAAAGGAAATGATAAGTCCAAGAGGCAGCGAAAAAACCAAGGTCAGAATAAACAGCAGACAGGTAATGCCAAAGCCGTCAAGCAGCTTTACGCTGATATCCCAAAAATTCATTATTCAGCCGCACCGAGGTCGGTAACGAGGTCGTTGGTAAGCTTGTACTTAGCGGCGATGGTAGCCATAGTGCCGTTTTCGTAAAGGGTCTTTATAGCCTCGTTGATCTTTGCGGTAAGGTCACTGCCCTTGCGGCAGCCGATAGCGTAAACCTCAGACTCAGGCTCTATTGCGTTGTTGATGGAAAGGCTTGCATAGTCGCCCTTGCCTACCATTGCGTTAGCCATCTGATAGTCGATTACTGCAAAATCAGCGTTGCCTGCGATAAGCTCCATAAGAGCGGATGCCTGAGAGGTGAAGGTGGTAACGTTGTCCTCGCCGGTAAGCTCATTAGCAACGCCCTCGCCGGAGGAGCCGCCCTCTGCAACTGCCTTCTTACCCTTGAGGGCGTCGGCAGAATTAAGCTCTTCAACCCTGTCAGCCTTGGTTACGAGGCACTGACGGTTCTCGAGGTAGGAGTAGGTGAAGTCAACGTACTCGGTACGGGCAACGCCGTCACTCTCAAGACCGTAGGTAAAGCCGTTCCATATAAGGTCGATAGCGCCGCTGTCAAGCTCCATATACTTGTTGGGCCAGCTTATAACCTGAAACTTAGCCTCAACGCCAAGCTCCTTGGCAACAGCCTCAGCAAACTCGGTATCAAAGCCGGTAAGGTTGCCGTCATCATCAAAATAGTTCATAGGTGCATAAACGGTAATACCGCATACGAAATAGCCCTGCTCCTTAACGGTTTCCCAATCGCTCTTTTCGCCACAGGCGGAAAAGCTTACTGCCATGGAAAGAACGAAAACTACGGCAAGCATAAGTGTGATAATTCTCTTCATAATATAGTTCCTTTCTTGTCCACTTTAATTAGCTAAAGTGCCGACTTATGTATTATAACCTATTTTATTCCTTTTGTAAAGGGGTTTTTACAAACTTTTTTGTCAGAAATCAAAAAAAGCGGCACAGAAGGCAGTAGCTGAACAAAAAAGCCCCGTCGGATGCGGCAAGCGCTCCCGACGGGGTGCAAAAAATACTATTGTGTCCGTTTTACTGTGCCGAGCCCTTTATCTGCTCCTCCAGCCACTCAAAAACGTACTGTATGTACTCGTCCCAGAAATCCCAGTTATGGGTGCCCGCACTCTCACGGTAGGTGAAGTCATAGCCGCACTCCTCTATCCTTCGGCGCAGGTTGTTAGCGTTTTCATACAGAAAATCCTCGGTGCCGATACCCATATAAAGCCTTGGCTTCAAGGGGGCGTCCTTATACTTTTCCGCCAGATACAAAACATCATCCTCGTCGGGAATAAGCTCATCCTCACCGAATATGGGAAGGAACTCCTTACGGAAGCCCTTGAGCGACCTGATATCACCGCAGGGAGAGAGCCCTGCGCCTGCGGCAAAGCGCCCTTCCTCTCTCAGAGCTATCTTCAAGGCACCGTAGCCGCCCATAGAGAGACCTGCTATAAAGCTGTCCTCCCGCTTTGAGGAGATGTTGAGCAGGTCGCAAACGGTGGCAGGCACCTCTTTTGCGATATGGTCGTAATAGTTGAGCCCGTGGCGCATATTGCAATAATAGCTTTTATCTGCACGGGGCATTACCACGCAGATACCGTATTTAAGGGCATAGCGCTCGATAGAGGAAAGTCGCATCCACGACATAGCGTCACCGCCCAGACCGTGAAGCAGGTAAAGACACTTGTAAGCGCCCTGCTTGGCGTTGGTGTCCACCCCTATCTGTCCTACGGTGGAGCGCTGAGGGATGATGACCGTAGCCTCGGTCTGCATACCCAGCACCTCGCTGTAAAACCTTAAATCTATATATGCCATAAACCGCTCTTTCCTCCCGTGCTAAAACTTGCCGCCACCGCCACCGTGGCTTCTGCCCGAGGAGGAGACGTGTCTTGAGCTGCTCGAGGACTGCTTGGGCTTTGCCCTGCGGCTTACCGTGCTGTAAAGGAAGGAGTCTCTGGACTCGGTCACCTTAAAGCTGCCCGCCCTGACGTAGTTAGCCGCCGCAGACTGGAAGCTTACAGACTTAAGCTTGCCCTTCATAACACCTGTAGCGATAAGAGCAACGATAAGGCCGATAATAAGAGCGATAACCACGGAGCTGAACCACGAAAAAGGCTCGCCGTTAATATGGATGTCCATATAGCTATCACATTCCTTGGCGAAGGTAAGAAAGGCTTCGGCATAGTCACCGTCACCGAGGTCGCCTGACATAAGGTCACCGATGCTGTCGATATCGCTGTCGGAGAAGGCATCCATACACTCGCCACTCGTGCTTATGTACCAGTCCCTGTCCTCCATGCTGATAAGCAGCAATACGCCGTCATAGCCGTAGCCGCCGTAGTCAAAATAATCGTCGGCGAAATCACGGACGCTCTCGCCCTCGGTGCCGTTTACCGTTACCACTACCACGTCGATGTCATATTTCTCGCTTACGCTGTCAAGCTTTGTGCGGACAGAAGCCTCCTCAGAAGCCGTAAGCAGCTCAGCACCGTCATACAGACGGTCAGCCTCGGCGGAAACGCTGAGGGTAAATAGGGTGCCGAGGATAAGGCAAAGAAGCAAGGCAACAACTCTGTTCTTCATAACGCCACCTCCTTAAAGCAACCACAAAAGGTAGAGCACCGCAAGGACTGCGGCAGAAACGCCGCCCCAAAGTCCAAACAGCCAACGTCTGAAAATACCCTTGTCCATAGGCAAATTGCCTGCCATCTTACCGGTCTGACCGTTCATGGCAAAGACATATTGGTTCCCTCTCCACTTGGTATTAAGCAGCCATACGGGATAGAGTGCATACTTAGCCTTGCCGTTTTTAAGCTGGATATTGGTCGCCTCGGGCACTATGGTAGCGTAGCCCTGAACGGTGGAGGCAAAGGTGTTTTCAGTGCTCTTTTTAATGCGCACGTTGGCACGCTCTATGCTCTTTTCCGAATCAACGTCATATCTGTCAGCCAGATATCCCGAAAGATATGCGGTCTGAAAGTCAACAGCGTCCTTAAAATTGAAGGGCTCAAGCGACTCCATCAAAGCGTCATCCATCTTAACGGAGCCGTCTACAGGCACACGCTCAAAGCCGATTGTACCTGCACGCCTTACGGAAAAGAAGCTAGTCTCGGTATAGTAATAGTTGGAATCGCTCCACGTCCTGACACGGGTAGCCTTGTATCTGAGGTTGGCATCCGCATCCGTATCAAAGAGCCAAAAGGGCACATATATACCCTTTATCTCGTCTATATGGTTTTCCTTTTTGAAAACCTTGGGAAGCAGCCTCTTACCCTCGTAGTGCTTTCTGAGCGCCGCCTTGGCAGCCTCCTTATCAAGCTTGAAGGGGATTACGTAATCAGGCTTAAGGTCGCCTGCAAACTGACCCTTCATAACCACGGGGTTATCGCAGAAAGGACACGCAGTTGCGGCAAGGGTCTCGTCACCCACTATCTCGCCGCCGCAGGACTCACACACATAGATGCGCAGTCCGTCAGCCTCTCCCTCCTGCCAATCAGAGCCTGCGGCTGTCTCCCAGCTCATATCGTCGTCTCTGTCCGCCTTAAGGTCCTCGTCATAGGCGGCAAGAGCCTCCATCTCGAACTCTGTATCGCAGTAGGGACATTTCATCTTTTGTATGTCGCTGTCAAACTCTATGCCGCCGCCACAGCATGGGCATTTATATTCCTGAAGCTCAGCCATATATTCCCTCCTCGTTTTTACCCCACCGACCCAATAGGGTCAGTGGGGCTTTTATTACCGTAAAATATATTAGATTATATCGCCGTCATCAAAGGGGTCACCGCACTCAGGGCAGAACTTGGGAGGGGTCACGCCCTTTTCAGGCTCCCAGCCGCAATTATCGCACTTGTACTGAGGTACACCTGCAGGCTTCTTGGCACCGCAGTTAGGACAGAACTTGCCCTTGTTTACCGCACCGCAGGAGCAGGTCCAGCCATCTGCCTCAGGCTTCTTTGCGCCGCACTCGGTGCAGAACTTACCCGTTGCGGTTGCGCCGCAAGCGCACTTCCAGCCCCCTGCCGCTACAGGCTCAGGCTTCTTTGCGCCGCACTCGGTACAGAATTTGCCCGTCGCAGTTGCGCCGCAGGCACATTTCCAGCCCTCTGCCGCAGGAGCCTGTGCAGCCTGTGCAGCCTGCGCCTGTGCCTGTGCTGCCTGCGCCTGAACGCCTGCGCCATACAGACTCTGTGCTGCGTTAAAGCCGCCACCCATTGCGCCGCCTGCCATACCAAGGCCCATAAAGCCTGTCATAGCGCCGGCCTCGTTAGCAGCGGCGGCCTCCATAGCGTTTGCGGTAGCATCGGTCATTCTGCCTGCCATCATGAAAGGATTGCTGCCCATTGTTGCCGCATCTTCCATCTGGTTGATCTTCTTCATATCCTCCTCGGTGAGGGTGATGGGGTTGATGGCTATCTTCTCTACAGTTATACCACGGCTGTCTATCCACTCTGCTCTCAGCGCTTCGTTCATTGCCGCCTTAAGCTCGTTTACCTTAGCGGGTATCTGTGCGGGGCGAAGCTCAAGCTCGGTAAGAGCACCCAGGGCAGGCTGAAGTGCGCTTATAAACTCGGTCTTAAGCTGCTCGTCTATCTGGTCCCTTCTATACTCGTTCTCTACGTTACCGCAGACCTTGGTATAGAAAAGAAGGGGGTTGCTTATCACGTAGGAGTAGATACCGTTACATCTTACCTGTACGGTTCTGCTCATACCGAGACGCTTGTTGACTACCTCGAACATAATGGGGTTCTTAGTGCCGAACTTGTTGCCCATTATCTCCTTGGTGTTGAAATAGTACACCCTCTGGTCCTTGCCCGTGTCGCCGCCATAGGTGAAACGCTTACCGATTGCCTTGAAGGTGTTAAGTATGCTCTGGCCGAGGCTGCCTGCAAATATAGAAGGCTCTGTAGAGGTGTCATATGTAAACTCGCCGGGCTCGGCACATACCTCTACTACCTTTCCCTGCTCTACTATGATCATACACTGACCGTCGGCTACGGCAATACCCGAGCCGTTGGAAATTATGTTATCCTCGCCCTTGGTGTTGGAGGAACGGTCACTGGTGCGCTTCTGCCCCTTCTTTACAAGCACGTCAGTGCTCAGTGCATCACAATAGAAAAACTCCTTCCACTGGTCAGCCATTACGCCGCCCAATGCGCCTATTCCTGCTTTAATAAGTCCCATAACTTTTTTCCTTTCTTTAATCAAAATGTATTTTTTGTTTTAATAAGCTGTGATATACGCCCTTATTTTGCGGAATAAGGGTTTTTGTTCTCCCTTTCATCCTTCTTTTTGGAATAAGGGTTTTTGTTTTCGGTATAGACCCTGCTGTTCCCCGCACGGCTCGCAAGTCGCACAAGCACCATCCAGACAACTATGCGGCCAAGCCACAGCACAAAGGCGATAAGCGCCCAATAGGGCGACCAACCCAGCACAAAATGGAGCACCAGCAATACCACCGCAGGCAAAGCCCCGTGCAGATTGAGAAGCATATTGAAAAGCAGGCTTAAGACAAAGCCCTTGCCCTCGTCAGCGCACCGCAAGGCATATTACCCCCCTTATTGCGTTTATCCGTATACATTATAGCATATCTTGCGAATAATTGCACTATTTTTTTAAAATTTTTCACACAATTAATTAGTATTGCATTTTAGCGGTATGAGCTTTATAATGGTTATAGTGATAATTGTCATAAAAGGAGGTACTTACCGTGAAAAAGACAAGTCTCAAACTTTTATCTGCTATACTGACAGCCATTATACTTCTTGGCTGTGCCTCGGTATCTGCAGTACACGCAGAGGGGGCAGAGGGCGACATTATCGTGCTGTACACCAACGACGTACACTGCGGCACTGACGGCTATCCCATACTTGCGGCGTACAGAGCCTCGCTTATAGAGCAGGGGCACAGGGTGTTCACCGTTGATGCAGGTGACGCCGTGCAGGGCGAGGTAATAGGTGCGCTTACCGAGGGTGGTGCCATTGTTGAGATAATGAACGCAGTGGGTTATGATTATGCCGCCATAGGCAACCATGAGTTTGACTATACGGTAGACGGTCTTATGGCGCTTGCCGAGAAGGCGGAGTACGAATACCTCTGCGCAAATTTCCGTTACATACCTGAGGACAGGCTGGTTTTTGCCCCCTACGCAATAGCAGAGGCAGACGGCAAGAAGATCGCCTTTGTGGGTATTGCCACGCCCGAGACCTATACAAAGACCACGCCCACCTATTTTCAGGACGAAAACGGCAACTACATATACGGTTTCTCTGCAGACGAGCTTTACGCCACGGTGCAGTCCGCTGTTGACGAGGCTATAGCCAAGGGAGCGGAAACAGTCATTGCAATAGGTCACTTGGGCATCGCCGCCGTTACCGAGGGCTGGCGCTCTACCGACCTTATTGCAAACACCCACGGCATAGACGCTTTTCTTGACGCTCATGCTCACGAGGTAATCGAGAGCGCAGACTACAAAAACGATGGCGGTGAGGACGTTGCCCTCTCCTCCACCGGCACAAAGCTTGAGTATTTTGGCAAGCTCACCATAGGCAGTGACGGCAGCATCACAACAGAGCTTATAAAGCCCGAGGACATCGACATCGGCAGTCTGTCCGACGGCGCAAAGAAGGCACACGGCAACGTAAAGGACATAATCGACGGCTACAACGCCAAGCACGAGTATCTGTACGAGGTCATAGGCAGCTCTGAGGTATTGCTTACCGAGAACGATGCTCAGGGCAACTGGATAATAAGAGCAGGCGAGACCAACCTTGGCAACTTTGTTGCAGACGCATACAAGAGCATCACGGGGGCTGATATCGCCATGGTAAACGGCGGTGGCGTCCGTGCGGAGCTGAAGGCAGGCGATATCACACGCACCGACCTGATGAACGTGAACCCTTGGTCCAACGCCATGTGTGTTATAAAGGCAAGGGGCAGACAGATACTTGACGCCTTGGAGTTTGGTGTATCGCTTATGCCCGTAGCTCACGGCAGCTTCCCTCACACAGCAGGTCTGAGCTTTGAGGTGCACACCTATGTGGAGAGCCCTGTGGTAGTGGACGGCTACGGCACCTTTGTTTCCGTAAAGGAGGGTGCGCCCAGACGTGTAAGGAACGTTAAGGTTGGCGGTGTGCCCATAGACGAGGATGCCGTATACACACTGGCGGGCAGTGAATATATGCTTTTGCTCAGTGACTATACTATGCTGAAAGAGTGCGAAATAGTAGAAAAAGAAGGTCTAAGTACCGACGCAGAGATGCTTATCGCATACTTTACCGAGACCCTTGGCGGTCTTATCAGCGAAGAGCAGTACGGCAAGCCCGAGGGTGAGGGCAGGATGACCGTAGTGGATAAAGCACCTGCCGAGGGCACCACGCCTCCCACAGGGGACGGTGGCATAGCCGTATGGTGCATCCTTGGGGTACTGGCTGCCGCAGGTCTTGCCGCAGTGACAAAGAAAAGGGAGAGCATACAAGGATGATATCGGTCATACCCTATGAGGAGAAGCACCTTGACAGCATGGTGGAGATATGGAACGAGGTAGTGAGGGAGGGGCTTGCCTTTCCGCAAACAGAGCCGCTTGACAAAGAAAGTGGCAGAGCCTTTTTCAAGGAGCAGACCTGTAGCTGTGTTGCCCTCGACGGCGACAGCGGTCAGGTGCTGGGGCTTTATATCCTGCACCCAAACAACGTGGGGCGCTGCGGCCACATCTGCAACGCAAGCTATGCCGTAGCCTCTGCCCACAGAGGCGGCGGAATAGGCGAGAGGCTTGTGCGTGACTGTCTGAAAAGGGGCAAGGACTGCGGCTTTACCATACTGCAATTCAATGCGGTGGTAGCGTCAAACCAAAGGGCAAGGCGGCTTTATGAGCGGCTTGGCTTTGTACCTCTTGGCGTGATACCCCGTGGCTTCAGGCTTGATGACGGCAGATACGAGGATATTTGTCCCTACTATATTGAGCTGTAAAAACAGAATGTTAAAGGGCAGAGAAACCGCTTCTCTGCCCTCCTTTTTGTATTTCGTATTGTCTTAGGGTGCCTTATGCTCGTCAAGCACGGTCTTGCCGCTATAGAAGGTCCAGTTATCCTTTACCCAGATATCGTCCTTCACGCTTGCCCATTTACCCTCCATAAAGGTGTTGCCGTTATTTATCTTAACGTCCCACTGACCCGAGAGGGAAATAAACTGCTCGTGGGCAGTTTTTTCACTGCTGTTTATCGCCTTGCCCGTAAAGGGGTTCACGGGGGAATCGATAAGCCCTGCGGTAGCAAGGGTAGGCACGTCTGCGTTGGTCATAAACTCGTGGGAGGTGGTAAAGGTCTTGCTGTCGAAATCCTTGACCATAAGCAGGGGGAAATACATAGATGCGTTCTTGTATTTGTCAGAGCCGTTATCCATAACAAGCTCCTTGGTCTGCCCCAGGTATCTGCCGTGGTCAGACACGAGAATTATCCTTGTATTATCGTAAACGCCCTTTTCACGCAGAGTATCGAACCACTTGCCAAGCTGAAGGAAGGACGCCATATTAGCGTGATAGTGTATCATACGCACGTCGGTATCCACAAGCAGCTCTCTGTCACCAAGCTTCACGCTGCCGCCACGCTCTGCCTCGTACACGGTGTTATCCACCTTCTCGGCAGGCACGTAATCGGGGGTCTGCAAAAGCATCGGCTCGTGGCAGGCATCGTTGGAAAGGAAGATAAAGCTGCCCTTGCCCTTGGTGGTATCGGTTATATAGGACATACTCGCCAGCACGTTATAGGGGTCCATAAAGCTGACAGACATCCCCTGCGCCTTGGAGGTGCTCTCAAGAGCCTGAGTGCCATAGCTGACAACGCCGTCTTCATACACCAACTGGTTATACCTGCCGCCGTTATACATAGAGCGCTGTAGCATCAGGGGCAGGGATTTCATAAGGCTGAACAGGAAAAAGTTGCGGCGGTTGTTGGAGACAACAGCCTTTTTCTGCTCGGGGTCGCCGAACTTGCCCTTGGTGATATAGGTCTTTATATCGGGGTTGTCATCGAATATTGAAAGGTCGGGTATCCACTTATAGTTGGCGTAGGTGGGGTCACAAACCGTAACGTCATAGCCACTGTCGGCAAAGAGCGTGGGCATGACCTTAAGCGCCTCGTTATGCTTGGAGACCAACGCCTCCTCTGCCCTCTTATTCATTTCAACGGGCGTATACTCGTAGCCGCCGAGGAGAGCAGGTACGCCCATATTTGTGAAGCCGCCGAAGGAAACCACGTTATCGTAATAGGTAAAGCCTGCGAACATATCGGCAAGCTCGGGTTTTTCGGCAAACATAAAGGGCACGTACTCACCCATAGCACGGTCGAGCATTATGACCACTACGTTTTTGCCGTCCTCGCTGAGGGTATATAAAGGCGCACCCGAGGAGGAGTCAGAGCCAAGGTGTATCTCGTCCACGTCGCTCTTGATGCCCACTACATTCCATACAGACATACCTACAGAGGCGACTATGGCAAGGGCAAGCACCGAGGACACAACACGCCTCCACTTAGAGATGACCAGAAGCATCACTGCCGCAAGAGCTATCACCGCAACAGCGTTGAGCACCTGCTCGGACACGGAAAAGTGCATACCCTCCTCATACTTCAGAGTAGAGGAGATAACGCCAAGACCTGTGCCGAAAAACATATAGTTTATGAAGGCAACGCCGCAAAGCACCCAGACAAGCTTTTCAAACACACGCTTTGCACTATCGCTTGCCAGCCAATAGAACACCCTTACCCAGACCATAAAGGTACCTGCGGCAAGGCAGAGGGCGCTGACCACGTACCAGAGAGGGTTGTGGTAATAACCCATATCCACAAACTCCTGTGGAGATGCGGCGATATACGCCGAGGGTATAAGCACGCCTACAAGCAGGGTCAGGAAAAGAGAGCCAAGCACAAACAGCTTTTTATCAGGCTTTGAAGATGCCTTTACCGCCTTTGCCTTTTCGGTCTGCTTTTCACTGTCTGCCTCCGCTTTGCCTTCGTTTTTCTTGTCGAGGATACGGCCGAGAAGAGGAATCTCAAGTCCCAGACCTATCGCCATAATAATTATGCTGTTGTTGATACCTATATCCGACAGCGCACCGTAGGCGATCAGCGCAAGACCTGCCACAGAGGTAATTATACGGATGACCGCCATAGGGTTTTTAAGCTTATAGAATATGGTCTTTACAAGGGAGAACAGATTGTTCAGCGTCCAGTAAAATACAAGCGCCGAGGGAGACGTATAAAGGAACACAAGGAAAAACAACGCCATAGCGTAAAGCTGTATCTTTGTCTTAAGGGGAAAGCCCTTCAGATACAGATAGCTGGACACGCAGTTGATAAGGGTCATCAGCACGGGCAAAAGGTTTATGCTGAGAGAGCCGATAACCAAAAGGCCGTCAGGCTTGCCCAGATCGGCGATAGGGCCGAAGGGCACGCCGTTCAATATACTGAGGCTTGACAAAAACTGATACGCCGCCATAAAGAAGGGTATCTCAAGCAGCAGGGACACAGAGCCTTTAAGACCACTGGTGGGCTTATAGCCCTCCTGACGGTAGTACGCCTGCATTATCATCATGCGCTCGTCACCGGAGAAGGTCTTTTTGATATGCTCTACACCGGGGCGCAGTCTCGCCTCGGTATCCCTCGCCTCCTCCTGCATAGCGTCAGCACGCCTGTAAAGAGGCAATACAAGGATGTTCATAACAAGGCTTAAAAATATGATAGCGATGCCGGGATGGTCAACAAACCTATATGCGGCACCGTATATAAGCTCAAAAACCAGCTTTAACGGTCCTATGAGCACGTTACCAAGGATCTCAAAAAACGACATATCACTTTTCCTCTTTCACCTTTTGAAGCTCGTCATACTTATTTATGAGGTAATCAGCCGCTCTTGCGGCTCCCTCGCCGAAGTATGCCCATGTTTCATCCTTAACCTGACGCCTGCCCTCGCTGTAGCGTGGGTCGCTGAGACAGCGGTCAACAAGCTCGCCGAGTCCCTCCATATTCTCCTCCGTAAGCTGCATACCCAATCTGGGCAGGGCGGAGGCAGTCCAAAGGGGTCTGTCAAGCCACCACGCATCGTAAGGACCGAGGTCAAAACGGGGGTCGGTATAGATTATAGGCTTGTCATATATCAGGGCAAAATCAAAGATAACGCCCGAAAAGTCGGATATAAGTATGTCTGAGCGGCGAAGCACGTCAAAATTATCGGTATCTCTGTTCCACTCAAGCTTTTCGGAGGGGGGATATTTTTTCATAAGCCCCTCAATAAGCTCGGTCTCGGAAGCGAAGGACTGAGGATGGGGGCGGACTATAACGTGGTAGCCCGTTTTTAGCAGTACATCAAGTATCCTGCCGCCGTAAACGCTGAATATGGCACTGCTGCCCCAGGAGGGAGCAAGAAGCACGGTAAGAGGGTGCGCTGCCCCTGTGCCCTCACGCTCAAGCCTTGCCGCCATCTCATCCATATAGGGGATGCCTATCTTGTAAAGCTCCTTTTCAGGAAGCTTGCGCATCACCTCAAGGTCTCTGATATCCTTCTCCTGATAATCGCCGGAGAGGAGCACCGCATCGTAATAGTCGATGCCGAACATCCTGTAAAGCACTATCTCGCTGGCGGCGTGGGGTATGTGAACGTAATACTTAACGCCCTTGGAGCGTTTCCACTGATAAACGTCAAGACCGGGGGTGGTGGAGAGCAGCACGGTAGCGTTAAGGAAATTCAGCTTTGAAAACGCCTTGTTGCCCTTACCTATGAACTCTGCCCTCACGCCGGGGATATCACAGCGGAAGGCGGGGTCATCCTCGGAGGCGGTCATATACACGACCTCCTTACCCCTGCGACCAAGCTCACGCAGTACGGGCTCAAAGATCTTGAAATAACGCTTGTCATCCGAGAACACGGCGAAGGGGATGGTGGTATCCATAGCCTTTGCCTTACCGCCGCTTATCTTGAACTTTAGCTTGACGAAAAGCATACGCAGAGAATAGAAGGCGGCGCCGAGAACGCCTATGAGAATGGTAAAGAGCATACTCCCCGTACCGGGGTCGATATAAAGCTTCATAAAAACACTCCTGTTTTACTGTTTTTCACCGCAGAGCCACAGTCCGTAGACCGCCATAATGCCGCCGCAGATAAGCAAGGAACCGGATACCGCCGCAGATACCGAAGAAGCGGCGCCTGTAAGGTTTATCAGAAAATGAGCGGCGATGGAGGGCACAAGGCTCTTTAACCTGCGTCTGACACCGCAAAAGGCGAGCCCTGTCCCGAAGGCACAGAACGCCTGCAGCACGGTATATACGGGGTCGGCACCGCCCGCAAGGTTTATGAAATGGAAAAGTCCGAAAAAGAACGATGCCATAAGGGGCGCACCGTATCTGCCAAGAGAGCCGAGAAAACGGAGAAGAAAACCACGGAAAAACACCTCCTCTGCCACGGAAACGCCAAACATAAGGAGCACCGAGGAAAGGGTGGGCAACGTAAGCCCGAAAAGGAAAACGTTAAGCACGGGCAAGAGCAGCAACGGCAAAAGCAAAGCGCAGTCTCCCGCACCCTTTATATCAGGTAGGACGAGCCCTATCTCTGCACCCTGACCGCTGCGCTTTACCCACGCAAGCATAAGGCGGCAATACACCAGCACCCCAAGGGCGGTGAGCAGAGGGACTATAGGTGACAGATGGGCAAGCAAGTCGCCTGCACCGAGCAGCAGACCGTACAGTATAATGAAAAAGAATATCATATAAGGATACCGTTTCTCAGCCTTTATTTTAAAATCCGTAAGGCGGCGCACCTTAATGTAAGGACGCCGCCTATCAATCATAGCACAATATCAGCCTTTACGCAATAGCAAGGCGACTATTTCTTTTTACCGAGTATCTCCTTAAAGTCTGCCGCCGCAAAGATACCGCAAACCAGAACCACGATAGCACAGATAATAGTAGTGGGAGTAAGCACGGAGGTGTCGCCCAAAATGAGCACCGTAAAGAGGATAGCCCAAGCGCAGTATGTAACGTTGAGCGCCATAGCCTTGGATGCGCCTATCTTTGCTATTGCCTTGTAATAGAAGAGATAGGACACGGTAGCAAAGAGACCCGCTATAGCGATGGTGGGGAGGAGCCAGCCTGTACCTGCGGTGAACAGGTCAACGGTAAAGCCCCAGCCGCCGAGCACGGGCAGTATGATTGCGCCGTAAACGATGGCAGAGGTGGTCTGACGTATCTGCAGAGCGTACTCATCGGTAACCTCGGGGTCGGTAAGGCATTTTGCAAGGACAACAGCCTCGATGCCCCAGCCAAAGGCGCACATAGCCGCACCCAAAAGACCGAGCCAGAAGTTTTCGATATTAAGGTCGGGAGAATAGCTAAGGCCGTAAACACCCAGCAAAGTGAATACAAGGAATATCCACTGATACCACTTCATCCGCTCTTTAAGGAAGATGTATGCGAGAATAGAGCCGATAGCGGGGAAAATAGCGCTTGCCACAGCGCCTATGGATGCGCCCATATAGTTAACTGCAAGCACATAGCCCGTCATACCCACGGGACCGCCGATGACTGCCGCCGCAACGACCCATTTACCGCTTTTGGTCTTGAGAGCACGCCAAACGTTTTTGGTATTGCCCTTTACGGCGTTATATATGGTTGCCCACAGTGCGGAGCAAAAATCGTGCAAAAAGGTGCTTACAAAGGGTGCAAGAAAGATAGCCTGCTCGGTAGAGCAGAAGGGACTCATAGCCAGAGCTATGCCCAGAACTACGGTTTCCACCGCCCAGGTTATGCCTGCTAATACGCCTGAAAACATAGTAGATCCTCCATTTTCGGTAAAGTTTTATTTGGTAATTATCTAAAGGCTTCTGTATTCTTCAATAAAGCCCTTAAGCCTGTTATAACGCTCCACAGCCCAATCCTCCATAGGCTGACCGTCATAGGGAACCCTCGCCTTTGCCCAAAGGGTCCAGAGATAATCCACGTATATCTTGCTGGCAAGGAAATGCTTCATCTCGTCCTTATCAGGCTCCTTGCCCAGATATGCGGTGAGAAGCGCCCTGTCACACTCCCCGTCAAAGCACGCCTCTATAGAAATGTCAGCCAGATCCCACATACCGTCGTTCATACCGGCGTACTCCCAATCTATAAGGTACATACGCCCATCGCCAACCACCCAGTTCTCACAGAGAGGGTCGTTGTGGCAGGGAACCTTTTTGGGTGATACTGCGGCATCTGTCTCCGCCTTTATCTCCATAACAGCCGCCTCGATACCGTCGTAATCTTCAAACATAGGCACGCTCTTGTCCTCTATTATCTTCTTATAGCCTGCCGCCATATCGAAGACCTCGAAGGGCACGCCCGTGTCGACACCGCAGGAATGAAGCTTTTTATAAATTTCTGCCACCTGCTTTATGCGAAGAGGGTCCTTTATGGTGTCGGCAGACATGGTCTCGGCGTTCTTTATGTAGGCTGTCACCTTGGAGCCGTCATCGCCGAAATACAAAAGCTCAGCATCTATGCCAAGGTCGCAGGCGAGCACCGTGCTCTTTTTCTCGTCACCACGGACGATCATCTCCTCAGTGCCCTCACCGGGGAGGCGCAAAGCATACTCACTGCCGTCGGCAAGGCTCACCCTGTAGGTGTGGTTGGTGAGTCCACCCATACGGGCAAGGCTCTCATAGTCCGAAACGCCAAGTGCCTTCTCAAGCAACGCTTTTATCTTAGGTATATCTTCCTTAATTATCTCTCTTGCCATAAATCAGTTCTCCTTTATCTTACTGTCGCTGTAGGAGTAACGGTACCCCTTGCCGCAGGCGGTAAAGGTAAAGCCTGCCGCATCGTTACTGTCACCCCTGTATGCCTTAAGGTCTGTAATATCCCTCTCTTTACAGGAAAGCTCTGCCGCTATAGTCTTGAGAATGGCAGAACGGGTATCCTCACGGTAGCTCTCGTCAAACTCCCTAAGCTCATCCAGAGTGTCAAACTCAAAAATAACGCCGTCCTCATACCTGCGCATCTTCATCTTAAGGCTGTCAAGATGCTCCATATAAATGCTCTCCCACAGCTTGTCCGCCGTTTCGGGGCGGTCATACTCTGCCTCCAGTATACGGAGAAAGCCCTTGCTGAACTCCTCATCCCAGAAGGTGTGACCGAGCATATACCAGGCGTCTCTGCCGCCGATGCGCACACTGCTTATCACCCCGTCCTCATCGCAATCCATACACCACTCCTTGGTGTCGCCCTCGGCATAAACGGCGGCGTAGTAGCTGCCGTCCACCTGAGACTCAAAGGGGTTTTCGGAAAAATAGTTGTCTGCTGAGCAGATATATGTGTTTTTCAGAATATGGCGCACCGCATAGATGCTGGCATTGTTGTTTCTTGTGAGATAGTCGGGGTTTTCGACGATATGCACCCCAAGCTTTTCCTCAAGGTACGAGAACATATCGCCCTTATAGCCAACCACCACGTAAATATCCTCTATCCCCGCCGCCTTGAGCTGAGCTATCTGCCGCTCGATAAGCACCTCACCCTTTACGGTGATAAGCGCCTTGGGCAGCTCGTAGGAGAGAGGGGCAAAGCGTGAAGAGGCGCCTGCCGCCATTATTACCGCATTATCTACCTTGTACATAAGCCTCATCCTTTGCATTTATAAAACCGCACCCGAGATATATGGCGCACCAACAAAAAAATACTCTCAGGAAAAATATTTTCGTTATTTAATAAATTACATTATATACCTATTTTATTTATTTTACAATAGCAAATTTAGCATTTTAGCATATTTTTGCAGTTTTTAGTGAATATACCGAAAATCCAAGGGCTTTTCGGACAGCCAAAAAAACGTTTTTCCCTTGATTTATGCCGAGGTATATTTTATAATCGTATTACAGTCGGATACAGAAGGTAAAAACAAGGCAAACGGAGGAGACGGATATGGCATACGACCGCTTTAAATGGAAGGTAGCTCCCAACGCCCACCCGGGCAATACCGTAGAGGGCAAGGGTTACCGCTTTACCCTTATCACCCCAAGGCTTATAAGGCTTGAGCATTTCGGCGACGGCAGTGCCGAGGACAGGGCGAGCCAGTCCGTTTTTTACAGAGACCTTGGCGCAGTGGACCACGATGCGAAAAGGGAGGATGGCGTTCTCACTCTTTGCACCGCAGAGCTTGTACTGCGCTACAAGGAGGGCGAGCCCTTCAGCCGTGACAGTCTCAGCGTACGGCTTGTGAACGAGCCGGGGAGCACATGGTACTACGGTGAGGATTTTGAGGACCTTGGCGGCACGGCACGCACCCTTGACGTTACCGACGGAGCACTGCCCCTTGGCAGAGGCGTATGCTCACGCTTTGGTTTTTCCGTGCTGGACGATACGGATACTATGGTTTTGGGTGAGGACGGCTGGATAGAGACCCGCAGTGAGGGCAGCCTTGACCTTTACTTTTTCGGCTACGGCTATGACTACAGGGCGGCGGTAAGTGACTATTTCCGCATAACGGGCGCACCGCCTCTACTGCCTGCCTACGCCCTTGGCAACTGGTGGAGCAGATACCACAAGTATACCGCAGAGGAATATACTGCGCTCATGGACCGTTTCAAGGAGGAGGACGTTCCCTTTTCCGTGGGCGTTATAGATATGGACTGGCACATAGTAAACATCCCCGAGGAGCTGAGGGAGACCGAGGAGGGCTTTGAAAGCGGCTGGACGGGCTATACCTGGAACGAGGAGCTGTTTCCCGACTACAAGGCTTTTCTTGCAGAGCTTAAGGCAAGGGGGCTAAAGACCGCCCTTAACCTGCACCCTGCTCAAGGTGTGAGACGGCACGAGGCAATGTACGAAAGGGCGGCTGTCGCCGCAGGCATCGACCCCAAAAGCGGCAGGCGCATACCCCTTAACGTGCTGTCACCCAAGGCTATGGCTGACTATTTTGATATACTGCACCACCCCTATGAGGAGGACGGTGTGGACTTTTGGTGGATGGACTGGCAACAGGGCACAGACTATTGGTGGATACACGAGCGCAACGTGGGCGGCGTGCTTGCCGACCCCCGTGAGAGGCTTGACCCACTGTGGATGCTGAACCACCTGCATATACTTGACATATCACGTAACGGCAAAAGACCTATGTTCTTCTCCCGCTTTGCGGGGGCAGGCAGCCACCGCTATCCCGTAGGCTTTTCAGGGGATACGAGGGTCTCCTGGGACGCCCTTGAGTTTCAGCCTTACTTTACCGCCACGGCATCCAATATCGGCTACTGTTGGTGGAGCCACGATATAGGCGGTCACATGCACGGCTACCGTGACGACTGTCTTATGACCCGTTGGATACAGCTTGGGGTATTCTCCCCTATCAACCGCCTGCACAGCACCAGCAACCGTTTTCAGCTGAAGGAGGCGTGGCACTACGGGGGTGAAGCCGGCGAAGCCATACGCAAATGGCTGAGACTGCGCCACAGGCTGTTCCCATATATATACACTATGAATTACCGCTGTCACAAGGAGCTTGCCCCTCTTGTGGAGCCTATGTATTACTCCTATCCCAAGTGCTCCGCCGCCTACGAGGTGAAAAATCAATTTATGTTTGGCAGTGAGCTTATGGTATGCCCAATTACCGAGCCAAACGGTGCCGCCGACGGACTTGGCAGGGCGGAGGCATGGCTGCCTGCAGGCGATTTGTTTGACCTTGAGACGGGACTACACTATCACAGCAAGCAAAGCAGACGGACGGAGCTTTTCCGTGACATACACAGCTACCCCGTATTAGCCAAGGCGGGGGCGATAGTACCCCTTTGTATACACAGGGAGAGGGACAACGTGCCTGCCTGCGGCAAGGACCTTGAGATATTGGTATTCCCTTGCGCCGACGGTGCCTTCACCTTATACGAGGACGGAGGCGAGGGTCAGGACTACAAAGAAGGCGCCTTTGCCCTTACCGATATGCGCCTTGAGTGGGGCGACAGCGCACGTTTTGTGCTGAGCGGAGCAAGGGGTGACCTCTCACTGCTGCCCAAGGAGCGCCGATACACGCTTTCATTCAGAGGCTTTCACAGATGCGTGGGTGCGGCTGTAACGGTAGGAGGCAAGAGTGCTGAGGCAAGCAGCCACTACAACCACGGGCAAAACACACTGACGGTAGAGCTGACTGCGCCTGTGAGCGAGGACATAGAGGTCATTATCAGCGGTGACAGACTTGTTCATGACAACAGCGACGTTTACGAGCGCATATACGCATTATTGGTCAAGGCAAACATCACCTTTGAGCTGAAAAACCACTACTATAACACCGCCTGCAAGGAGGAGCCTGACCTGCACGAAAAAATATTCAGGCTTGGCAACAGCTCACCCGAGAGCTACCATACGGTAAAGGCGATAAGGGAGCTGCTTACGTTGACGAAGGACGAGTTTGAGGACTGAGGGACATATGGGCAACAAGGCATATCTTGAGATAACCAACGTCTGCAATTTAAGCTGTAGCTTTTGCCACGGCACAAAAAGGGCGGCACGCTTTATGAATGAGGAGGAGTTCGCTCTTGCCGCCACAAGGCTACGTCCCTTTTGCGAGTATCTGTATTTTCATCTGATGGGTGAGCCCCTGCTGCACCCACTGCTGGGGCGGTTTATGGACATAGCTGGGGAGCTTGGCTTTAAGGTGATACTGACCACCAACGGTACACTGCTTTACGAAAGGCGTGAGGGACTGCTTGGGGCAGGCTCGCTCCACAAGATAAGCATATCCCTCCACGCCTATGAGGCAAACGCTCTGCCCTACCCCTTGGAGGAATATCTGCAAAACAGCTTTGATTTTGCCGCAGACAGTGCCGCCGCAGGGATAATAACAGTATTGCGGCTGTGGAATATTGGAGGCAAGGAGGAGCTTAACGGAAGAATACTCGGTATGACCGAGGATCGTTTCGGTGTGCTTCCCGAAGCGGCAAGCAGAGAGAAGAGCTATAAGCTGAGGGAGAGGCTATACCTTGAGTGGGGCGAGAGCTTTGAGTGGCCCGATATGAGCGCACCCGATATGGGCGGGCGCATCGCCTGCTACGGACTGAGGAATCAGGTAGGGGTACTGTGTGACGGCACGGTAGTGCCCTGCTGTCTTGATGCGGAGGGGCAGATAGCCCTTGGCAACATCTATGACGCTCCCCTTGAGGAGATACTGTGCTCTGACAGAGCGGTCTGCCTGAAGACGTCCTTTGAAAACCGCAGGGTGACAGAGCCCCTTTGTCTGCGTTGCGGCTTTGCACACACAAGGCTGCCGAGGAAATAGAGAACACGGGGCGGCTCGTCTTTTTCGACTTGAGCCGCCCCGTTTTTGTTTATGTTGCATAAACATCAGCGCATTATATTGTATATTATTGATAGATTGACAAAAAGAAGCCTTTTTGCTATACTTTATTATATAATATAGGCAATGATTATGTGTATTTATACAAGAAAGGTGCGGTATATTATGAAAAAGCTACTCAGCATGATATCACTTCTTCTTTGTCTGTGTATGCTGTCCCCCGCCCTCGCCGTTACCGCCGTGGAGGCAGATCTCGGTGCGACGGTAAAGGCTGTTATCGGGGATAGCGGTGTAAGTCCCTCTGCCTACTCCTACAATGGCTACGTTACCCACACTATGGGCGAGGCAAGCCTTCTTTCCATCCACGCAAACAAGACCGTGGGCGGTACCTCCTGCACCTCTATGCAGGGCATGAACGTAGGCACCACCTATATCTACACCGCCAAGCGCAACAGCAGTGACACCTACGTTTCCATAGCACGTACTACTATTTCCTCGGGCTCGGTCTCCTATATGAACTACTATTCGAGTACCTCGGCTACCTCTACCAGCGGCTGTGACACCTGCGGTCACGCAAACGACCTTCAGGTAGTAACTGCAAATGACGTAAATTATATGCTGGTTGCCACGAGCATTAAGGGGAACTCCTTGTCGAGGATGAAGATATCGGGCACAAACCTGTATTTCACCGGATATTTTGATACCGTTAATACAAGCGGTACCTCTATGACCGTCTCCAGCGTGCGTCAGTACAAGCACTCGGGCGGCTATTTCTACCTGCTACTCAAGAACGGCGAGACCTTTTATTACTGCAAGATAGCGGATACTGCCACCGGCGGCACCGCCTCCAACCCTACCAAGGTGACCTGCTACAAGATCTTCACCATCGACAAGAGGAACGCTATATTTGCAAAGAGCAACTCCTCTGCAGGTACCTACGCCAATATGGAGACTTGGGTCAATCAGGGCTTTTACTACAACTCTCTGGAGCAGACCATCTACGTGCCCATGTTCAAGCCCGCCAGCCCCATTACCACCAACGTAATACTCACCTATAACGTAAGCAAGGTGCTCACTGATGCATTGATGGATTTCTCCACTAACAAGACCACGCTTGTTCACCCCACAAAGACCAACTTCTATCTGACCGCCTCTGCCACCAGCTCCTCCTGCAATGATCTGGAGATAGAGTCTGTGGGCTTCCGCACGGGTCAGGGCACCACAGGCGACCTTAAGATGTACATCAACGCCAACGCTTCTCCCGTGGCAAGCTTTGAGGGCGTATATTCCATGAGCTATAAGAGCGGCACCGGCGATTTCACTCCTATGGTTGATGACAGTGCCGTTGTGTATACCGTAAAGTACAACGCAAACGGCGGCACCGACAGCGGCACCAACTCCAGCTCGGGCAACTATAAGATGAGCAGTACCATTCATATAAAGGGCGTATCCACCAACCTGCGTCCCAACTATTTCACCTATAGCGGCTATACCTTTGCAGGCTGGTATCTCACCCGCAAGTCGGACGGCAAGTGGCTTTATTTCACTGAGAGCGGCAATCCCACTTGGTACACCAAGGGCTCTCAGCCTGCTACCGCAGTGCTCGCCCTTTACGAGGATAAGCGCTCTGTATCCGCCCTTACCTCGGTAGACGGCGACACCGTAACCTGCTATGCTCAGTGGACCCCCAACTCCACAGGCACAAAATCCTACTACATCCAGTACGATGCCAACGGCGGCACGGGCACCATGGCACAGCAGAAGATAGTATACGGCACATCCACCGCCATTACCTCCAACGCCTTCACCCGTGAGGGCTACACCTTCGTTGGCTGGACAGCCTTCAGGCGCTCTGATAACACCTGGTGCTACAAGAATACCTCTACCCTCGCTGACAAGTGGCTGGCTCCCGGTACAGACACCACCGGCTATTTCCTTAAGACCTATACAGACGGCTGCTCTATTTCTGCCTCCTCCTCCACTGACAGGGATATTGTCACCTTCTACGCCGCATGGGCGAAGGTGGATAACGGCAAATATCCTACCGAACACACGGTGGGTGAGGCGTTTACGCTGGGCGGCACCCTCAATACCGACACAGGTTTATACAATGTCAGCGTTTCGGTGCTGAACTCGGCAGGCACTGCGGTCGCCACTCATACCTCAAGCCCATACACTACAAGCTATGACCTGTCTGCTGCAAACGCTGATATCAATATTTCAACACTGCCCATAGGCAGCTATACCTACACGGTGCAGATGCAGACCATAAACGGCTCCTCTCCCAAGACTCATACCGTACTGAGCGCCCCGTTCACTGTGGTCTCGGCGGCAAAGCTTGAGCTGACCGACGCCGCAGCGGCAAGCGGCAGCTACAGCCTTAACGAATATTTCAGCGGCTTTGCGGTTGGCACCACGGGCACCGCTCTTAAAACGCTGTTTAAATACGAGGTCACCATAACCGACAACAGCGGCACCGCTGTAGCGGACGGCAACAGTGTAGGCACAGGCTACACTGTAAGCTGTGGGGACGAGAGCTGTATCGCCGTTCTTCAGGGTGACATCAACGGTGACGCAGACATCTCCTCTCTCGATTATCTTGCGCTGACTACTTCTATCAAGAAAGCGCTGAGCTTTACGGGCGCATACTTCATCGCCGCAGATATGAACGGCAACAACACCACCGATTCTGCCGACTGTATCCTTATAAAGCTGGCGTTGGCAAGATAACCGAGGCTACATAGCATAAAAACACAAAGAACACCGCTTACACGGGCGACCCCGTGTAAGCGGTGTTTCTGTTTATTCTTTGGCACATCGGCTTTTAGCATAGTATTTATCAAGCGGTCTCAGCCTCGCCAACAAAAGAGGCGTCTTTTTATCAAGCTCGGTACCCGTTATTATTACAAGGTTTTTCTTTGCCAGAGTGTGGAGCATACCTGCCATACATAGCTGAAGCGTGTGCTTTCCCCAAAGATAATCGGCGTCCTCCACGCAAAAGACCTGCCCCTCCTCTGCTTCAAGCTCCGTCACGTCCTCTCCCCTCTCAAGGTAAGGCAGTACGGTCTCCTCTGCCCACTCTCTGTAGCTCCTTATATGAACACTGCGCCCATCGATAGCATCAAGCCTTCGCAATACATAGGTCTTACCGCAGGTGGTGGGGCCGTCAAGTGCAACCACTCCCCTCTGTAGCTCCGCAAGTGCCGCCGCAAGTCTGTCAGAGTCGGTGCTCACGGTGCCGTTTTTGCTCTGCCATATAAAACCCTTATCCATATACCCTTACCATCCTTTCAAGCACCTCAATCTCCTCCTTAGTCCTTCTGCGCTTGTAGAAGACATCGTTGTTCGCCACAAGCTCGGAAAAGCACACCGGCTTAAAGCCGTTTACGTCCACTCCTGCGTTGAACATAAGGGGCACACGCCGAAAAAGTCTGTACTCGTTATTGTCATCCCTGCCGTGCAGATGTCCGCATATAAGAACACTGCCGGAGCGTGAGCCGTCCCACGATATCATGGGATAGTGACAGAAGCGCAGCTTTGCTCCATCCTTTTCAATACCGTGCAGGTCATATATCCCACTGAAATACCCTTTCTTCTCCCTATCGCTCAGAGTATCAAGCCATAAGGCATCATGGTTGCCCTTTATAAGGACGATTCTCCCACTCAGCCTGTTAAGGTACTTGCGGGCAGATACCTTTTCGTCGTGAAACAGGTCCCCCAGCACGTAAACTGTGTCATTCTCGCCCACAGTGGCGTTCCAGCCATCTATAAGCGTTTTGTCCATCTCCTCCACGGTGGCAAAACGGCGACGCCATTTAAGCAACGCCCTCTGCTCAAAATGCAGGTCTCCCGTAAAATATATCATATCACAACAGCAAAATGCCGCCTTACGGCATAAAGCCCCTCCTTTCAGTAAACTTCACCCGTCGCTTGCCAAAGCGCTCAAGCTTTGGGATAGTTCCCCTCAATGTATATAACTATTCATATGACGTATTTTTCGCAAGAGATCGACTCAAAAAAGACAAGGCAAAGCAAAAGCTCTGCCCTGTCATAACACCAATAGATTTGATACTATTTATCAAGAATAATGTGCAATATATTCAGCTCCTCATTAAGATAACTATATATAGTGCATTTTTTCTTTTCATTCAGAGAGGAAAGTATATCGTTTATTCCTCCCTCGCTGATAAGCTTACGCCTGATAACGGCCAAAACCTCGGGAGAAGCAGCCTTGAGAGCTACCTCCTTTTTGCCCGCCTTCAAGGCGTTTTTGACTATCTTGGCAACCTGCTTTGCATTATAGCCCTCGAAGAACATATTGCTACGCACAAAATAGTTGCATTTAACAGCCTTGCACTCGGGATAGATCTCGGCGTTTTGGATGTTTCTCGATTTAAGAAGCTCGGCTGTAGTAATATCAAAATAGTCATAGGATATCTCTGCACTGCCGTTCTTCCTAATGTCGGTATTGGTATGGTCGTCAAAGGTTACGTCTACGTAGTAGTACTCACCCTCAAGCTTCACAAGGTTCCAGGCGTGCCACTCACCGTCATGGCACGGGCCTCTGACGTAAGCGCACTCGATACCCATGCGATGAAGCAGGTACTGGAAAGCCACAGCATAGCCTGCGCAAACAGCCTTTTTCTCTACGAAAACGCCATATACAGAACGCAGGTTGTCGGGCTTGTTATCAAACTCGGGGTCATTGTCCTGTATATCAAGACTTATCGAATCGTAATCTATAAGGCTTACTATATTCTCATGAGCACGCAAAGCAACCTCGTAATCGCTCATATAAGGTTTGATACCCTTGAGAAACGGCTTTATGGATTTTTCGATCTTTTTTACCCGTTTTTGCGCCTCAGACGGGCTAAGAACATACTTGAATACAACGTTTACCGCCATATTCTCGCTATTCCTCATAACGGTACCAAAGGAATGAGCACACCAGATAATATGGGGATTATCCCATTTTACCATATAGAGTATCTCTCTGCATCTTTCAGCAACTATAGGTCTGCAAAGCTCGCCCGTGCTTTCCTGATGTTGACATACAGCAGTGCAAATCTGGTCATAGATCGCCTTTTCGTCCTCGGAAAGCAGACTGTACAGGAATCTGGGAAGAGTCTTGGGGTCACGCTCTGCGATAAAGGGTATGTCCTCCTCATCCTCACCGGGCTTCTCCCCGTTTTTAATGCCTGACTTGCCAAGGAAATAAGCAAAGCTATCCTGACTGCCAAACTCCTTAAGTGCCTGTTCAAGCGCTGCAAGCCCCTCTCTGCCCTGATAATAATTGCGAAGCAGATTAGCCTCGTTGCCGTATTTCAGCCACAAAAGCGCCTGAAGCTCCACAAGGTCGAGATGACCGCCGTATATAGCAGAGCCGTCATTGGATACGTTGTTGTCCTGCCACAGCTCTGTTATCATTCTGGCAATAGCGCCGCACAAAGCCGCCTTGGGCAAGCCGTATTCCAAATAAATGCTGTTGTCCAGGTGGTTGCAATATGCTATGGGGAGTACTTCCTCAACGTCACCGAAACGCTCTCTCAGCTCCTTTGTGGATACGAAATCCGCCTTTATTTCAGAGGGGAAGGTCTCCGGAACAGAGGTATTTGCCTTTAATGCATCAAACACCGCTTTGAAGCACTCCTCCAATCCCTCGAAGGTGCCAACCGAGCTTTCCGAGCAGGAACGGCATATCGCCCTTCCGTCCTCAAGCTCCTGAAGCTCCTCGTCCTCCACCTGCTTATGACAGAAGAAGCAAGTGTTATCGTCATGTATACGGACAAGCTCTGAACGCTCTACATCCTGACGGAACTGCTTGACTATCTCGTCAAGCTTGGCAAAATCGAAAACAGCAGGGCAAGCATCGTAGCCGAAGTGCAGATACCTGAAGCCCTGGCCTACGGGAGAATTGATCCAAGCAAGGAAGTCGGCAACAACATGCAGCAGGTTTGTGACCATTATGCCGTTACCGTCAACGAGGGTCTCAACAACACCGTTGCCGCCGTCTATGTCCTCTATAACTGCAAAACGAATGCGTTTTTTATCGTTCTCACCCTCTCCCCTGCCAAAAGAGTCTACAATGCGAGGATACAGGTCACGTATGGCGGTGTTACCCTCAAAGAATTGCTCCTCCACGCCCTCGTCAAAGATGGGACAAACGGATACGCACCTGTACTGCTGAGGGAACAGAGTTTTCATAAACTCGCCCAGTATGACCGAGAGTGAATAGGTGACGGAGGGCTCACACTCCACGGCAGAATCAAGCTCAACCAACAGCACCTTTGTTTTTATATCTCTTCTCAGCTTTTTTATAAGCTTTTGGTCGCCACTGAGATCCACATACTTTGCAAAGTTGGGCTTTACAAGATCCACCGTCTGAACAGCCTTTTCTATGGAGTAATAGCCCACTGTATCAACGGAGACGTCGGCATCGTATATACTGTAGCCAACGTGATTAACAACACTGTTGAGCGCTCTGTAATGATGACCAAAGCTCCTGTCAAGCTCGGCGTTCTTTATCTCGTAATGTCTTGTCTGGATATAATCCATCGGAACATTGACGCTTGGGCCCGTATCATCAAGAGTGAGAACGCCGTTCTCTTTGTCCATAGCCTTGATGGTGTAGCACCTGTTGTTCCGCATCATTACCTGACCCGGAACAAAATGCTGTGCCATCTCATCCTTAAATACGGAAAGGTATTCAGAATTCTGGGTATTAACGTATTCAAGCCTGACCGTTCTTGTGCTTTCAAGCAGTTTTTTAAACAGCCTTGCCGGAACAACGAGATATACAAAAGTCTTGTATTCAAGCTGGGAGCTTTGCTCCTTCTTAATGGTGAATCGAGGCTCGTAGTCATGCCCCTCCCCAAAAGCTACGTCATAGCAACGCTGTACGAAACGCTCAAGCTCCTTCTCATCGGGTTCTTTGTCGATGACTTCGCTGTTATCTGCAGGGGTGTCGCCCAAAAATTCAGAAGCACGCTGAATAAACAGTGAGCGCTCCATGCCGTTTACCGCATCGCAAAGCAGATTGATAATATTGACCTTTTTTACGTCTGCGTGCTCGGACATAGTCTTGCCGATAAGCTCAAAATGAGAGGCGTAGCTTTCAGCACGGGATGCAAAGTACTCACGAAGCAGATAAGGCTTGCTCACCACGTGCAGAACAGTAGATTTTCTGCCCGAGAAACGGGAGAAGTTATATATTGCGTTGGGAAGGTTGAAGCAATCGTCAGCCACAATAACATAGCCTGTGGAGTTATCGGAAAGGTCACAGCAATTTATAGTAAGACCCGATATTTCGTTGAGCTGACTGCTGTAAACCGCAGCATCGGATATGAGACTGATATGGGTTATACCGTGACTGCGTGCCTCCTTCGCTATCTGCACCTCCAGCGCCACCTGGTTTGCGCCGTTGTCTACGTACATAGTAGACGACATGCCCGTACGCCACAGGAAGACCTCGGTCTTAGAAGCGAGACCAAAGGTGTGGAAGGTCTCAAGACGTGCATCCTCAAGATTAAAGAACTGGCGGATACTGTTATCGAGAGCCTGAATGTGACCGCTTGAAAGAAAGCGATATCTTATGCGCTTTTCAACCGCTATTGAAGAATCGGCATCAAAGTCTCTGTCTTCGCCGAAAAAGGTGGTTGCCTTCTCCAAGGTCTTTGCCATGATCAAACAGTAGTAGTTATTTTCGGTGATGATTTTATCAGTATCAAGAACAAAAACGTCTACAAGCTCCTCGAAAAAGCTTTTACCGTCAGATTGCAGACCTCTTTCAAGAAATTGGTCGGGCGTAAGAAGCAGGATATCAGGGGTCTCGCCCTCGTGCAATCTCTCATATGTGCTAATGCGCCACAAAACCATATCGGTTTTAGTTATCTCCTTAAAGGATTTTTCAAGAAAAGCCGACGCATTTTCAATCTCCTTCTTGTCCTTGCATATAAACAGGACACGGGTACCAAAGGACATAACCACAAACAGATAGTGCACTATGTATTCACCGAGAGAAGAATAGAGAGAGGTGTCAAACAAAACATGCTTGCCGTCAAACATATGTTCAACGCCTTGCATATAGTCGCCATTGACAAAGCCCTTGCTAGCCCTTATGGCTTTAGCCATATTCTGTATGGCACGGGATTTTTCCTCCAGCGTATAGGTGCCTTTACCACCCATAGCAGTGCTTTCAAAATTCTTTATGTTATAGCTTTGACCGTACTTATTCAGAAACGCATTACGTGACTCTGAAAGATTTTCCTCTTTGTCGGAATTAACGCCCGAAACAAAGGTCATATAGGGCGCCGCAACCTCCTCAGAATACTTATATTCACCGTCGATAAACCACAATATCTCAAACAACATCACCAAAGAAAGCATTGGATACATATAGGTGTTGTCTATAAGCCACTCTGCTATGGTGTAGAAATAGGGGAACCAACTGAAGGAAAAGAAAACGGGGAGCAATACGGCAAGGCAAACCAGCAAATAAAGACAGGACATAAGGAACATAAAGCTTTTCATTTCCTTTGCCCAACGGTAGGTACCGGGCTTTACGTATTCAAACTCGTCCTCCTCATCGTAAAAAACAGCCACAAGCTTATTATATGCATACTTGAACAGCGAGGCGAAGGATACCGACTCCTCGCTCTTTACAGCGTTTGACTTTTTCTTTTTAGTCTTTTGTTTTTCGCCGTCCTTTTTGACTGCGGTATAATCGCCGAGCTTGGCTGTCTGTCCTTTTACATCCTTTTTACCTTTACCAAACACTAATACCGAATTCTTTCTCAGTATCCTCAGTCGCTTGTCTGAAACGTCCTTGCCGCCCGTCTTTTTATTGGGGGAAAACTGCTTTTGGTTGCCTTTGTTTTTGCCCGTGCCGAGGTTACTGCTGCCTCCTCCGGTGCGGATCAATCTGTCCAAAACTATACGAAGAAGCTTTTTGAAAAACAAAAACAAAAAGCATATACCAAGGTTTACTGCTATAAGGACTACAACGTCAATGCTGTAAACAAAGCGCTCGGGCAACAGATCCTTTAACCACTGCATAAAGCCTAAGTTAAAGAAAGCTTCAAGAGCGTTCTTTATATACGGGGCAAAGGTAACAAGGAAAACGCTTACTATAGCCGTCTCAATAACAAACCACAGATTCTTCCAACGCTCCTTGCCGTCATAGCTCTTAGACGCAAGAGAAAAGCTGAATTTTGCAGGGAAGAACGGAAGGCACATCAGCAAAAGTATTGCTATTATGGCTATTATTTTTAGTAAGACCCACGCCATTTATTTGTCTCCCCCTTCCGCTTTATTTTCGTTTACTGCTTCATCACTTTCTATGGGTAAAACACCGTATATCCTTCTGTTATTGTCGCTGCAATAAGCCTCTTCTACAACCAACCTGCACTCGGAAAATTGCTTAAGCTCTTCCTCGCCGGGGTTCATAGCCGTATCGTATACATCAAGCTTAAGCTTTGTCATAACGCCTTCAACGGTTTTTGCGAGCCTGTTAAGCTTTCGTATATGCGTATTTCTCTTGATGCCGAGTCTGGCGTTTTCTCTGTCTCTTTTCAATATCTCACGCCACAACAGCCCATGGCTTTCAGTCCTGACAATTATATCTGTGTAATAATTATACAACGCAATAATGCTTTGCCTGCGCTCGTTTACGCTCTTTTCCTTCAGAGCGTCGAGCTCTGCCTTAAGCGCACGCTTTTTCTTGCTGAGCTTACCTATATATATGCTCGATGCGGCACTGTACAGCAAAGCAAAGCCTGCGGTAAACAGGACGTACAGCGCCCTGTGTATAGCGTTCTCGCTGTTGGAATTGAACTGAATGTATATGTATGGTAGCACTGCGATGATTATTGCGACTATGGCACCCACAAAAGCTATCCTGTACCATTTGCTCTTCTTCATAAGGTCGCTGTACTTTATAAGGATATTCTTTGTTTCCACCAAAACGTTGTTGTTGGAAGCAAGCTTGTGCTGAGTCTCTGTCACTGCCGCTACAAGGTCGCCGTGCTTCTTCTCGTTTTCGTCCTTAATAAAATCAATGCTGTCTCTTGTTGTCTTTTTTGCTTTGCCTTCTTCATTGATAACGATGGTGCCGACCGAATCCTTAACGTCGCCCGTCTTTTTCGAAGCGACCTCAGCCACCTTTGCCGCTACCACGTCAGAAAACTCCTTTTCGGTCTGCTTATCACGCCAATCCCAGACGCTTTCCCTACACTTTTTCAAAAAGATGCGGTTCTGCCTCTTTATCAGCTCCTCGTCATAATTGAGGAGTATCTCCTTTACAGTGTCGTAGACCTGTTTGTCCAACCCCTTGAGCTTATGCGCCGATTCCTCCTTTACGATCTCCTCGGCAAACTTGTCGACACTGCTTTCGCTTGCATCGCCGCTGTATGCTTTCTGCACATCAGCGCTTATCTGTGCAAGCAAATCCTTGTCGTCATTCGCTTTATAAGGCTTTTTCTGAGCGCTTGACCACTGCCTGCAAATGGCATCGCCCTCCTCAAAAACAAGGCTTACCACCTCAAATTCTACGGGCAAATTCTTTTCCTCGGAATAGAATCTATACTTTTTAAGAGCGTGTATCAAAAGCGCCTTTATCTCGTCCTTGCCGTAATTAACAACGCCTCTGCTCAGCTTTTTGTTCTGAACGCAACAAAAAATATTGGCAAAAACGTTAAAAAATCCCTCTACAAGATCCTGCTCGTTTTCTCGCTCAAACCTACACACCAGACTGTATACGGAGCTACCCTTCAAAACGTCCATATCTCGCTCCGTAAAGGTGCTGATGCGGTCGATATCCGTGCCAAGCTCCAGATCCTTAACAACCGCAAGCGCTAAATCGAGCACGGGGACGCCCTCAGAGGAGTTCTCTATCTCCTTGACTGTGGCGCTGAAGGTTTCTTTAAGGTCGATAAATCCGTCCTCGCCTGCCGCACACTTAAGCTTCCACCCAATCGCATCTGCTTTTGCGTCAGCGCTCCATCCAAAAAGTTCCATCATAAGCTGATGCTTTCTTTCTGCGCGGTGCTGATTGTTTTCGGGAGAGGCGATATGAACCTCGTCTACCTCTCCGATAAACGAATCACCGTCAGAATCCAACATAGCCTGCTCCGCTTGCTCGGCCGCCTCCTGCTTTCTGCGCTCCTCCAGCCTTTGCTCCTCGGGGTTTTTAGCCGTGAATCTGCCGTCATCGAAATTGCTTACCTTAGAGGACGAGTCGACAAAATAAAGGGACACGCCCAAAGGATTCAAGCCATAGTCCCTGTACAGCTTGCTGAGAAAAGAAGTGGCTATATATTTTTCAAGCAGATATTTGTAAAGCCTTGCTGCGTCCTGCTCGTTGCCTCGGGGAAATGTATACAGATCAACAAGGACTATAATATTATAGTCCCTGTCAACCGTATCAGTGTCCGTAATCAGTTTTTGCTTTATCTGCGCCGCAACCTCGCCTATTTTAGGCAGGGTGCTGTTGAAATAAAGCAGGCTACTGCTGTCAAAGGGGGCGCTGAACAAGAGTCTGAGCCTTGTCTCCTTCGCTTCCTTAGAGGTATTCACTACTATAGTTCTCATCCTGTAAAACGTCCCCTTTGTCTATAAATTCGCCTTAATAATAATCAAAAAATGATTAGTCGTTCAGGTTCTTAATGATCTCGCCGTAAACCCAAGCATATACCTCGTCCTTAGCAACTTCGGAATTCACCTTAGGATTGATGGTGAAGAGATCCTTTTCCTTTCCGTCCTCTGCCTCTGCGGAGTTTTCACCGATATTACCCTCTGCATCAGCCCTGCCAAAGCTGTCTCTGCCGCTATCTATAAACAGTGCGTTCTCATCGTCGGTCTCGGACAAAGCAGCCTCGATTTCTGCCTTAGCCTTTGCTTTAACCTTTTCGTCTGTGCTGGGCTTTCTGTTGGGATCTGCCTTCCTTGCAGGATACTGAATATCCATAGCAAGCTCCTCGAGGAAGCGCTCAAGGATATGAGAATAAACATCAAGATAACCCAAATAAGATGCCTTGCCCTTATCCTTACTTGCAATATCGTCTGCGTTAAAGGGAGCCTTGCTGTATTTTTTGATTATGTCGCAAAGAACAGCCACAACAAGCTCGCCGTAATCCTTGTCGGTCTCCTTCTCCTCAGACTTGTGAAGCTTGTACGCAAGCTCTAAAACGCCGATGTTCTCGCTAAGCGGATTCTTTTCAACCTTGCCGCCGGTGGTACTGGTCAAAGGCTTGTGACCGATAACACGGCCTAAGAACATCTTAAGCACCTTGCTGTAGTTAGAAACTCTCGCCTTGTACTCGCCAACAGAATCAGAGTAGTCTGCAAGCTTTTCTATCTCTGCCTCGATGTATCTGTCAAATGCACTGGAATATCTCTCAACAAGAGCCTCCTCGTTTACCAGCCAATACATTGCACGGTGAGCGTTTCTGTAGGTTACGGAGCGTCCCTTGTTATACATAAGCTCAGGAGCACGGTTAATGCTGGCATCACCGAATACGAGCTTAACCTCGTTGTCTACCTTGCTGTAGCCTATCTTGCCGCCAAGCAAAGAGTAAAGGAATGCCTTGCCCAGGTCAAGACGCTTTTCTATCTCCTTGGAAACGTTGATGTAAGGCATAACGCCGTGCTTGTGCCAACGCTTGTCTATATGAGGAGAAAGGGAGTACTTCTGTACCTTTTCCATCTCGATAATGCGCTTGGAATAATGGTCATAGTACACTCCGCCATTTATCTCGTCAAACGCCTTTATCTGATAAGGCTGCAGACAGTGAACGGTAGAATAGCAGAGTATGCTGTAGGAATCTACCTTGTCGCTGCAAACATGCTTAACGGCAACCGTCTGGTTATCTGTATCGAGAGGTAAGGTCGGAGCCATGGTATCAAACAAGTCGTTTGCGGAACCGCTCTTAATAAGTCCCTTTATACTCTCATCAACCTCCGGATTGTTTGCAAAATACCTGTAAGCATTGGAAACACTTCTGGGAGTTTCATTCTTGCTGTTCTTGAACATTCCACTATAGGGATCCTTTGTATCATACACTAGACAAGGAGCTGCCATCCTCGACGCAGCAACAAATTTTCCGCTCACAAACTGATCGATCAAGTTCTTAGCTTCGTTACTACCATTGTATTTCCCTTCGTAGTTCTCCTTGCCGGGATTCAAAAGCTTAAATTCATAAAGGATAGCCTGGAAAACATTCCTATCAACAGCACGCTGAATACTATGGATATACTTAAGACCCTCGGTAACTATATCGGATACACTGTTGAAAAGACCCTCGATGCCCTTGATCTTTTCCTTGATATGCATCTTTTGTTTCTTGTTAGAAGTACTTATTCTGTCACGCATTGCGGTAAACAGCGACTGACTTACACTGCTGGCGATTTCGCCTGTCTGCGTGTCTATGTCTCTGTTTACGTTTTCGTACATCATTTTCTTTATCTCTGCACTTGCGCACACATATACAGCGCCCTTGCTTCCGTCATGGAAATTCTCGCTACCAACAGTAGCAGAATAAGCTTTTACTATAAATTCGTCGAGTCCGTCAAAGAAAGCTTCGTATTCATCAATAAGGGCTGCAAGCCTATCACGCACTCTTATAAAGGCGAAAACGCAAAGAGCCTCAATAAACTTTGTTTTAGCCGCGCCAAGCTGTTCGTCAAGGGTCTCAAAATAGCTATCGACCATGGCCTTTACATCTTTTTTGCCAAAGCCTAAAACTATCTTTTGTAGTTTTTCTAACAGGATTACGCTATTGCTCCTTACATCGTTACCGGAGCTGAGAGCGCTCTTTATATCGGCAACAACATTATTGATCATGTGCGTATAGTAATCATCCTTATCATCGGCAGGAGTATTAATATTTGCATCAAACTTAGTACGTATTTCGTCATCAATCAGCTTATAAAATTTGTACAGAGAATATCTTGCAGCTATGGGATGAACCCACTCTGTATTATCGCCGTTATTGTACTGGAGGAGGTTTTTGATTATACTGCAATCCTTGGTGTCATAACCGCCGCACAGTTCCTTATTTATGCAGAAAATCTCATTAGCCAATACCATTGCATAGTCAGCGATCTGCTCTATTGTTTCCTTGCAATACATATCAATGTTGGAATCAATATCAGCTATTCCTCCGAAAACTTTAACCTTGTCTTCGTCGCTCTTTGGAGGATTATCAATGTCTATAAGTATATCGGATTTTAACTTTTCGAGATCGTCCAGACAACGCTTTGTGCGTATATCAACAATTTTTGAATCAGATTCTACATACTTCTTGGCAACGCTTTTAATAGCAGATATCAATGCGTCCGCCGTGCTCTCGTTACCTTTTTTAACCATAGGAATAAGGAAAGAGAACTTGTTGCCGGAAATGCCGGAAACTTTCGTCAATGTATCGAAGCTATCGATGAAGTGCTGAGCTCTTTCGCCCTTGGCAGGCAAATACTTGCCTTTTCCAAACTCGGCAGCCTCGATGTCCTTTTCTTTATAGTATGCAGCCCACTGTTTATCAAGCTCTTTCCATATATCGTTCACGCTCTCGTATACCGAACGGTTTGCAAAGTATCTGAGAATATCCTCATAAGGATACTCTATCCTTGCGGCACCGGCACTGCCGTAAATGGCAATGGGAGAGATGGAACGTGCGTTCATCTCGTTGGACTCAGAGGAAGCAACCTCACCTGCAATATCGGTATACAGAATTGTATACGCCATATCAGCCATAGCCTTATAATACTCGTCTATACCACCAAGAACCTTGCTGAGATAGTTAACCTTGTCTATAAAATAGAGAGAATCGTAGGGCTTATCGCCGTATCTGCCGTTGGCGTCCTTGGTGAAGAGATTACCCTCACACTCGGTACTGATCTCGATATCTATATCAAGCTTACCACCGTAAGCAGCAGTTGTTTCCGAACCGCAGATAAGATTGAAGGCGTTAAGCTCTCTGATAACCGCATAGGCGTTTGCGTAAAGGCTGGGGAGCTGCTGTGCGGTTACTACGCCCTTATAAAGGTCGGGGCAGGCAAAAAGTCCGTAGATCTTTACGTTTTCAATGCCGAATTCTCTGAATACCTTCTTAACATACAGAGCAGTCTGAATAAAAATACCGGAGCCTGTACCGCCTGCTATAGAGGAGGCTATAAGCACCTTGGGAGGAGCTTCTTTGCCTGTAGCATGGCTGTCTACCCTCAGCGATTCCTCAAGTGCCTGACGCAAAGAGTTGTTGCTGTTCTTAAGGTAATTGGAAAAGCACAGTCTGGACTTCATTCTGCACTGAGAAGCACCGTCAAACAAAGAGCTGCTGAAAAAGTTGCCCTCATTAGGAGTGTTGGGACACCAATCGTCTACGTCGCCGCCGAGATTGTTGTAATACTGCCCTACGTTGCCAGCGCCGCTAAGACATACCTGTCTTACACCAAGCTGTGCTAACTGGTTCAGCTCATCCTGATCGGTGTCAATAGCTATACATTCAACGTTACCGCTATACACCATACCGTTTTCTTTAATCAAGCGATCGTACAAACGCGCAATTATTTTGCCGCCGCTACCACCTAAGCCAATAAAGTAGTTTTGTTTCATACTTATTCTCCTTAATTTTATATGTTTATGTTTTTATTTTTTGGTTTGGATGCAACAAACATCACAACGTATGCTTTGTTACCGATATCACCCTTTGAATCAACAACTACCAAATAACTCCCTGTCCTGAACTTGGATTCGTGAGTACCATCAAAAAACTGAGCTTCATTAAAAAACTCTTTTTCCAAAGGCTCCATAGTTCTATAATTATTGACAAAATTATTTACTACATAAGATTCGAGGTGAGCCTTTTTAAATCTCTTTTTCTCTTCCTCTCCAGGGCACCAACAGGGATCAGCCGACTTCGTATACCCTTTCATGGTAACAAAATGTGCGACATCTTTTGAATTTGGCGAAACACTCAGCTTTCTTCTCGCCTTCAACTTAAGACAAGCTTCAACCTCTCCTTCGCTCGTTCCTTTGCTTTTTTTGCAATTAGTAACCTTCCATTTGTTATTTACAAAGAGCAATTCCACTGTATAAAACGCACCCGAGATGAAACTTGCGCTCGTAAGTCTGCAAGCAATGAACCAGCAAGTCAGTGCGGCAGCGGCGAAGAGCGCTATAAGCACCGCAAAGCCTATTGGGTTAAAGCCTATGTCGATGAGTGCGGAGGCTTGGGAGGCACCTATGGTCAGGGTAAGGTTCATATCGCCCGTTCTGATATTCCATGCGCACCACGTCCATTTCCACAGCCACGTAGAGATAAACGTCCAACCCACGTAATCGGGGCGGCAGAACAGATATGCAGTACCGTCAGAAGCCTCCATGACCTGAGTGGTGATACCTATCTTGCCCTTATTTTTGCTCAAAGTGATATCAAAGGGAGCCAGCCCCTCCAGCTCCTCTGCTGTAAGGACACGTCCATCACGGGAAACGGTAAACTCCACACCCTCGGTATTGCCGACGAGATCGGTCTCCAATATGTATATACCGTCTTTTCTTACTATTACGTCATACTTAGGTGCCAGCACCTCCACGGTAGTATCGCAAAGGAGGGCATACTGCTCAATAGCAGCTGTTACGGTATGCACCTTGCCTGCCACCTTGGTAAATACCACACCGCCGTTATTGTACTCGTCATAAAGAGGAGTAAAGGACTTACCGACGGGTACACCGCCTGCATCATACTCCGTCTCAAATCTGCCGGGCAGGTCACCTGTGCTTATGGTAAGCATATCGTAAATTCCGGTATCCCAGCTTGCAAGAGGGCCAAAAGAACCGCTCTCCTGATAATCTGCGTATACCGCAAACACTATTTTTTCTGTATTTGTCTTTATACTGTCAAGAGTAAAAGCAGAGGTAATATCATTCTGGACTTTTATCTGATAAGAAACGCCGCTTATATCAAGCGTTACAGCATCAGACTTTATCTCGGCTCCGTCAACAACAGCCGTAGCGGAAATGCTATGACTTTTACCCAGGATATCCGACGGAGCGGTTCCCGTATCAACCGCAGGGTCATAACGGGGTACAAAGACAGCGTCGCCATTGCCTACGGATACCTCACCCGCAAGCACGCCGTGCTCCACGTTAAACGCTATGTCACCCTCACAACCGCTGTTACCTGCGGACACGAAAGTACCGTCACCCTCATAATCCGCCACGAGGGTAAACTTTACTCCCTCGGTATTGCTTTTCAGGGTGTCAAGACCAAGCTTTTTGGAGCCCACGCTGTTTTCTATCTCTATTTTATACACAGGCTTGATCACCGATACCTGAACCGTCAGCAGCTTTGTGTCGGTAAAGGTATCGCAAAGGGACACCGTAAAGCTGTCAGGCAGGTCGGAAAACTCAGCCCCCGCCTTAAAGGTAGGCTTATATACTATATCGTTACCGCTCACGGTAACGCTGTCGGGAATAGAGGAGCAAATGCCGTAAGATAAACCGTCGTACCCCTCCACCTTGATCTCAAGGTCATCGAGCAGCGAAGCGCTGGCCGATTGCAGTGAAAAGGGTATGGATACATCACCGTTCAGCCATGACTGCCAGTCAAGCTTGGTTATAGTCTTGGTATCGTAAAATGAGCCTTCGGGAACAGAAACGTCGGGGGTAGGTATCTCGCCTATCTCGCCAAAGGTCTCTCTCAGAACAAAGGGCTGATATCCTTCAAGCACTGCCTCGATCTTCAGAGTGCCGTTTGCAAAATCCTTGGTGATATCCAACAAATAAGCATTATCCATACCGCTGTACTTGCTACCTATGGACGAGTCGTTGAGATATATACCGTATTGGGGAGAAAGAACGCTTTCAGAAACGGGATCGCCCAGACTACCGTCCTCTTTCATCTCATAAAGTCCGCACTGTACTATTATCTCAGACCCCTCACGCAGATTATCGTTAACATCTGCAAACTCTACGGGAACCAAGGTATTATCAGAGCTGACAGCGTAGTAATTACAGCCAATCTTAACCGCAGGCTCAACAAGCACCATTATGTCGCCCTTGCTGATATCATAACTTGAGAGATCTATGCTGTACTCGCCCTTGGGCAAAGGCTTGCTACCGTTATCTATAAGAGATACAAAGCCGGCAGGTGGGTCGGCAGGAATCACCTCTTGAATATTTACACGCTCGTTTATTTTGGTAGGACAATCTATACGGTAGGAATTAATGTCAAAGTCTGCCGCCTTGCCCCCCTGAGATACGGAAAGGCGTATCTCGTCGTTGGCACTGCCAAAATCGCCGTTTTCCTTCTGAGCAAAAACAGCTATGCTAAGGGCAGGATAAGGCAGGGAGAAGGACAGCTTACCGCCCGAATAAGTACAGCTATCCGTAATGTTATTGCGCCCCATTACGTCAGCGGAAACGAGCTTAAGCTGTTCCACTATCTCGTCACCGGTAGTAGCCTTATAGAACTTAACGCCGTCAATAGCGTTTTTATCCATCATGCAGAAGAACATAGCCTGAAAATCCGCATTGTTAAGCTGGCGTGCAGTACTTTTTGCAACCTCAGGCAATCTCTTGTCCACCGAGCCGTAATTGAGCTCGCCATCTGCCATTACTACGAGAAAGTACTTTGCATCCTTGCCCCTTGTTTTATACTCGTTAACAAGCTGTGCGGCGCCCTCGGATATCTTGTCGGGAGTGCCGTCACCAAACACGGTCTTGTCTGTTATAAGCTGTATACTGCTTTGCTTGCTATTATCGTCAAGATCTATCTTAACGGTATGGCTGCCGTTAACCGTCGAATTAAGATAGGTAATATAAAGCACGTCATCAACGCCCATCATAGCACAGAATGCCTGCATTGCATAAACAGTGTATGCCCACCTGTCAGTATTCTTACCCATACTGCCCGAATCGTCAAAAACCACCGAAACTACACGGGGTATATGCTTTGGAGCATCGGACTCCTGAGCAAAAGCAACGGTAGTGCCTGCCAATTGAAATATAATTAATAAAACTAAAAATGCCGACAGTATTCTTTTCATTATACTTCCCCCAAATATAACATATAGAAAATTTTATCACAATAAACACTTATTGTCAACAGATTTTAGTGCATTTTGTCGAAATATCATCGCAAGCAAACAAAAATATCGACACTATGGGGTAAGTTTCTGCCTGATTGCTTATGCTTTTGTCTGCGATTCATCATAAATATAGAATAAATATACATTATAGGAAGAAAAAGTATTGCAATGATGCGAAAAATATGGTATAATGGCGTATCGCTTTAATTTGCTAAAGGAGAATTGTTTATGGAAATGTTGGCTTTTTTTCTGTACTTTGCTCTTATGCTTAGTGTAGGTCTGTTCTTTTTCTTACGTTCAAAGAGCAACAATGAAAAGGATTACTTCCTTGGCGGTCGTGCAATGGGTCCTTGGGTAACTGCTATGAGTGCTCAGGCATCTGATATGTCCGGCTGGCTTTTGATGGGCTTCCCCGGCAGTATTCTTGCCTTTGGTATGGGCAAGGTCTGGATAGGCATAGGTCTTGCTATAGGTACTATCGCTAACTGGATCCTTGTTGCCAAGCGTCTGCGCCGTTTTTCCAAGGCGTCCGGCGACTCTATTACTCTGCCCCAGTATCTTACCAACCGTTTTCTTTCCAAGAGCTCGGTGCTTAAGATAGTTTGCGCTATCATCTTCCTTATCAGCTTTACCGTTTACGTTGCATCTGCCTTTGTTGCGGGTAAGAACGTAATGTGCGCAGTTATCCCCGGTCTTGCTGACAAGGAGCTGTTGGCTATGGGTATATTTGCCCTTCTTATTCTTATCTACACCTTCTTCGGCGGTTTTAAGGCCGTTTGCTGGACCGACTTTTTCCAAGGTCTGCTTATGCTTGTTGCCCTGCTTGCAGTGCCGATAGTTATGGGTATGGGCGAGTTTGATTCTTCCCTTACGGGCGCCTTTGCCGAGGGTGTTTCTGCTTTTGGCACCAACCCCTTTGCCGCAAGCTGGCAGGATATAGTTACGGGTCTCGCTTGGGGTCTTGGCTATTTCGGTATGCCCCACATTATCGTACGCTTTATGTCCATAGAGAAGCCCTCTATGATAAAGAAATCTGCTACCGTTGCCAGCGTTTGGGTAGTGCTTACTCTCGGTGCGGCTATCGCCATCGCCATCCTTGGCAGAACCTTTATTCTTTCCGACGGTACTGTCTCCCTCTCCGAACTCCTGCTTCCTGCGGGCACACAGCAGAACATATTTATCACCGTAGTGCAGGATCTGTTCAATCCCTTCATCGCAGGTCTCCTGCTGGCGGCAATAGTTGCGGCGGCTATGTCTACGGCTGACTCTCAGCTTCTTGTAGCCTCCTCCTCCTTCACCAGCGACCTTTACAAGCCTCTGCTCAGAAAGAACAAGGCTTCTGACAAGGAGATACTTTGGGTAGGCAGAATCGTTGTTGTTGCGGTTTCTGTAGTTGCGTTTATCATCGCCGCTAACGGCATATCCTCCGCCGGCGGTTGGGCAAGCAGTATAATGGCAATGGTTGAGAACGCATGGGGTCTCTTTGGTGCCTCCTTCGGTCCTGCGGTCATCCTTTCCCTCTTCTGGCGCAGATTCAACTACATTGGCGCCTGCACGGGTATTATTGTAGGTGCTATCGTGGATATTGCGTGGTTGCTTATGTTTACCGATACCATTATGCCTGCCGCTGTTTACTCTACCGGCATTTACGAGATACTCCCCGGCTTTGTAGTAGGTCTTATCGCCGCAGTTGCAGCCACCCTTGCTACCAAGGCTCCCTCCAAGGAGGTACAGGCTATATTTGATATAGCAACAGACGCACGCACAGACGACTAAATAGGTATTTCATACTAAGAAGGCATCCTTTACGGGTGCCTTCTGTTAATTAAGACACAGATTAAGGAGGCAAGCTGCTATGATACTCAAAAGAGCGCTTTGCTTTATGCTTACCGTATTTATGCTTACGCCTCTTGCACCACGGGTCGGGGCGCAGGAGAACCTTTCCAAAAAGACACACACCGTATCAAAATACACCTTTGACCCTTTTACCGAGGATATCGACACGGGCGAGACCTTCCTTGACCTTGGCACGGGCGAGACCTATGCTGCCGACTATTCGGGCAAAGTAGGCGCCAAGGTATACAATGCAGGAGGCTACACCACCTATCAGCCCTCGGACCACAGCTTCAGGTGGCAGATTCCCAACACCGTTGTGAACGGGGTGACCTGCACTGCGGCTCAGGGGCTTAACGTGGGGACCAACTACCTATACCACGCCAAGATAGACTCTACCAACACCTATGCCGCAATAACCCGCATCAATGCAAACACGGGTGAGAAGGTGGTTATGAGCTATTACGCAAGCACCTCTGCTACCTCGCCCTCAAACTGCACCACTCTGGGGCACGCAAACGAGATAGTTGTGTGCTCTGCCAACGACGAGCATTTTCTGTTTGTTGCCACCACCGACACGGATACAGCATTGACGAGGCTTAAGATAAACGGCAACGGACTGTATTTTCAGGGTTATTTCAAGCTTGTGACCACCGCAGGCAAGTCTATCAACGCCCACGCCGTAAGGCACATAAAGACCTCGGGCGGCTACTTTTATTTACTTGTGAAGCGTGGCCAAAAATTCTATTACTGCAAGGTAGGCACGGCAGACGCAGGCGGCAGTGCCTCCTCTCCCACAGAAGTGACCTGTTATCAGCTTTTCGAGATAGACAAGCGCAACGCCGTATTTGCCACAAGCAATTCTTCTTACTCTGTAATGCCCAACCTTGAGGGCTGGACCACTCAGGGCTTTGCCTACAGCAAGACGGAGAAGGTGCTGTACGTCCCCCTTTGGGACGCTTTTCTGGACAAAACGAGAAGCTGTATCATAACCTATGACGTGTCGGGCGCCATAACGGACGAGGCGCTGGCAACAGAGGCTGATTCTACGGGGCTGATATTCCCCTCTACCACAAACTTTTTGCTGCAAAACTCCTCGCTCAGTATGTTTGAGATAGAGTCCTGCGGCTTCAGAACCAGTCAGGGAGCGGACGGCGACAGGCGGCTTTACTTCAACACCAACGCACCTATCAGCTATGAGGGCATCTATTCCATTGCCTACAACGAGGGCAGCGGCACCTTTAATACTCCCATAACCACGGAAAACAGCATAATATACACGGTAAAATACAACGCCAACGGCGGCACGGATACGGGCACCACCAATCTTGTTATGAACGATACAAGACACGTGCGTGGGCTTTCAACCAAGCTTAGGAAGAACTATTTTGCCCGTGACGGCTACAGCTTTTCAGGCTGGAACCTATACCGCAAATCCGATGGGAAGTGGCTGTATTTTGATGCGGACGGCACCGCCCGTTGGTACACGAAGGGCGAACAGCCTGAGACCTCGGTGCTGGCGCTGTACGAGGACAGGCGCAACGTGTCTGCCCTTACTATGGTCAACGGCGACGTTATCACCTGCTACGCTCAGTGGACTCACAACTCCACGGGCACCAAGACCTTTTACGTGCGTTACGACGCCAACGGCGGTAAGGGCACTATGGCAGAGAGCAAGGTGGTGTACGGCACCTCCACAAAGATAAGTGCCAACAGCTTTACCCGTGACGGCTACGTTTTCGTAGGCTGGAGGGCGTACAGAGCCTCTCAGGGACAGTGGAACTACCTTTCTACCGCCGACCACACCCACAAATGGATGACCGTGACGGAGGACACCGGGGGCTATGTATTCAAGATCTATTCCGACGAAAGTACGCTGTCACAGACCACCTCGGTGGACACAGACCTGCTTACCCTTTACGCCTGCTGGGCAAGGGTGACAGACCCGAATATTAAAGAGAGCCTGCTTATGGGTGAGGCATACACGCCTGAGGGGACGGTGGAATCCACAGGCGACCTGTATCAGGTAACAGCCACGGTCAAGTCGATGGCAGGAACGGCGGTACAGAGCAATACCACCACCCTTTACGGCAAGACACTTGCAATAGCCGATATGGGACTTGAATTTGCCGCACTTACTGCAGGCAACTACAGGCTTCAGATAACAGTCAGCGCTATGAGCACCTCTACCTCCATCCGCAGCTTCACCCTGCTTGACAAGGCATTTGAGGTGATAGACGATTTTTTGAAGCTTACGGATGCCGCCGTAAAGGCAGGCCATTCTATAGATGACGACGGTATTATGAGGATAAGCGCAGGACTCGGACCGGAGGCGGTGAGCGCTTTATTTGTATACGGGATTGAGCTTGTCACCTATGAGGGAAGTGCCGTCACCACGGAAAGTACTGTAGGCACGGGTTACAGAGCAAGCCGCTCGGGCAAAAGCTGTATCCTTGCGGCAGAAGGCGACCTTAACGGAGACGGACTTATCACCAGTGTTGACTGTATCAACGCAAAGCTCGGTTTTTCGGGCGGGATAAGGCTCAGCCCGGTGCAAAGCGTGGCGGCGGATCTGGATAGGGACGGCACACTTGCTGCGGCGGACTATCTTATTCTAAGGACTGCTTTGACAAAAAACTAAGGGCAAGCTATTGACAAGCGGCGCCGGTAGTGGTATAATTCTCACAACCGAATACTAAACCGTTGAGGCGGAGATAAAGGCAGCTATGCCTGTACAGAGAGCTTGGGTGGCTGAGAGCCGAGCGAGAAACAGACTGTCAAATGGACCGCTGAGGGGGTGCTTCAAATGCCCGTTTTAAAAAAGGGGGCAGAGTATGGCACCACGTTAGGGCATACGTCAGTTGTCGGGGGTATGAGAGTATCCTGATAAGGGCACGGGCTTTTCCCGTGAAATCAAGGTGGCACCGCGGATAGATTTGTTTATTCGTCCTTGACAGAAGAAATCTTTCTGTCAAGGACTTTTGTTTTCTCCTTGGCAGGTCAAGCAGGAGGAAGGATATGCTTTTGACTAAACGATGGCGTCCCGTATACGGAGCTTTAAATGACTGAAACAAGAATGAACAAAACGGAGGATATATAAATGAACTTTAACGGTATTGATTTTGACACATATTTTAAGCATTATCCCGATGATAAGGGTTATTTCGGCAAGTACGGCGGCGCATATATCGCTCCCGAGCTTAAGGCGGCGATGGAGGAGATAACAGACGCTTATTTCACCATCTGCAAGTCCAGCAAGTTTGTAAGCGAGCTGAGAAGGATAAGGCGTGAGTTTCAGGGCAGACCTACCCCCGTATCTTATCTTGAGAGACTGTCGGGCAAGCTTGGCAACGTACAGCTTTACGTTAAGCGTGAGGACCTGAACCATTCGGGCGCACACAAGCTTAACCACTGTATGGGTGAGGCACTGCTTGCCAAGTTTATGGGTAAAAAGAAGGTCATAGCCGAGACGGGCGCAGGTCAGCACGGCGTTGCGCTGGCTACCGCCGCCGCATATTTCGGACTTGAGTGCGACATATACATGGGCTCGGTGGACATAAAGAAGCAGGCCCCCAACGTGGCAAGGATGAAGATACTTGGCGCAAACGTAGTGGAGGTCACCCACGGTCTGCAGACCCTGAAGGAGGCTGTTGACGCTGCCTTTGACGCCTACAGCAAGGAGTACAAGGATGCTATATACTGCATCGGCTCTGTTCTTGGCCCTCACCCCTTCCCCATGATGGTGCGTGATTTCCAGAGCGTTGTGGGCATAGAGGCAAGGGAGCAGTTTATGGGCATGACGGGTGAGCTGCCTGATGCCGTTGTTGCCTGCGTAGGCGGCGGCTCTAATGCTATGGGTATGTTTGCAGGTTTCCTTAACGACCCCGTTGCCCTTTACGGTGTTGAGCCTCTTGGCAAGGGCCCCACCCTTGGCGACCATGCCGCAAGCCTTAAATACGGCACCGAGGGCATTATGCACGGCTTTAACAGCATTATGCTCAAGGATGAGAACGGCGACCCTGCCCCTGTTTATTCAGTAGCAAGCGGTCTTGACTACCCCTCCTCGGGGCCTGAGCACGCATTCCTCCATGACCTTGGCAGGGTAACCTATGACGTTATAGATGACGAGGAGACTATTGACGCTTTCTTCACTCTTTCAAGGCTTGAGGGCATCATCCCCGCTATTGAGAGCGCCCACGCCGTTGCCTACGGTATGAAGCTGGCAAAGCAGATGGGCAAGGGTTCTATACTTATCAACCTCTCCGGCAGGGGCGACAAGGATATGGACTACGTTATCGAAAAATACGGCATAAGATAAAAGCTTAGATATGAAAAGATGCGGTGGCCTATTGGTCACCGCACGTTTTTTATATGGCATTATATTAAATTTCTCACTATGCCGAACAAGGCATAAGCCGCCACTATGGCTATCACCGTTTTGTAACAGAGCATTGCCCTGACCGCCCTTACTCCAAAGGAAACTCGGAAAAGGTAGCCGAGATTCAGCATCAAAAGCAATGTCAAAAGGTATATTATCATAACGAAAAAGAAAGGGTTGTGCTGAAAGGACAGGGCAAAATTGCCGTGAAAGAAATAGTTGACCGCCCTCGTACCGCCGCAGGAGGGGCAAAGATAACCCATGCGGTATACTATACACCTCGGCACGTCGCCCAGCATAAAGGCGGCTATCTGCCTGAAAAACAAAGCGCAAAGCAGGCAAATCAGGTCTATTGCAAGGGTAAGCACTGTCATAGGCAAAAGCCACCTCCCTATACCAAACAAAAGAGGCAACCAAGGAAAGGTTGCCCCTTTTTTGTTATTACATACTAAGTTCAGAGGACAAAGCCGCAATACCTATTGCCGCAAGTATGAACATAATTACCCACAGACCGATTGCTACGAAGGAGCAAGCGATGCCTGCAGTAGCGGCACCGGAGGGTGCGCCTGCAGCCTTAGCCTTGCTTTTGCCTACAAAGCCGAGGATAACGCCTACGACAGCGCAGGGGATGCTGATATACCAGAAGCAGAAGAGAACCAAGGACACTATGCCCAACACCATAGAGGTGACGCAAAGACCCTTGCCGGGTACGGAAGCAGACTGCTGTGCCTGAGCATACTGAGGCTGGCCGTACTGAGGCTGGCCGTACTGAGGCTGACCGTACTGAGGCTGGCCTTGCTGAGGCTGACCGTACTGGGACTGGCCATACTGGGGCTGACCGTACTGAGGCTGCTCATACTGAGGCTGGTTATATTGAGGCTGAGCCTGTACAGGCTGGTCATTAAGCTTGTGACCGCACATACCGCAGTTGTTAGCATTATCGGGATTGGGGTTACCGCAATTAGGACAGAACATAAAATAATACCTCCTTACAAATTCCCTTATATTATACTTTATTCCGCAACATTTGTCAATGCTTTTATCGTTTTATTGTACTACCCATAAAATATAACGCCTGACCGTGCGGTTTTTTCGCAGGAGGGGATGTGTTTTTTGCGACAAAGCATTGGTTTTTCTAATTTATAGGCTCAAAATCAGCCGCACCGTGCTTGCAGAGTGGGCATATAAAATCCTCAGGCAGGGTATCCTCCTCGTGGACGTAGCCGCATATCTTGCAGACAAAGCCTTTTTTGCCCTCAGTCTCAGGCTTAGGCTTTACGTTTTCGTGATAATAGCTATAGGTCATGGTATCCTTATCAGAGATGACTCTCGCCTCGGTCACAGAGCAGATGAACATACCGTGGGTATCCAGGTCCACGTACTGCTCCACCTTGAGAGACATAAAGCTGTTGATATATCTGGGCAGGAACACCAAGCCGTTATCAGAACGCAATGGCGTACAATCGGCAAATTTATCCACGTTTCTGCCGCTGACAAAGCCGAACTTTTCAAACACAGCAAAGGGCGCATCGGTGGTAAGGCAGTTGATATTCATTATCCCCGTCTGCTTTATTACGTGATGGGAATAGTTCTCTTTGTTGATAGCAACGGCTATTCTGTTGGGGCTGTTGGTAACCTGAGTTACGGTGTTAACGATAAGTCCGTTATCCTTTTTGCCATCATTGGAGGTGACAACATACAGACCGTAGCCTATCTTGAAAAGGGCGGTAAGGTCGTTTTTGTTGGCAGTCTCGCTTTGGCGGGCAAGGTACTCCTTGCAAAGCTCGTCAGCCAGCGCCTCTACCTGTGCGGTGCTCTCCTCGTTAAGAGCAGAGAGTATCCTTACAGTATTTTCTGCATAGCTTATGTTCTTGCTCTCCTCAAGCATAGACTTCATTATCCTTGTAGCCTGAGGTGCCCAGCTACCGTTTTCGATAAACGCAACCGTTCTGTTGCGGAAGCCACGCTCAGTAAGTGCGTGGATAAATGTGCGCATAAAGGGGAAGATATCAGCGTTATAGGTGGTGGTGGCAAGCACCAGCTTGCTGTAGCGGAAGGCATCCTCTACCGCCTCTGCCATATCGCATCTTGCAAGGTCGTTCACCACTACCTTGGGGCAACCTTTTGCCTTGAGCTTTTCGGCAAGGAGCAGTGCCGCCTTCTTTGTATTGCCGTATACGGAGGTGTAGGCGATAACTACGCCGTCCTCCTCAGGCTGATAACTTGACCAGATATCGTAAAGGTTCAGATAATAACCAAGGTTTTCGCTGAGCACGGGGCCGTGAAGGGGGCAGATGGTCTGAATATCAAGTCCTGCCGCCTTTTTAAGCAACGCCTGCACCTGTGCGCCGTACTTGCCTACTATGCCGATATAGTAACGCCTTGCCTCGCAAGCCCAATCCTCCTCCACGTCAAGGGCGCCGAACTTGCCGAAGCCGTCAGCAGAGAAGAGCACCTTGTCGGTGCTGTCATAGGTCACGATGACCTCAGGCCAATGAACCATAGGTGCGGTAACAAAGGTAAGCACGTGCCTGCCCAGGGACAGGGTGTCACCCTCGCCTACCACTATCCTTCTATCCTCATAGGCGGTGCCGAAAAAGTTTTTCATCATAGTAAACGCCTTTGCAGAAGACACTACTACTGCATCGGGGTACGCCTTAAGAAAGTTTGCTATATTGGCAGAATGGTCAGGCTCCATATGCTGAACAACAAGGTAGTCAGGCTTTCTCTCCCCAAGAGTGTTCTGGATATTGTCAAGCCACTCGTGAGTGAAGGCACCGTCCACGGTGTCCATTATAGCTATTTTCTCGTCAATAATAGCGTAGGAGTTATATGCCATGCCGTTAGGCACCACGTACTGCCCCTCAAAAAGGTCTATTCTGTGGTCGTTGACGCCTATATACTTTATGTCGTTGCTTATCTTCATAATATTTGTCTCCTTAAGGTGTTTTATATTTAGATTATATCACGTTTTTTTGGTTATTTCAACAGATGTTTTCAATCACGGTCAAGTATTTTTCCGTCAGTGCTTATAGTTATCACCTGCCAAGGAATAAACTTTCCGCTTTGCCTTATGGCTTCCTTTGCCGCACGCTCCAGCCCTCCGCAGCAGGGCACCTCCATACGGGCTATCCTTACGCTTTTTATATTATTGTTGCGGATAATGGCGGTGAGCTTTTCCGTATAGTCGCCCTCGTCAAGCTTGGGGCAACCGATTATGGTTATGCAGTCCTTCATAAACTCGTTGTGGAAGTTGCCGTAGGCGTAAGCGGCGCAGTCAGCCGCTATGAGCAGCTTTGCACCGTCGAAATAGGGTGCGTTTACGGGCACAAGCTTTATCTGACATGGCCACTGTCCAAGCCAACTTGCCGCAGGCTCGGCGGAGGTGGTAACAGCAGGGCGCTTCAGCGACCTGACCGCAGTGCCGGGGCAAACCCCGTGGCAAGCACCGACCTGCGCCCCTTTCTTTGCCGCCTTAGCCTTCAGGACTGCCGCTTCATCATAGGCAGGCGCCTCACGCTCCTCAAAGCTGATAGCACCCGTGGGGCAAGCAGGCAGGCAATCGCCGAGGCCGTCACAATAGTCCTCACGGGTGAGCTTTGCCTTACCGTTTACCATCTCTATTGCGCCCTCGTGGCAGGCGGCGGCGCAGAGACCGCAGCCGTTACAGGCGTTTTCGTCTATTTTTATAATTTTGCGTACCATATTTTTCTTGCCTCCTTGCTTTTGTGGGCCTATTATAGTATAATACCCGGGGAAAGTATGTTGAATTTTCAACAAACGGAGAAGAAAATGAAAAAATATCTAAGCGTTTTAAAAAAATGCCCTCTGTTTTTCGGCATAGACGAGAGTAGCCTTGAAAGAATGCTTGGCTGTATGGGCGCAAGTGTGGAGCTTTACGATAAGAAATATACCGTGCTTATGGAGGGCAAGCCTGCGAGGCATATAGGGATACTGCTGTCAGGCTCGGTGCAGGTGGTGCGCATAGACTACTACGGCAACCGCAGTATACTTTCAGCGGTGTCTGCTCCTCACATATTCGGCGAAGCCTTTGCCTGTGCAGAAATGAGTGCACTGCCTGTAACGGTGGTGGCAAACGAGCCCTCGGAGATAATGCTTCTTGACAGCAGTCACATACTGCATACCTGCGAAAGGGGCTGCGCCTTTCACAAACAGCTTATATTCAACCTGATGAAGGACCTTGCCACTAAGGTACTTGTATGCCACAGCAAGATAGAGGTGACCTCCTGCCGTTCTACGGGGGAGAAGCTGATGACCTACCTGCTGGCTCAGGCAAAAAAGGCGGGCAGCAACAGCTTTGAGATACCCTTTGACCGTCAGGAGCTGGCAGATTACCTCGAGGTGGACAGGAGCGGTCTTTCCGCAGAGATAAGCAAGCTTAAGAAGGCAGGTATAATAGACTGCCGCAAGAACAGGTTTGAGCTACTGTAAAGCGGCGGATGATTTGGGAGCTTTGTTATGATTTTTGGCATTATTTTTATTGTTTTACTGTATGGCGGTGCAAACTACTATATTTTCACACGGGTTGCAAGGCTTATGCAGTATATCTTCCCTACCCTTGGCAAGGGCGTTCCGGCAGCAGCGTATTTTGCGGTAGCCGCCGTGACCTTGCTTGCGTTTATACCTATGTATGGGCGTGTGGGCGCCGCCGTCAAATGGTTTGGGATGCACTGGATGGGGCTTTTCGTGTATCTGCTTCTGTTTTTCCTGCTGGCAGACCTGTTTTTGCTTGTGGCAAGGATATTTGTATCTGCGGCAAATACAGTAGCTGTCCTTCGCTTTTTCGCCCTTCTCATCTCTCTTTTGATGGCGCTCGGTACCACAGGCTACGGGCTATACAATGGCGAAAGGCTTGAAACCGTGCAGTACGAGTTGAAGGTGGAGGGCATTGACGGTTTGCGGATAGTGATGCTAAGCGACCTGCATATCGGCTCGGTCGCCTCCGAGCGCAGGCTTGTGGGCGTAGTGGAGGCAGTAAACGCCCTCTCCCCCGACCTTGTATGTATAGCAGGCGACCTGTTTGACAGTAACATAAGCTCCGTTGCCGACCCCCAAGGGGTTGCTGACCTGCTTGGCTCTATAAAGGCAAGCTACGGCGTTTACGCCTGCCTTGGAAACCATGACGGAGGCGACACTCTTAAGGATATGGTTGCTCTTATAGAAAAAAGCGGTGTTGTACTGCTTAACGAGGACTACAGAGTAATAGACGGGCGTTTCGTCATTGTAGGACGGCTTGACAGCTCTCCCATAGGCGGATACGGCGATATGAGGAGAGGCGATACGGCGGCACTGATGGATAAGGCAGGAGAAAGCGGTCTGCCCGTGATAGCTATGGACCACAACCCTGCAAGACTTGAGGAGTATTCGGGCAAGGACACACTTATCCTCTCGGGGCACACTCACAAGGGGCAGATATTCCCTGCCAACCTTATCACCAAGGCTATGTACACCGTCCATTACGGCTACTACCGTGCAGACGACACCTCGCCCCAAACAGTGGTCTCCTGCGGGGCAGGCACCTGGGGTATGCCTATGCGCATCGGCTCTGTCCGTGAGGTAGTGTGCATAGATCTTAAGGGCAACTGATTTTTTGATTCGGCGTGGTTATTATGAACAGATTTATTAAAGGACTAAAGGGCGGCATCCCAATAGGGCTTGGCTACCTTTCGGTCTCCTTCACATTCGGCATTTTTACAGTATCTCAAGGCTTTGCGTGGTGGCAAGCGGTGCTTATATCCCTGACCACGGTCACCTCGGCGGGTCAGCTTGCAGGGGTAGGCGTTATGGCACGGGGCGGCAGTCTTGCGGAGATGCTCATAAGCCAGCTTACCATTAACCTGCGCTACTCCTTTATGTCGGTATCGCTGTCCCAAAAGGTGAGCGAGGAGTTCAGCGGCATAAAGCGTTGGCTGTTGGGATTTTTTATGACGGACGAGATATTCGCCACCGCATCAGGCGAAAAGGAGGTAGACTCCGTTTACTTCTCGGGTCTGTCCGTGATGCCCTACATAGGCTGGGGTATTGGCACCCTGCTTGGCAGTCTTTTGGGTAACGTACTGCCGCAAAGCCTGATGAACGCCCTGTGTATTGCCATTTACGGTATGTTTGTGGCGATAGTGGCACCTGTGGCGAAGGCTAACATAAAGGTGCTTGCGGTGGTGGGTATCGCCGTGGCACTGAGCCTTGCCTTTTATTATTTGCCCTTTTTAAGCGGCGTATCCGACGGACTCGCCATAAGCGTCTGCGCTGTGGCGGCGGCGCTTGCGGGTGCCTTGGTTTTTCCCGTAAAGGAGGAGGAGAGCGATGGATAACGGAAGTTTTTTCATATATCTTATGGTACTGGCAGGCTCTACCTACCTCATACGTGCCATCCCCTTTGCGGCTATGCGGCGCAAGGTAAAGAACAGCTTTGTCAGGTCTTTTCTCTACTACATCCCCTATACGGTGCTATCAGCTATGACCTTCCCTGCCGCACTGTACGCCACGGGTAACGTAACGGCGGCGGCTGTAGGGCTTGCCGTGGCGGTGGTATTTGCAGTGCTTGGCATGGGGCTTACGGTAGTAGCAGTGGCGTCCTCCGTGGCAGTATTCTTGGCTGAGCTGGTTATTAATGCCTGTATATTTTAGTAAAAAGCCAAAAAGTCCTCCTGCATTTTGTTATGCAAGAGGACTTTTCTTTTATCCTATACCATTATAAATATGCCGAAATCTTCAGGTCTGTGGAAATCGGGAGAGCTACCATTGACCTCGTTCCACATACCGTAATGCCTTACACCCGTAACTGCATCAGAGCCTATCTTATAGAAATTGCCCGTGAACTGATAGCCTGAGATAAAGGTGTCCGCCGTGAGAGAGTTGCCGTAGAATTTCTGCAGCTTGGCTATGGGTATCTCCATAGTAAGCGTCCACTTGCCGTCCTCCACCACGGGGTTGGTGGCAAACATCTGACTGAGAGGCAGGTAGTCGGTGGCGGGCTTGCGGCCTGCCTTTGCCGCGCCGAACTGACAGCAAAGAGCACCCTTGGAGTTGGACTCGATATTTATATAGCTTTTGTTATCCCATTTTGCAAAGAACTCCATACAGCTATCCAGATACACGGGGTCACCGAACTGTGTGTAGTTGGCAAGAGGCTCGGACTCCATACAGGTCATACGGCAGATAAAGCCGTAATCCTTTACGAACACAAGCTGGGCGTATGCCTCGTACTCCACACTGCTTACCCATTTATAGGTATCGATCTCCGCTTTCTCAACGCTGTCCCAGCTTATTGCGCCGAGGCTTTCAAAGGTTTTGATACCGTAAACACGCTTGCCGTCTATATATTCGGGCAGCTCCGCTACGCTCTCCTCCTCGGAAGAGGGCTCCTCAGAAACCACCTCGGATACTGTCTCAGATACCGCCTCAGACCCACTCTGCGCCCCCGAGCTTTCCTCTGCCACCACCTTAACGGTAAAGTCACAGCCGCTCATATCGGGCATAAAAACTTCGCTTACCAAGGAATCGCAAAACTGAACGCAACCGTCACCGTTCCATATAAAACTGCAATTACCTGCAGATACTGCTTTAAATCTGACCTTTAATGTAAAACTGTTTTTACAGCCTGCATCGTCTTCCCAAGCGGCAAGTCCCAACGCGACAGCAGACATCTTAACTGCTGACTTGTCAACAGCTTCAACTGCTGCGTTACCAAAATTGCTTGCATCTACCCATTTGACGGTTTTTTCGACCAAGGTTATGTCGGCTTCGGTACCCGTAGCCATTACGGCATAACGGGTATCAATAGCAAACTCACACGCAAATGCGCCCACAAAGCCCGTATCAAAGCTGTAATCCGTCCACTTAAACACGATTTCAAAGCTATCTCCTGCTTTGACCTCTTGGGGCGCAGTAACTGTGAATTTCCCTACTGCGTCTCCGCCGCAATCATCGGTCGCCCAAACCGTAATGCTTGTGTCTCCGTTAGAGTCCACTCTTACATTGGGAACAGAGGGTATGTCCACCGTACTGTCTTGGCTGCTGTCAATGTCAGAGGACTCTGCCACGCTCTCCGCTACAGAAGAGTCGGATACGTCTATACTTTCAGAAGTGCTCTCGGATGCGCCGTCGCTGGTGCTTTCCGTAGCACCTTCCGATTTTTCATCGTCAATACTTTCCGTATTGCTTTCTGTATTGCTTGTGTTGTCAAGATCAGAGATGCCGCCTTCCGCACTGTTTTCTGAGCTTATCTGACCGTCACTGTCGGGCACACTGCCCGTACTGCCGTCAGAGGATATACCCGACAATTCATCGACGGATTCTACGCCCGTGGAGCTGTCGCCGCTTTCCGCAAGAGAAACATCTGCCGCATCCTTGGAACAACCAACGCATACCGTAACAAGCATTATTACGGAAAGCACTAAAGCGAGCATACATTTTAATGTTTTATTCAAGGTTATCACTCCTTCTTTACCGGTTACCATAATAATAACAGATAGATGCGCAAATTACAATACCGATTGTATAAAAACACATATCAAACACCCCCTGCCGATTGGCAGGGGGTGCAAAACTTTTTGGTTTTACAGCGTCACTTTGTCAAATTCGTAAGAATTAGAAGTGAGTGATGCCGCCCTTTGCGTAGTTAAGGATTGCCTTATAGTCAAGGGAGTTGATGGT
>JAFXEB010000036.1 GCA_017521025.1 Clostridia bacterium | reverse complement strand
TGCGGCTGCGACTGCGGCTGTGACGATGATTGCGACTGCGGGGAGGAGCTTTTTGAGATAGCGGACGAGTGCGAGGACTATCTCTTTGATTCCGAGGAAGAGCTATAGGGCATCCGGTCATGTTACAAAGGAGCTGTCTTGAGTGCAGGAATTGCACCGAGACAGCTCTTTTTTTCAAAAAGCGGGGTGCGAACAAATTTTCTTAAAAAGCCGCCGAATGTCCGTTTTATTCCCATACCTGTGTCGGATAATAGCCTTGCTGAAAGCAAAACAAAACTTTTTTAAGGAGGCTATTATCTATGTTTTACTGCATACTTACGGGACTGCTTGCCTTCTTGCTTTGGGGCAAAGTGTGGCTTGGTGTCATAGGCTTTCTGGCAGGAGTGCTTGTGACGAGGCTTTACAGAAGCCGTGCCGCCTATTTTATAAACAAGCGTGGCGGAGTAGAAAAGGCACGGGTTCTTAAAGAGGTAAGCTACAGCGAAGATGGCAGGTGCCCTAAGGCGGAGGATAAGGAGTATACGCTGCTTGTAAACTTCCGCAACGGCGAGAGGCTCAGATATATAGTGCACGGCGACGGCGCAATATACAGAGAGCTTAAGTCATATATCGCAAACTGAGTATTGCAAAAACGGGTTCTGTGTGCTAATCTGTAAACGGAAGGCATACAGAGCCTTTTGCGCTTTTTTAAAACGGAGGTGCTACGATGCCCAAACAGCCAAGACAAAAGCAGAGGCTTTTGTACGTGCTTAAGTTATTACTTGAGCAAACCGATGAAAACCACAAGCTGACCGTAGCGTGCATCATCGAAAAGCTTGCGGCTTACGGGATAAACGCCGACAGAAAAACGGTTATGGATGATCTGGATACCCTTGAGCTGCACTGTGGGGAGCTTTTCGGCTATGATATACAGCGCATCAAGGGCGCAGACGGGGGAAACAGGGTGCTGTCACGCCCCTTTGAGGTGCCCGAGCTTATACTGCTGGCAAACGCAGTGCAAAGCTCACGCTTTATTACGGAAAAGAAGAGCAACGCCCTTATTGACAAGCTTGCCTCGCTGACCAGTGTCCATCAGGGGAAGCAGCTTAAAAGGCAGGTCAAGGTAAAGGGCAGGATAAAGAATATGGTGGAGTCGGTCTACAACAGCACCGACAGCATACATAACGCCATTGCGGAGAACAAAAAGATCAGCTTTTTGTATCACGAGTATGACAAAAGCGGCGTTCTTGTACCCAAGCGTGGGGGCAAGCCCTACGTTGCAAGCCCTCTCACCCTGTGGTGGGACGATGAGTTTTATTATCTCGTCGCTTATGACAGTGAGGAGAAGAAAATAAAGCACTATCGTGTGGACAAGATGAAAAGGCTGACTATAGCTGATGAGCCGAGAGAGGGCGCTGAAGGCTTTGACCCTGCCGAATACACCAACAAGCTGTTCGGTATGTTTGGCGGCGAGGAGGTGACGGTGCGGCTTCGCTGTAAGGAGAGGCTTGCGGGGACGGTCATAGACCGTTTCGGCAAGGACATTCGTTTCCGCAATTTAGATAACGGGTTCTTGGGCTTCACCGCCAAGGTAATGCTGAGTCCCGTGTTTTGCGGGTGGGTGCTCAGCTTTGGAGGCGACATCGTTATAGAAAGCCCCGATATAGCCATCGAGGAGCTTAAACGCACGGCAAAAGCCGCTGTGAGCATATATGAGGAGGACAAGAAATGAAAAGCCTACGTCTTTCGGGGAGTGCACTTCCCTACACCGAGCAGTTTGAATATATGAGCGATATGGGGCTGATAAGCCTTGACCCCGCAGGTATCTTACTTGAGCTTAATGAGGGCGAGCGTTTTTCTGTTGCCGTAAAGGACGGCACAGCAACGGTAATCTATACCTGCAGGGCAGATATCTTTTGCGGCGCTTTCATTGCGGCGATGGACAGCACTGAGGGCGAGCGTAGATTTGAAAACCGCTTTGAGCTATGCGGCGCCATGATAGACAATTCAAGGAACTCGGTAACCACTGTAGCGCAGATGAAGAAATACATAGCCTACAGCGCCGCCTTTGGTCTTAACTGCGTTTACCTGTATAACGAGGACACCTATGAAATAGAAGGCGAGCCCTACTTTGGGTATATGCGTGACAGGTATACGGAGGAGGATGTAAGGGAGCTTTGCGCCTTTGGCAGCAGCTTTGGCGTGGAGGTCATTCCCTGTATGCAGACCCTTGCACATCTTAATCAGGCTCTGCGTTGGTACCGCTACGGCAAGGTGCTTGATATGGGCGACACCCTGCTTGTGGACGAGGAGCAGACCTATGAGCTTATAGAGAAGATGATAGCCTTCTGGAGGCGCACCTGCACCACCGAGCATATTCATATCGGTATGGATGAGGCGCACTGTCTGGGCAGAGGCAAGCACCTTGACAAGCACGGTGCCGAGCCTAAGTTTGATATACTTTGCCGCCACCTTGAGCGTGTTGCGGCAATATGCAGGAAATATGGCTTTAAGCCGATGATGTGGAGCGATATGTTCTTCCGCATAGCCTTTGGCGGCTATTACAGCGATGACGGCATAGACAAGGCTCTTCTTGACAAGGTGCCCAAGGACGTTACGCTGGTTTATTGGGACTACTACAGCACAGACAGAGAGAAGTATATAGCACAGCTTAAAAAGCACGCTTTGTTTGATAACGAGATAGGCTTTGCGGGAGGCGCATGGAAATGGAGCGGCTTTACCCCCTCTATCAACCATAGCTGGACAGTATCCAAAATGGCGCTGGAGGAGGTAAAGAAAAGCGGCGTGAAGCAGGCGATGGTTACCTGCTGGGGCGATGACGGTGCGGAATGTCTTTCCGCCTGCGTACTGCCCGTGCTTGCTCTGTACGGCGCAAACCGCCTTGCCGACGGAGAGGAGGCAGACACCCTTGCAAGGGAGCTGTTCAGTGCCGCCTGCGGATACACGGCAGATGAGATGTTTACGCTTTGCCGTCCCTCTGTCACCCCTGCGGAGAACCTTACCCCCTACGCAAACCCCACCAAGTATCTGTTCTACAATGACGTGCTGAAGGGACTCTTTGACAGGCACGTTGACGACCGCTTCAGCCTTTACTACAGAGACTGCGCCGCAGAGCTTGAGGTGCTTGCCGAAAGAGAGAGCCCTCTTAATTATCTGTTTGACGTGCAGGCAAAGCTGTGCCGTGTGCTGGAGCTTAAGGCTACTGCAGGCATAGAGCTTAAGCGTGCTTACGACGAGGGCGACAGGATAACCCTTGCATATATGGCAGACAGCGTTCTGCCTGCTGTAAGGAGGCGCACCGAGGAGTTTTACGATGCCTTCAGGGCAGGCTGGATGAGGGAGAGCAGGCCCGGCGGCTTCGACACCCACGACCTGCGCATTGGCGGTATGCTCAGACGTGTGCTTGCGGCAGAGCGCACCGTAAGAGATTATATCGAAGGCAGGATAGACAGCATACCCGAGCTTGAGGCGGAGAGGCTGTATTTCGACTGCCGCCCTGATAATGACGGCAAAAGCCTTACCATAGGCATGAACCACTATCATTTCACAGCCACCTCTAACATCCTTTAAGTATCTTATCTGAATAGCCACTGCGGCGCAAAAGGCTTTGATAAGGGTCTGCGC
>JAFXEB010000035.1 GCA_017521025.1 Clostridia bacterium | reverse complement strand
CCTATTACGGTGTTACAGTCAATGGAGGCAATGTCACGGCAACAGGTGGCAATAGGGCGATTAGTTGTGAGCTTTCCGATAACTTTTCCGTTGCAGAAGGCATGAAGATTCAGGCATCCACCACTGTGGATGGCGAACTGGGCGAATACGTTGCCGCAAACCACGACAGCTACAAGAAGATCGTCATTACGACCCCCGACGTTATACTCTTGGGCGACGTAACGGGCGACGGCAAGGTAAATGCGCTTGATGCAGCGTTTGTTCTCCGCTACGATGCAGGTCTTATCGGCGAGGATAGGCTCAAGCTTGACGCCGCAGACGTAACGGGCGACGGCAAGATAAACGCACAGGATGCGGCGTTTATCCTCCGCTACGATGCAGGCCTCCTGCCTAAGTTCCCGGCAGAGGGTTAGGCACGGCGGCGCTGACGAATGTTTTGGCAGACAACAGATAAGACAACAGATATGTAAGACATCTGATACAATTACAGCAGAGAGGACGGCCCATAGCGAGCCGTCCTCAATTTTTTATAAAAATCACTATATAAAACTTTTCATACAATACTGCGAAAAAACAAGCTTTTCGCAGTTTTATTATTTGAAAACTCTTTTATGATCGACGAAAGGGGACAGGTGGCAAGAATGTCGGAAGATATTAAAAGAGAACCAAATGAGAACAGAAACCGCCGTTTTGAGCTTAAGCTCGGTGAGTGCTTGAAAGCGATAGAGGCTCGTCCGCTTTTGCTCAGGAAATATGAAAGAGAATTGACGATTCTTAAGGATGCGGTGGCGAAACAAGAAAATGGCAAGGTGAAGCCCCCGGTCAGCAGTATGACAGATGCTTTGATGGCTGTAAGCCGTTACAGAGCGAGAGAGGCGCTGAAAACGGGATGGGTGTGCGAGTTCGGTATGTCTCGTGTGGTGAATCGCTTTGAAAACAAAATCAGACTGATAGTGCACGACGAAGAATTGACCGAGGTATTGGCAGGGCTTAAGGGTGGGCAAAAGCTTAGCTCCCGCCAGCTTGCCATCATCCTCGTCCTGCTGCACAATACACCAAAAACCACAGTGCACCGTTTCCTTAGCGAAGTGTATGACTGATTCTTAAGTCGGCGTGAGCCAAAACGCTCTGCGGCATATACCGCAGAGCGTTTTTACTGTTGTATCGGTTATTTAAGTTTGCCATCAAAAGCATTTGCCGCTTCTGCCGAGGCGGCAGACCTCGCCGTTGCCGCAGCGGTAGCACAGCTCGTTCTCGCACCTTTCTTCCTTGAAGAAATCCACGATGTTTTTACAGGTGGTATCTGCGATATTGCCCAGCGCCTCTTCGGTCAGGAAGGCTTGGTGGGAGGTAACGAGGACGTTGGGCATAGATATAAGGCGTGCAAGGGTATCGTCATCCATTATGTGACCTGAGAAATCCTCAAAAAACAGGTCTGATTCCTCCTCGTACACGTCGAGGCAGGCGGCGCCTACGTGGCGGGACTTAATGGCGGCAAGCAGCGCCTCTGCATCTATAAGTGCCCCACGGGAGGTATTTACGATAACCACGCCCTTTTTTGTGGCGGCAAGGCTCTCACTGTTTAGCATATGATAGGTTTCCTCGGTGAGTGGGCAGTGGAGAGAAATAACGTCACTGCGCTCAAGGAGCTCGGGCAGCGGTACGTACTCCATAAAATCGCTTTCCACGGGGAACTTGTCATAGGCGAGCACCTTCATCCCAAAGCCACGGCAGATATCCGCAAAGACCCTACCTATCCTGCCCGTGCCCACAACGCCCACGGTCTTGCCGTGAAAATCGAAGCCTGCAAGCCCCTTAAGGCTGAAATTAAAGTCACGGGTGCGGTTATACGCCTTGTGTATACGTCTGACGGAGGAAAGCAGCATAGCCATAGCGTGCTCAGCCACGGCGTAGGGCGAGTAGGCAGGCACGTGGAGGACGTGCAGCTTTCCGTAGCAGTGGCGCACGTCTACATTATTATAGCCTGCACAGCGCAGGGCGATGACCTTAACGCCCAGCTCGTAAAGTCGGTCGATGACTTGAGCGTTTACCGTGTCGTTAACGAAGACGCACACACCCACGCAACCCTCGGCGAGGCTTGCTGTGTCGGGGGTGAGCTTGGTCTCGAGAAAACGGAACTCTATACCGTAGCTGCCGCTGACCTTCTCAAAGGACTGCCTGTCATATTCCTTGGTGTCGAAAAAAGCTATTGTCATAGTATGTCTCTCCCTTCAAAGTGTAGTGTTTTTCGCTTTTTGACCTGATATGCGCTATGACAGGAAAAAAGCAAAAATATTTTATAAAAAAGTGGCGCTACAAGCCTCGGCGGCTATTGCGCTTTCAATATTTCTGTGATATATTATACACGAAGGTCGCTGTTGCGGCAAGTATTTTTAATATTTTTTAGAAAAAGGAGACAGTTTGTTATGGCACGTTTTACTTTACCCCGTGATTTATACCACGGCAAAGGCTCTTTAGAGACGCTTAAGACTCTCAAGGGTGAGAGAGCTATGGTCTGCGTAGGCGGCGGCTCTATGAAGCGCTTCGGTTTTCTTGACAGAGTAGTTGCATACCTTGAAGAAGCAGGTATGAAGGTTGAGGTCTTTGAGGGCATCGAGCCCGATCCCTCCGTTACCACCGTTATGAAGGGCGCAGAGGCTATGGAGAAGTTCCAGCCCGATTGGATCGTTGCCATAGGCGGCGGCTCTCCTATAGATGCTGCTAAGGCTATGTGGATCAAGTACGAGTATCCCGAGATCACCTTTGAGCAGATGTGCGTTGTTTTCGGTATTCCCGAGCTTCGTAAAAAGGCACGCTTCTGTGCTATCCCCTCCACCTCCGGTACCGCTACCGAGGTTACTGCTTTCTCCGTTATCACCGATTATGAAAAGGGTATCAAGTATCCTCTGGCTGACTTTGAGATCACGCCCGACGTTGCTATAGTCGATCCCGACCTTGCTGAGACTATGCCCAAAAAGCTTGTTGCTCACACAGGTATGGACGCTATGACCCACGCTATCGAGGCTTACGTTTCCACCGCAAACTGCGACTTTACCGACCCGCTCGCTATTTTCGCTATCAAGATGATCCAGTCTGACCTTGTTGACTCCTATAACGGCGATATGACCAAGCGTGCTTCTATGCACAACGCACAGTGCCTTGCAGGTATGGCGTTCTCCAACGCACTTCTTGGCATAGTTCACTCTATGGCTCACAAGACCGGCGCTATCTTTGAGGATCTGGGCGCACACATCATCCACGGCGCAGCTAACGCTATGTATCTGCCCAAGGTTATCGAGTTCAACGCCAAGGACGAGACCGCTAAGAAGCGTTACGGCGTTATCGCTGACTATATGGGTCTTGGCGGTAAGGACGACGACGAGAAGGTAAAGAACCTTATCGCATACCTCCGTGGCATGAACGATGCACTCAATATTCCTCAGTGCATCAAGAACTACGGCGCAGACAGCTATCCCTGCGAGCAGGGCTTTGTTCCCGAGGACGTTTTCCTTGAGAGACTTCCCGAGATCGCAAAGAACGCTGTAGCCGACGCTTGCACCGGCTCTAACCCCCGTCAGCCCTCTGTAGAGGAGATGGAGAAGCTGCTCAAGTGCTGTTATTATGACCTCCCCGTAAACTTCTAAAGGCTCTCGTGCGGTGAAAACGGCGCAGACCGCTGAAAATTGAATATTATAGGTTTATAAAGAAATTATGGGCGGCAGTGATGCCGCCCATAATACAAGCTGAAGACAAACCTTGTCATCAGCTTGGCAGACTGCTGAGAAAGAGTGCAGACAAGACGAACCGAGGCGATAGCTGTACTAAGTACTGCGAGCCGAGGTTCGTTTTGAACGAAAAAATATAAAAATAGACAAAAATTTCGGAGAACTTTTCTCCGAAATTTTTACTTTATAGTAACCGTATTTTCTTTTTTCGTGTTCTGTGCCTTTGTCAGCGGTCTGAATTATGGGCGGCAGCGATGCCGCCCATAATACGTTTTTTATTATAATTTCCGGCTATGAACGAACCTCGGCTACCGTACTTTTGTGGGGTGGTTACGGCAGGCGCCTCGGTTCGTCCATTCTGCATCCGTTTTCCCTTACCCGGAGCGTGCAGACGGGTCGTGCTTTTGGTAAAACGATGCTGCACCCGAATGGAGCGGAATATAACGATAATAAGAAGCGCAAAAAAAGCCTTCTCCTTAGAGGAGAAGGGGGACCGACGGAGTCGGTGGATGAGGTGTAGGATGCGTAGCATCCGTTATATTTCTGCTTGTCGCTATGGGAACGTTACGCCGCCCCAAGGACGGCTACCCCTCATCCGTCACCTGCGGTGACACCTTCCCCCCGAGGGGAAGGCTTTGTTTCCGCTTATTGCTATGGGAACATTACGCCGCCCCAAGGACGGCTACCCCTCATCCGT
>JAFXEB010000017.1 GCA_017521025.1 Clostridia bacterium | reverse complement strand
GGGCGGAGGGGTTGTTCTCATAGTGACAATCCCCCAGTCACCGCTGTGCGGTGACAGCCCCCTTTACACAAGGGGGCCTTAGTGCGCACCTAACCGCATCTGCGGTGGTGGGGCACTACACGCAAGAGAAAGAAAATTCGACGAGCCTATAGGCTCGGCCGGTCTTATGCCCTAAGGGGGCAGTGCATACTACCGGCACGGCCGGTAGTTATGATTTATTATTTTCGTTTTTCACGAACTTCGTCTCACAGTACTTAGTACAGCTCTCGACTCAGTTCGTGAAATCTGCATCCTTTTTCTGCGCTCCTAATCTGCTATGCTAAAAAAGGCGCAGAACACGAAAATTGATTTTATAAAATAACACGAGAATTGATTTTTAAAATACAGCAGAGATATTGGGCGGAGTTTTCCGCCCAATATGCCTTTTTATTTATAATTTTCGTTTTTCCTCTCATTTATCAATAGTGATACCAAAAAGCTACCCCCGACAGAGGCTTTGTCGGGGGTATACGTTTAATTAGTATTTATTTTCTTTTTCTTCTTTTAGCGTTTTTCTTGCCCGTTGAGCGGGAGATGAACCACACCACACCGCAAAGGCAGATAACGCAAACGAGGATAGCTACCACCAGCAGAACGCCCTTACCGCCCTTATCGCCCTCGCTGTCATCGCCGTCATTGGAGCTGACACTGCTCTCGGCAGGAGAGGTGCTCTCCACCCCAGACTCGGAGGACACGGAAGGGATAGAAACACTTTCGGAGGCGCTTTCGGAATCACTTGCCTCAGAGGAAGGATCCTCAACCTTTACATACTTAAAGCTTGACTTTATGACCATATCGGAGTTAACAGTAAGCACATATTTGCCGCCCGTGCCAAGCTCCTCACCGTCGCAGGTTACGGAGCTAAGCTCATAGCCGTCCTCAACCCTTACGTTAAACTCTATCTTGCCGCCCTTTTCCACGGTAGTTTTGCCCTCGAGGCTAAAGCTGCCGCCCTCGCCCGAGGTAAGGGTGACTGAGCAATAATCGGGTGCAGGCTTGCTCTGCTCCTGCCACTGGGCGGTGAAGACCACGTCACCCGTAGCAATGCAGGTGTCACCTGCCTGATATACCTTGCCGTTTTGGTCCTTGTAGCCTACGAATTTGTAGCCACTGCGCTGACCAAAGCAGTTATCTACCCTGAAGCCTGCGCCTGCGGCAACCTTGAAGGCGCTCTGTACACCGTTGCTGACGCCACAGCTATAGCTGACGGAAACAAGGCTGTCAGTACCGCTGTAAGGCTTGAAGGATGCAACGCCAAAGGACATTAAAAACGCACTGCCGCCCTCGAATATCCTGCCGTCAGCCTCCTGCCAGCGACCCGCCTTAAGTGTGACTGTTTTGCCCACCTGTACGTGCACGCCGTCCTCACCCTCGTAGCCGAGGACGCCCACTACGTTAATAGCCGTATTCTTGGGACGCTTCCAAGTGACCTTGAGCGTGATATTGTTCTGAACATTATATATTATGTCGCCGGGGTAATATATCTTGTTGCCGTATTTCCAGCCTGCGAACTCATAGTCCCTGAAGGTATAGTAGCAGGGAGAAACGGTATAGCTGTCCCCTGCCTTGAGATATGCGGTGTCGGGAGTCTTGCCCTTGACGTAATTGGACGCCTTGGCACCGCCTGCCTCAAGAGGGTCATAGCCATAGCTTACGGTAAAGTCATAGCTTGGTGCGGTGCTCTCCTCAGAGCTTACGCCATCAGAGGACTGCACGGGCACGGACTCCGCTACGGACTCTGCCACAGAGTTCTCAACATCGGTCTCGCCGCTTTCGGTAGCGGCGGCAGTAACAGCAAAGACAAAGGTTAACAACAGTGCAAGGCTTAGCACGGCAAGCCTTTTTATAGACATACAGAACACTTCCTTAACATAAATAGTAGTACTAAGGAATTTTAACACACAATCACCGTAAAGTAAAGGGCTTTTGCCAAATATATGAACAAATCGCCCGGAGAAATTACCCCCACAAAGAACGAAAGCCGCAGAAAACTGCGGCTTTCACTACTTGACAAACTTAAGCTATACCGTTAAGCAAACGAGTGTAACGGCTCTTGCGTCTTGCAGCGGTGTTCTTGTGCATAACGCCCTTGGAAACTGCCTTGTCGATCTTGGCAACAGCTTCCTTATAGGTAGCAGCGGCAAGCTCCTTATTGCCGTCTGCGAGAGCTGCCTCATACTTCTTGATAGAAGTCTTAAGAGCGGACTTTACCATTTTGTTCTGCAAAGTCTTGGTTGCGGTAACCTTAACTCTCTTCTTAGCTGACTTAATGTTAGGCAAGTAACTCACCTCCCTGAGTGATTTGTATCTTTTAACTCAGTCATAATAACACATCTTTTAGCTTTTTGCAATAGGTATTTTGAAAAAAATTTATTTTTTTGTCACCCATCCCCTTTTATCGCCTTGACACAAGCAGGAAACTCTGCTATACTCCACCTTACACTGATTTTTTACACGGAGTGTTGATGATATGACCTTTGAGCTTGCCGCAGAAAGCGCCTTGCTTGGCATAGGGCTAGCCATGGATGCTTTTTCCGTCTCCCTTGCGGACGGGCTGAGCGAGCCCTGTATGAAAAAAAAGAAAATGGCTTGTATTGCCTTTTGCTTTGCCGCATTTCAGTTCCTTATGCCTATGCTGGGATGGACCTTTGTACATACCGCACTCAGCCTTTTTGAGGTGATATCCCCCTATATACCTTGGGTGGCGTTTTTGCTTTTGTTTATCATCGGCGCAAAATCCATCAGAGAGGGCGTCTCCTGCAAGGACGGGGCGTGCGAGTGCAAGCGTCTTGGCTTTGGTGCTCTGCTTTTGCAGGGCGTAGCTACGTCTATTGATGCTTTGTCTGTAGGCTTCACCACCGCAGCCTACGGCGTGGCAGAGGCTCTTGTGTCCTCTCTTATTATCGGCGGCGTGACCTTTGCACTGTGTCTGCCTGCCATAGAGATAGGCAAGCGCTTCGGCACCAAGATATCGGGCAAGGCGGCGATACTCGGCGGCGTGATACTGATAATAATCGGTCTTAAAATATGTATAGAGGGTTTGATCTCTTAAAACGGCAAACCAAAAGCGAGGTGCCACGGGCGCCTCGCTTTTAGTTTGCTTATGCAGTTTATTAATAGTTTTCCTTACGAACCTCGAAAAAGCTCTGGGGATGTGCGCACACGGGGCAAACGCCGGGCGCCTTCTTGCCTATAACGAGATGACCGCAGTTGCGGCACTCCCACATAGTCTCCTCAGCCTTTTCAAACACCGCCTGCATATCAACGTTGTTAAGGAGGGCACGGTAACGCTCCTCATGAGACTTTTCAATAGCGGCGACCATACGGAACTGAGCGGCAAGAGCCTTAAAGCCCTCCTCCTCAGCATCCTTGGCAAAGCGGTCGTACATATCGGTCCACTCATAGTTTTCACCCTCTGCAGCGTGAAGCAGGTTGGCGGAGGTGGTCCCCAGCTCACCCAAAGCCTTAAACCAAAGCTTTGCGTGCTCTTTTTCGTTATCGGCAGTCTTCTGGAATATTTCAGCTATCTGCTCATATCCCTCTTTCTTAGCCACGGATGCAAAGTAGGTGTACTTATTTCTTGCCTGACTCTCGCCCGCAAAGGCTTCCCACAAATTCTTTTCGGTCTTTGTACCCTTAAGTTCCATAATTGAATACCTCCGTAATATTTTTTATGAGTAGATTATAGCAAATATATATGTGATTTGCAAGGGCTTTTTGTTGACAAAAATAATATTGCGTGGTAATATTACTATGTATAATGATAGCAATTTGGGGAGGTATGCTTACCTTGTCTAAAATCATCGTTTTTGACGGCAACAGTATACTTAACAGAGCATATTACGGTATCCGTCCGCTAAGCACGGCTACGGGGATACCCACTAATGCAGTATACGGATTTATAAACATAATACTGAAAAATCTCAAAATGGCGTCGGATGCCGAGTTTGGTGCCGTTGCCTTTGATATGCGTGCACCCACCTTCAGGCACAGGATGTACGAGGGCTACAAGGCTAACCGCCACGGTATGCCCGACGATCTGGCGGCACAGCTCCCCTACGCCAAGAAGGCGGCGGAGTATCTGGGTCTGCGTGTGCTTGAGCTTGAGGGTTTTGAGGCGGACGATATACTCGGTACTCTGGCGGCACGTGCCTGCCGGGGCGGCATGGAATGTGTTATAGTAACGGGCGACAAGGACAGCCTGCAGCTTATAAACGACTGTACCACGGTTTATCTTGCCGCCACCAACGAGACCAAGATATTTGACAGGGCGGCGTTCCGTGAGAAATACGGGGTAGAACCCGAGGTATTTGTGGACGTTAAAGCGCTGATGGGTGACAGCAGTGACAACATCCCCGGCGTAAAGGGCATCGGCGAGAAGGGCGCATTAAAGCTGATAGGCGAATACGGCAGTCTTGAAGGGGTTTACGCCGCCGCCGATGGCATAAAGGGCAGTGTGGGCGAAAAGCTGAGAGCTGACAGGGACAACGCCTTTTTAAGCTATGAGCTGGCTAAGATAGCTAAGGATATCCCCCTTGACTGCGGAGTTACCGACTGCCTTATGAAAAGGCGTGACAGCGAGCTGTATGCTTTGTGTACGGAGCTTGAGCTGAAGGGACTTGCCGACAGGCTGAGCCTTAAGACGGACGCCGCACCCGTAAGGACGGCTCCCGAGATAAAAGAGCAGGAGTTTGCAGAAACGGATGCCAAGGGGGCGGCAACCATGCTCGCCGAGGCAGGCAAGGTATATATACATTTTGCAGAGGACGTGGTTTATGCCACGGACGGCAAGGGCGTAAGCCTTTGTCTGCCCTTTGACCCTGAGGCTGAGAGCTTTTTCGGTGCAGTGGCAGAAAAGGCGGTTTTCTGGAGCTATAAGGAGGCAGGTGAGCGCATGCACGCTCTTGGGGGCGACATACAGCCGCCCGTGGGCGATATATCTCTCCTTGCTTACGTGGTCAAGCCCTTCGAGGGCGGTCAGAGCACTCCCGTCCGTGCGGCTAAGGCGATAGGGCTGTTCGACGGGGAGGAGGACCCAAAAAAGGAAACGCTTATGCTGCCCCACCTTGAGGAGAAGCTTACGGAGATGGCGGCGGTTGCGGGTCAGCTACAGCTATACCGTATGGAGCTGAAGCTTGCAAGGCTGCTTTTGGAGATGGAAAGCGCAGGCTTTAAGGTGGACAGGCAGGGGCTTGCGGATTACTCGGCGTTCCTCTCTGACCGTATGGCAGAGGCTGAGGAGGCTATATATATGCTTGCCGGAGAGGAGTTTAACATCAACTCTCCAAAGCAGCTTGCCGTGATACTTTTTGAGAAGCTGGGATTGCCCCATTTTAAAAAGACCAAAAGCGGCTACTCGACGGATGCGGACGTTATGGAAAAGCTGCGCCGTCACCACCCGATAATCGACCTGATACTGAGCTACAGGCAGTTTGCAAAGCTGAAAAGCACCTACGCTGACGGGCTTATCAAGGTGATAAGTGAAAAGGACGGGCGTATACACAGCACCTTCAAGCAGACGCTTACCATGACGGGCAGGCTTTCATCTACTGAGCCTAATTTGCAGAACATACCCGTGCGCACCGAGCTTGGCAAGGTGTTTCGCAGATTTTTCATTGCTGACGAGGGCAAGGTGCTTATCGATGCGGACTACTCGCAGATAGAGCTCCGTGTGCTTGCCCATCTGTCGGGAGACCCCGACCTTATCGGCGCATTCAGGGACGGGGAGGACGTACACGCAGTTACGGCATCACGGGTGTTTGGTGTGCCGCTGGATTCGGTAACTGAGGAGATGCGTAAAAGAGCCAAGGCAGTAAACTTTGGTGTTATCTACGGCATCAGCGCCTTTTCGCTGGCAGAGGATATAGGTGTCAGCAGAGCAGAGGCGCAGAACTATATCGACGCCTACTTCCGCCGTCACAGGGGCGTTACAGATTACCTTGAGGAGACGGTAAGGAAAGCCAAGGAGGATGGTTACGTTACCACCATGCTTGGCAGGCGTAGATATATTCCCGAGCTTGCGGCCAAAAACAAAAACCTGCAGGCGTTTGGCGAGCGTGTGGCAAAGAACACGCCTATACAGGGTGCCGCCGCCGACATCATCAAAAAGGCTATGGTGGATACGGACAAGGCTCTTAAGGACGCCGGTCTCAGCGCAAGGCTTATACTGCAGATACACGACGAGCTGATAGTGGAGGCTCCCGTGGAGGAGGCCGAGGCTGCGGCACGCATATTGAAGGAAAAAATGGAGAATACGGTAAGCCTGCTTGTGCCCCTTGTGGCAGACGCCCACGTGGGTAAGAGCTGGTTTGACGCTAAATAGAAAGGTTAAGGTGTATATTATGATAGATTTAAAGGGCAGAAAAGCAAGGATGCTTTTGGTTTATCCCGACTATACGGACAGAGACGTGAGAGGAAAGCAGACCGGCGGTAACTACAGCGAGGGTCTTGCCTCTATTTCCGCCGTATTAAAGCAGGGCGGTCACAGTGTTGAGCTTTTGCACCTGCTGTATCTCCACGAGGAAAATGATTTTAAGGCAAAGCTTAAGGCAAAGGGCGAGTTTGACATAATCGGCTTTTCCATACGCACTACTGCTTTCCCTGACTGTAAGCAGTATATAAAGTGGACCAAGGAGGTCTACCCCGACGTGTTCATCACCTGCGGCAGCTACCACTGCACACTGGTGCCCGAGGAGGTCATCGGGGTGGACGGCGTGGACTGCGTTTGTATAGGCGACGGCGAGTACGCCGACCTCGAGCTTTGCGACAAGATGAGCGCAGGCGAGGACTATACCGACGTGGAGAGCATGTGGTTCAAGCTGCCCGACGGCACCGTTAAGAAGAATCCTGTGCGCCCCTTGTTTGCCGACCTTGACAGGATACCCATACCCGATTTCGACCTCTTTGACTACGCAAATCTGGAAAGCGTAAAGGTAGACACAGCCATAGTTGTTGTTAGCCGTGGCTGTTTCTATAACTGCACCTACTGCGGCAACGGCAATTTCCGTAAGGTTTATCCCAACAAGAAGATATACGCACGTTTCCGCAGTCCCGAAAATGCTATACTTTACCTTAAGACCCTGCTTTCAAAGTACCCTAACATAAAATATATCAACTTCCGTGACGCTATCTTCAATATGTTCCCCGATTGGTTCGATACCTTTATAGAGCTGTATAAGAAGGAGATAAACCTGCCCTGCACCGGTAACATCCGTTTTGACATCCTTACCGAGGACACGGTGAGAAAGATGAAGGAGGCAGGCTTTTACACCATCGATATGGGGCTTGAAAGCGGCGATCAGGAGATGCGCTTTAAGTATCTCAAGCGTTTCCAGACGGATGAAATGCTTATCAACTGCAGTCAGTGGTTCCACAAGTACGGCATAGCACAGCTTACCTATAACATAATCGGCTTGCCCCACGAGACCATCCACGGCGCACTGAAGACCATAAAGCTTAACGCAAGGATGAAGAGCGACAGGGTGATTCCCAACATCTTTTACCCCTACCCCGGCACCAAGCTTCACGATATCGCCAAAGAGGCAGGCTTTTTGCCCGAGGTTATATCTCCCGATTGCAGAGTTCCTCTTGTGATGCCCGATTTCCCCGAGCACGAGGTACTGTTTATAGAGGCGTACTTTATGCATTACGTCAAAAAGTATAAGAAAGCCTTTGCAAAGGGCGGCAAGCGTGGCGAGCGTATGGAGAAGCGGCTGGACAAGGCTATCACCCAGCGCAGTGTGGGCAGCTACAAGCGCAGAGTGTGGATACACGACAAATATGCCGCAATGCGCAACGGGCTTAAGGATTTTCTTGTAAACCGTATGCCTAAGTTCTATCTGTTCCTGCGCCGTCAGAAGCACAAGAAGAAGGCGCAGGGCTAAGCTATGGCAGGTACGCTTTATATAGTCCCCACCCCTATCGGCAATCTGGGCGATATGAGCAGCCGTGCTCTTGAGGTGCTTGGCAACGTGGATTTTGTTGTATGCGAGGATACACGCATAGGCGGCAAGCTGCTTCATCTTTTCGGGATAAAGAAGGAGCTTGTAAGCCACCACGAGCATAACAAAAAGCAAAGCGCGAAGTATATAGCAAAAAGGCTTGTTATGGGCGAGAGCTGTGCTTTGATAAGCGATGCGGGCACACCTGCGGTTTCTGACCCGGGCGAGGAGGCTGTGCGCCAATGCCTTGCCGAGGGCGTGACGGTGGTGCCGCTTACGGGGCCTTGTGCGGCAGTTTGTGCCCTCTCGGCGTCGGGGCTCCCTTCAAGGCGTTTCGTTTTTGAAGGTTTTCTGCCCGACAAGGGCAAGGATAGGCAGGAGAGGCTTGCCGCCCTTGCCACCGAGCAGAGAACAGCTATAGTTTACTGCACTCCCCACGATATAGAGAAGGACGCCGCCGCCCTTTACGGCGCCTTGGGCAACAGACGTGTGACCGTATGCCGTGAGCTGACGAAGCTTAACGAGCAGATATGCGCCACCACGCTGAAGGCGCTTGGCACAAAGCTTGAGTCGGGGGAGATACCCCAAAAGGGCGAGTTTGCACTGGTAATAGAGGGTGCCGACCGTGACGCTATGGACGCAGATGCCTTCTGGGCGGATATGGACGTGCCCACCCACGTCGCCCATTACGTATCCCTTGGCTTTTCCAAAATGGACGCTATAAAGAAGACGGCTAAGGACAGAGGGGTGCCTAAGGGGCAGATATACGAGGAAGTAATAGAATAAGACCAACATAGGGTGCTGTCTCAACTGCAAGACCGATGCATTTGAGACAGCTCTTTTTTTGCAGGCTTCGACAGCTTTCGCCGTATAGCAGTGGTATAATATGGCAAACACTGTTAAAGAGGCGATATTATTTGAAACAGACAGCAAAAAAAGCAGAGCTTTATTTAAGCAACGCATGGGAGGTCTTGCGAAAGGGAGGAAAGGGGCTTGCACTGTTTGCAGGCTGTTTTTTGTTTGGTATGCTCCCCGTAGCGGAGGGGTATCCCTTTGGCTTTGCCCTCTACGTGGCGGCGGACAAGCATGACGGCATGGGCTTTGCGGGTCTGTTTGCCGCCTCGCTTTTCGGCGGAATGCCTCCAATGGGGATAGCAGTGGCACTGCTTTTGTATTTCTACAAAAAGCTTTCCTCAGGACGGTATACGGTAGCATTTGCCAAGCCTATGGCGGCGCTTTGTGCTATGGCGCTTTTATGGGCGGCGTCGGGAGACGGAGTATATGACCTTGCCCACAGCTCGCCCGTACTGCTTATTTGTCCGCTTTTTACTCTGCTTTACAGCTACCTTATCACCGACACCGCAAAGAGCCACAGACGGCACGGCGGCTACAGTGCTTTTCTGTTTACACTGGCTCTGCTGTTTGACGCTGTTTGCCCCTTTGAGCTTATCAAACGTGCGATGGCTTTGTTTTGCGCCTTGTCTGCGGCGGCATCGGGCGGTATGTTCTGCGGCGGACTCTACGGCTTTGCCTGCGGACTGGGCTTTGACACGGGTACTGCGGCGGTATGCGGAGTTGTGGGACTGTGCGCAGGACTTTTTTCCGAATGGGGCAGTCTTGTGGGGGAGCTTTGCGGTGCGGTAGCAGGACTTTGCACAGGCTTTTATTTCTTCGGGGCGGCGGACACCTTATGGCTGTTTGGCTCTTACCTGATTGCCGTGACTGCCCACGCCCTACTGAAGGATAAGCTAAGCCTTTTGCCCACGGAGCCTATACCCATAGAGGGACAAAGAGCAGAAAACAGGCGCACCCCCTTTGCCGAAGCCTTTTTCGCCATATCAAGGTCTGCGATGAAAAGGGTGAGTGCAGAATCGGAGGCTATCCGCACGGCAGACCAGTACGCAGGGATATCAAGCCTGCTCGCACGGGATGCGGAGCAGAGGGAAACCGAGGAGCACACAGACCTGAGCCTTTCCTCGAGGGCGGGGCTGATACTGTACGGCGCAGGTATAAGGGCAGACAGCGTAAAGGTGACGGGCGGACGAAAAAAGCGGCTCGTTGCCGAGGGAGTGGAGGTGGACAGGCTTACCGTCAGCTCGGCAGAGCTGATAAGGCTTGTATCTGCCGCCCTTGACTGCCCTATGAAGGGCCCTGTATTTGTGCCCACGGGCGATAAGGCAAGGCTTACCATGGAGGGCGCACCCCGTTTTCGCATAGAATGCTCACGGACGGGATGCCCTAAAAAGGGGGAGGAGGTCTGCGGCGACACCGTAAGCTTTTTCGGCAATGACGGCGGCTATTTCTACGCCTTGATAAGCGATGGGATGGGGAGCGGCAGGTCTGCGGCTGACAGCTCACAGCTTACGGGCATGTTCCTCGAAAAGCTGTTGACGGCAGGCGCAGACCGCAAATCCGCTCTGAAGCTGCTGAACGGCTTTCTTGCGGCGAGGGAGGAGGAGGTGTTTGCTACGGTGGATCTGTTTGAAGCGGATCTGTATACGGGCAGAGGAGTGATGACTAAGGCGGGTGCGGCGCCGTCCTTTATCCTGAGAGATGGGGTGTGGCGAAAGCTGCAGAGCGCCACTGCACCTGCAGGCATAATCCGTGACATCAACGCAGAGCAGATGAGCTTTGACCTGAAGGACGGCGACACGCTTGTTATGCTCTCCGACGGTCTTGCAGGTGACGGCGACGGAGCAGAGGCGGCTGAGTTTCTTGCCATGCAGTGCCCCTGCCCCGCCCCCTCTGTGCTTGCCACCAAGCTGCTTACGGACAGCACAAAGCGCACTTCCGCCGCAGACGATATGAGCGTTTGCGTAGTAAAGATCACGGCGGCTTAAGCCGTATCATCGGCAAATTCTGCAATTATCAATATACAAACAATCATAACCACCGGCCGTGCCGGTGGTATGCACAGGCCCCCTTAGGGCCTTTTACCAGCCGAGCCTATAGGCTCATCGAATTTTCTTTCTCTTGCGTGTAGTGCCCCACCACCGCAGATGCGGTTAGGTCGCACTAAGGCCCCCTTGTGTAAAGGGGGCTGTCACCGCACAGCGGTGACTGGGGGATTGTCACTATGAGAACAACCCCTCCGCCCAGTGTGCGCACTGGGCACCTCCCCTTACACAGGGGAGGCTTTCCGCTGCGGCGGG
>JAFXEB010000034.1 GCA_017521025.1 Clostridia bacterium | reverse complement strand
ACGGCAACGGACGGCACATACATCGCCTGCCGTTTCTGTGGAGCGTAAAGGGCGGCACCCTTATAAAGCCGGGTCGGATGTTTCAAAAGAGGGCGGAAAAGAAGCTTTTGCCTTTGATACTAAAGGGAATAGATGAAAAAGCGGCGGCGCTTTCACTACCGCTATACTCCGACTACGCCGCCATAGCACGCCGCCGCTTTGATACCGAGCGGTTCTACATAAGTCCTATGGGGGCGGTGTTCTACTATCAGGGGCGCACTCTTAACGAGCGTCCCGAGCCCTTTGCACTGCCCCTTGCGGTCCACGCTCTGCGCCCTTTACTGCAGGAGGGGGCAGAGGAGCTTTTGTGGGACGGCGGAGAGGGGCAATAAAGCACTTGCACAAAAAAGCCCTCTGTGCTACAATATAGGTGCAGAAAGGCAGGAAAAGCTTTTATGAAACGTATTGCTTGTGTATTGCTGTCCCTCCTTGCCTTGGCGTGGGGTGCTCCCACCGCCGCCGCCGAGGAGACGGTGTATATAAAGACCGCCGCCGACCTTGCCGCACTGTCTGCCCGTGTGGCAGCAGGCGACAGCATGGAAGGTACAGCAGTATTTCTCGAAAATGACATAAGCCTTAGCGGTGAGCATACGCCCATCGGCACGGACCCGTCACGTCCCTTTTCGGGGAGCTTTGACGGTAAGGGGCACATAATAAGCGGTCTGTCCGTAAGCGGCGGCGGTGACTACAGCGGACTTTTTGGCTGTGTTACCCACGGCTCGGTCAGGAATCTGAGCCTTGAGGGCGCCACCGTTGAAGGCGGCAACTACTCCGCATTGCTGGTAGGCAGGCTTTACGCCTATCAGGGAACGGCGGCTGTGGAGGACTGCTTTGTGAGCGGCAGTATCAACGGCACTTCCTATACGGGGGGCGTTGTGGGGCTTGCCCTTTCCGCAAGCTTTGGTAAGAACGCACACGTCAGCGTTAAGGACTGCACAGCACGGGTAAGGGTAAAGGGCGACCTCTACGTTGGCGGTATCTTCGGCAACGCCGAGTCCAGAGCGTCCGTAGCCCACAGCCGCACCGTGGCAGAGGGCTGTACCGTGTACGGCACAGTCAGGGCATCGGGTAACTACGGTGCCATAGGCGGCGGTGTAGGGGGTGCCCTTTCCGCCAAATGTGACAGCGGCAGTGCGCTGTCTGCTTGCAATGACTGCTTGTCCTACGGGGACGTAAACGTAGAAAAAACAGCCGCAGGCGGCGTGCTCGGCACGGTGGGCGCCGTGGGCGCAGGTGCCGTGGCGACTATGGAGGGCTGTATCGCCTTGGGTAGCACAGGCGGCGGCGCTATGTCCGGCGGCCTTTGCGGTAAGTGCGAAAGCGCCGAGGAGGGTATAGCGTCGCTCAAGGACAGCGTAGCTGCAGGCAACGTATACGGCGGCAGTGTCTTTTCCCTTGCCGCAGGGCAGGGGATTGAAAACTGCGTCAGGGCAAGCAGCGCATCTGACCTGCCCGCAGGTATACTCGTAGCGCAAAGCGCTATGGGCGACGTAAACGCCGACGGCAAAGTAAACGCACTGGATGCCGCTTTGATACTGCGGTCAGATGCCGCCTTGGGCATATTCGGGGTAGCCGCCCTTGCCGTAGCAGACCCAAGCGGTGACGGGCGTATCAGCTCCCTCGACGCCGCCCTTGTGCTAAGATATGATGCAGGACTGATAAAGGGGTTTTAGACGGGCACAGTTCCCCTCGGGCAGTGCAGTAAGTCCTGCCCTGCTCCTTTCCATGGGAAATATCATAACAAAAAATGCGAGACGCCATTTGTAGCGCCTCGCTTTTTCTGTTATTAAGACTTTAGTTCTTTGTTTTCTCAGCCCTTTATATCAAGGGTGAATATAAGCAGGTCTGCGGAGGAAAGGTCGTCATCTCTGGAAACGTCTGCCGCAGCGGCACCAACGCCCCTGATAGGGGTACTGCCCGTCAGGTGACCTCTCAGACTGAGATAGTCGGTGGTGGAGGTAGTGCCGTCACCGTCGATATCGCCGTAAACCACAAGGGTAAGGGTGGAGGTAACGCCGTTTACGGTGGTGGAGATAACACAGCCTGTAGAGGCAAGGCCCTTGGCGGCGGTACCGTCAGGCTTTGCAATGCTCATATCTGTATCGGCAAAGAGAGCCATAACAGCATCTGCGTTCATAGCACCGGCACCAAAGCTGAGATAACCCTTGCCGCTGTCAACCCTTACGTTTTCCTTGTCGGCGCCCTCTGCAAAGGTGAAGGGGTCTGCTTTAACGGCAGGGCTGGTGATAACAGCTATAGTCTTCTCTGCGCCAAAGCCGTTCACAAACTTAAGAGTGGTGGTAACAGTGCCGTTTACGGCTGCCTCGGCACGGGCGGTAAAGCTACCACTTGCAGAGGCAACAAAGTCTGCCATGCCGCCTTTGCTGTATACGGGTGCGTAGCTGCCTGCGCCGTCGGTACAGGTGATGCTGCTTATGCCGTAGCCGTTGCCAAGCTTAAAGCTGATGTCGGCAGTGCTTGCGCTTATGTTAAGGGTGGTGCCCGTGTAGGCGTAGTCAACACCGTCGGCGGTAAGGGTACCTGCGGTGTCAAAGCGCTTGCCCTGATAGGTCATACAGCCCTCAGCCATAGCCAGCGCTATCTCGTCAAAATAGGTGTCAAAGGCGGTGTTGTCCTTTACGGTGTCGATAAAGCCAAGCTCTACAAGGCAGGTGGGCAGGTCGTCACGGGCGTTGTTGGTGACAACAAGGTTGTCTCTGGGCTTAAGCCCTCTGTCGGTGAAGATGCCAAGGGCAACAAACTTGTTCTGTATAGCCTGTGCAAAAGCCTTGTCAAGGGCGTCGTTCGTCTCGTAAAGAGTTTCAACGCCGTTGGCAGATGAGTTGTAGGAGTTACGGTGGATACAGATGAACATATCAAAATCGCCTGCGTTTGCCTTGGCGGCACGGCTCATAAGACCGTCATCCACGTCCTCTATACGGCAGAAGGCTACGGTATATCCCAGCTTTTCAAGCTTCTCGCCCAGCTTAAGGGACATAGCAAGGGTGTCATCCTTCTCCTGACGGGTACCGTTGCAGGCACCGGGCTGGCTGCCGCCGTGACCGGGGTCGATTATCACGTCAGCAGAGGTAACTCTGTTGCCCCTGAGGTCAAGAGGCTTTTCTACATAGAAAAAGTTGTAGGATGAGGAAAGGGCAGAGTCAGCGTAGTTAACGCCGTCACCCTTTGCCTTTATCTGTACCTTGGTGTAGCTGGTATTGCTGCCGTAATCCACTCTGGGGTCCATATCGGGTACGTAGCTGGTGCCCGTGATGCCCGTGGTGGTCAGCACGCCGTCTATGTATGCGTCATAGCTTACTGCGCCCTCAACTGCCTTCCAGCTGATAACGGGAGGCTCAAAGGTCTCCATACGGCTGAGGTTGCCCGATATCACGGGCGCAGAAAGGGTAGTAGCACCCGATGCGGTGGAAGGTGCCATTATCTCTACCTCAGAGAGGGTGATCCTCCACTGCGCCCCCACGGTAAAGTAAATAAATACGTAGCTGCCCGTAATACTGCCGCTTACGCTGTAATTTCTTACATAGCCTGTGTCGGTGGTGGTAGCCTCGCCCATAAGGGTAGCGGAAGACATGCTCTCGCTGTTGCCAACGTATATCTCTATCTTGGTGGGATAACCGCAGTTTTCGTTGTTGTCTCTATCGTTCATATAAACGTTGACTTGTTTTACGTCGATAGCCTCGCCAAACTTGAAAACAACTGTGTTATTGCCTGCCGCCTGTGCAGCGTTCCATATCTCAACGTTCTGCCCCTTGGTGGTTTCTGAATCTGCGGTGGGAATAACGCCGTCATTAAGCTTACCGTCATGATAGCTGAGCCAGCTACCGATAGGGGTGTCGCAATAGTTGCCGCTGGTGCCGTTGTCGTCGCCCTCGGTGCCCTTATAGTCTGCACTGCCTGCCACGTTGGCAAGCGCCGCACCTGCTACCCCTGCGGTAAAGGTGCAAAGACCAAGGCACATAACAAGGCTCAAAAGTAATGCCGTAATTCTTTTCATAAAAGTCTCCTTCGGTAAAGTAAATATAGCTTATCACTCGATTCTATATAGAATCTTACACTAAAACTCTCCCCAAGTCAATCCTAAATAATAACAAAATCTGCGCAAACAAAGCGCTTTGTACATAAATAATGATATAAATATGCCCTTTATGCACCGTGCCCCCTTCGTTCTCCTTCTTTTGCCACCACCCCTGCCACGCCCCCTTTCCCCCATTGTTTTTATTCAGAAAACCGCCTAATTCTTTTCGTATAAAGCAGTTATAAAATTTTGGCTACTTTTGTGCGAAAAAGAAAGCTTCCGAGAGTTTTGTAATATGTAAACGGCAAAAGGCCGGCTACAAAAATTGGGATGTTTTACAACACACAAAAAAATTTTGGAGGACAAGGTTATGAAAAAAAGCTTTAATCGTGTTTTAAGCGCACTTCTCATCATTTGTTTTTGCGTGGCAATGCTTCCTTCTTTTGCAACTGAAGCAGAGGCTGCAAGTACGGGCTTGTCGCTGGCAGAGCTTCAAGCAAAATTTCCTCATGGAAAGTATTGGAACCACGCCGGCAATCCCGGTTCTTCTAATTCGGTAAACAATCAAAATGGATATACATCAACGCCGTGCAGTCAGCACGGCGTAGTGGGTACGTCTAAGCAGACCTGTAACGGCTTTTGCCCGGGTAGCACTCAGCTATCGTGGCAGTGTATGGGGTATGCGGAAAAGCTTGGATACGATGCAACCGGCTATAATCCGAGAAACAATGCAAACGGATGGTATACAAACACCTCGCCTTCAGCATTGGACAGCCTTAAGGCAGGTGATATAGTCAGGTATAAAAACAACAATCATTCTATCTATGTAACCGAAGTCAATGGCGATACCGTTACATATACGGACTGCAACAGCGACGGTCACTGCATTATCCGTTGGGGTGCTACCATATCGAAGGCTACCCTGAGATCTTCGTTTTCCTATGTCAGGTCTGCGCCCTCTTCTGTTTCACCGGGGTATTGCAACTGCTCTACTGCCTACGCAGGTACTTATGTCTGTACCACGTCCACCCTTGACTTGACAATTCGCAGCGGTCACGGAACCTCTTTCAGTGCTGTTGGTTCTATTCCTTCGGGTGCAACTGTTACTGTAACAAAGGCTACAGGCACAGGTGTTGGCGATTGGGCGCACGTTACGTATAACGGGATATCCGGCTATGCATCTATGCAATACCTTGCTAAAAAGCAGGCGGATCAGGAGCGCAACAGCGTTATGCATATATGGATGTCCGATACCGCCATGGGGGATTCCGTGGACAGCGTTCGTACCGGTGAATGGCTGTATCTTTGCTATAAGCTGTACGATACCAATACAGGTGCTCTGTTTGATTCTTACAACACCAGCGGATATACCGCAAAGCTCACCATTTATGCTCCCAACGGCGAAGTGGCGCATTCTTGCACTTACAACAATGACAACAACTGGATATCTATCAGACGAAACGAGCCGGGTGAATATAAGGGCACACTGACGTTTACCTTTAACAGCGGCTGGACGGGTGGCTGTGACACATCCGCCAGAATGGTGTATGAGCCTCGTGTAACTCCGTCTGTTTCTTCGATCGATCTCAACTTGGTGGGCGTTAACAGTCACACTATAAGCATTTCTTATTCGGGCACCACCGCCTCCAATAGTATATATGTGGATTGCACTACCACGGGGAATTGCTTTAAATATTCCTGGGGTAGCTGGAACAATCACATAATGCCTCTAACTATAACAGGTACAGCTGCAGGTCAAGGGGTCGTGACTATCAAACTATACGATTCTGACACCGATGAGGTTCTCGCAACTTCTACCGTTTATGTAAATGTTAGTGCTCCATCCTACACTGTGACCTTCAAGGATTGGGACGGCACAGTGCTTAAGACGCAGACGGTAAGCTATGGCTCCTCTGCAAGCGCACCTGCCAATCCCACAAGGACAGGCTACAGCTTTGCAGGCTGGGA
>JAFXEB010000016.1 GCA_017521025.1 Clostridia bacterium | reverse complement strand
TTACGGGAGTTGACATTGACAGAGTTGTTGACGGTAAAATTGTCGAGCACGGCGGTTCAACTGAAACCTTTGAGACATTCTGGACAAACGGTTTGATTAAACCAGTATAATACCAATTCCAATAGGTCGAACAGTTAGGAAAATAAGAATTTGTAGGTGCGTGCAATGAACCTAATAGAATTAACTCACAAGAACGATATTTTACAAACATATGAGATTTACAAACACTGTATGTTTATGCCTACCGAAGAAAAGTTTAATAAGAAAGTAGAACAATTTCTGAATAATAACTCTGTAAAAATCTTTGCTTGTTTTAGTCACGGAAAGATTGTGGGTGTTATGGCTGTTTCTTTTATTGAACAGAAGAAAGTTGAGATATTAGGAATTGCGGTTGATTTATCTGCTCGTGGCAAAGGCATTGGTTCTTATATGATAAAACAAGTGATAAATAATTATGATTTATTGTCTGTATATGCTGAAACGGATAATGATGCCGTCGGTTTTTATCAGAAGAACAATTTTAGTATTACAGAATTCTCTGAAATTTATGACGGTGAAACGGTTATCCGCTACAAATGTGAATTAACCCAATTCCAATAGGTCGAACAGTTAGGAAAATAAGAATTTACAAGTGAGTGTAAAAATGAAGTATATAGAATATGGAAAGCATTGTCTTGATACAATTATTCTTCTACACGGCGGTGGGTTGTCGTGGTGGAATTATGAGGATGTAGCAAATGCGCTTCAAAATGATTATCATATCATTTTACCTATACTGAACGGTCACGCCGAAAGCGACAAAGCTTTTACAACAATAGAGAATAATGCCAAGGAGATTATTGAATATATCGATGCGCACTGTGGCGGTTCGGTTTTGATGATTGGCGGTTTATCTTTGGGTGGGCAGATTCTGTTAGAAATCTTATCCCAACGGAAAGATATCTGCCAATATGCCGTCGTTGAAAGTACTCTTGTTAGACCATCAAAACTAACGTATTATATGATAAAACCGGCATTTGGCAGCTGTTATGGCTTGATTAAACATAAATGGTTTTCTGCGCTTCAATTCAAATCGTTAAAAATAAAAGCGAATTTGTTTGAGCATTATTTTAGGGATACTTGTGCGATTTCAAAAAAAGATATGATTGCGTTTTTGCAAGCCAACTCATTGTATTCCCTAAAAGAATCAATAAAGGAATGTACCGCAAAAGTACATATATATATCGGTGAAAAGGAAAATAGTTCTATAAGAAAATCAGCCGTGGATATTCACAACGCCTTGCCAAAAAGTACACTACAAGTTTTGCCAAAATTGTATCACGGCGAATTTTCCATAAACCACGGCAACGATTATGCTCAAAAAATAAGAGAGATCATCAGTATTTGACAAATTCCAATAGGTCGAACAGTTAGGAAAATTCCAATTTGTCGAGCAGTTGATAAGCAAAGGGCTGACGGAAAACAAACCGTCAGCCCTCGAAATTTGCGTCGCCGTAATCAAAGAAAAAGCGATTATGGCTTCATCACCTTGATAAAACGGAACATTTCATCAGGACCTTCGTCGGGATCGTGATCCTCGTCGTCGGGCATTTCGTGCTCGGGCTGAAAATACTCGCACCAAAACTGATCGATCTGAAAACCGCATTTGTTGACGTAAAAATGTATGTTGCGCTTTTCAAAATAGGGCGTGCAGGTCTCCCAAACCACCGTCTCGGGATGGAGTGTCTCAACCGCCAGCCACGCGCCGTAACCGATGCCTTTGCTGTGCGCTTCGGGAGAAACGAAAAGGATCTCCAACTCGTTGTGATGCGTCTCCTTTTCGATTTTCAGTATAACACCGCCCACCTTTTTGCCGTCAACAACGATACAGTAGGTCTCGTTCTTAGGATCGTCGATGCAGCGCTCAATGGTCTTTCGGGATATAATTTCACCGTCATCATCAATGTGATCGTCCCTCTCGCCAAACTCCTGCAGCGCGCCGTACTTGAACGACCATTGATTATCAAGAATAAACTGCTCGCGGTCGTCCGCCGTTAAAGGAATAAGCTCAACCTTTGTGTTTTTCATAAAAACCTCCTAAAAATAAAAACACCCGGCAACGCAAAAAGCGTAAACCGAGCTCACTCGACATCTTATCTGACAGGCGGCCTGCAAGCATTTGCTTACGATCCCCTACACTACGGTGTACTGTCCTCCGATGACTTATATGAATATTATATCATAAAAACCTCGAAAAGTCAATCCCCACCTGCAGTGAAGAATAAGCCGATGAAGAACAAACGATTCCTCATCGGCTTTTCTCTATTACTCAAAAGAAACGGGTTTTGTATCACCCGTCGCAAATGCGTTGGGACCGGGATCCGACATGGAGAAATACATTTTTGCGGCTTTGGTGGTGCCGAAATCTCGGTTAGAGCCGGAGTTCTGCACCTTGTTAAAGGCATCGCGGAACATCTGGTTGTGCGCTTCCTCGCGATTTAAGAGAAAATCAATGGTCTCTCGCACCTTTTTGTCGTCGATCTGTCGGTAAAGGTATTCATACACCACCTTCGCGCGTTGTTCGGACGCGATATTACTGAGCAGGTCGGCACACAGATCACCCGTAACTGTCACATAATCCGCCGTCCAGGAATAACCTGAAGCGTTGATCAGCCCCGGATTAAGTCCTAAAAGAACGTGGGACTGGATCTCACCGCAGGGCACCTTTGCGGCATCTACGTCGTGACCGTTTAAGAGGTTGATGGTCTGCGCCACCATCTCCATGTGCCCCAACTCCTCCGCCGCAATGTCAAGGAACAGATCCTTGATTTCGGGATCTTTGATCCGAAAGCTCTGGGACATATACTGCATAGCCGCCTTAAGCTCGCCGTTGCCGCCGCCGAGCTGTTCCTGCAAAAGCGCCGCATACTGCGGGTTGGGTCTCTCCACCTCCACGGGATGAAAAAGCATCTTTTCGTGTTTGAACATTTCACTACCTCCACTTGTTTGATATAAGTTATTTTTGCCAATCCGGAGATAGATATTCAAACACTCCGCCAAATCTATTCGCGAGACAACCCTTGCCCCGCAGTAAACAAAGAAAAAGGGATGTCTTGAAAGAAATGGAGATTCGTAGTATAATTCTTATATACAGTTGCCATTAAGGGGGGATTGACTATGGCAAATCGAACAGAACGTATTGGTGTAAATCACTGTGGTGAAATCGCTGAACGTAATAATTGGATGTTTAGAGAGCAACCGGTTAACGATATCGGCATTGATGCTCACATTGAATTTGTTGATGCAACAGGTAAACCGAAGCAATTACTTGCGTTGCAAATCAAAACCGGAGAAAGTTGGTTCAAAGAACAGAAAGATGATTGTGTCATTTTTCGCGATATAGACGAACGGCAATATGTTTATTGGACTACAAACTCTTTGCCGTGTATCGTTGTTTTGTATAACCCGGATGAAGATATTTGTATTTGGCAAAAACTGACGAGCGAGACGATTGAGCGAACCAAAGGCGGCGAAGGAAAAGGATTTTTTGTTAAAGTTCCGTTGGCGCAAGTGTTCTTGAATAGCGCCTCTAATGAACAGCTTCTTACCTTGACAAATTTGCCGGAACATATTGTGAACTACAACTTTCTGTTGTCTCAGAAAGAGTTTATTCAAATTATTCAGGAAGGTGGAGTGGTTAAACTTCATTCCACAGAATGGGTCAATAAGAGCAGCGGTAGAGGTGAAACCGAACTGATCGTGGACGACGGAAACGATACTAAAACGTATTCATATCCATATTGGTTCCCTTTTACACCATACACGGAAGTCTTTCCAAGACTTTTTCCCTGGGCTGATTTCTCGGCCGATGAAGAGTTTTATGAAGATTACGATGAGGCTATGTGGCACGAATACAATTGCTATTACGATAGTGAGGACGATGAATGGTTAGTTGTAGGAGACAGCTTTGAAGAGTATCGGCAAAAGTTACCTCCAATGCGTAGCATCGACCACGCCGGAGAAGTGGCAGAATACATGTTGGTTCTTAGTTTGAACGATTTGGGAGAGTCGTTTTTAAGAGTCAATGAATTTGTATCGCAATCTCAAGCCTATGTGGGAACGCGGCCTAAAGGAGAACAGAATCAATGAAAAAGATACGACTTAATGAAGTTGAGAAAAAATCATCCGGCGATGACTACGCTCTTGATCCCACTGAAGAATATGTAATTGAAATCGACAACGAGATGGAGTTTCAAACAGCTATACTGATGTCGTTTCAAGTAATGGGGGCACCTCCTGCACTTAAAAACTATCATGCGTGGTTGTTTGCGAACGGTTTCAATGTGGAAACGCCGAATCCTACGAATGAATTTGTTGCTCCTTATTATGGAGTAAAGCCTCTTTGGGAAACGCCATACTCACAAGGAATTGTCGTAAAAGCTGAGGATGATAGCGATTACTATATCGTTATGGAATGCAGCAGTAAGAATAAAGGATATAAGCATACCAAGGTCATTCTTACCTTAGGTGGCTGTGTGTAATTTGAATATCACTTGTAAAACCAACCGCAAAGAGAAGATCTTAACGGTTGGTTTTGTTATATTTGATAAGCACTTGCCTTATATCCAGTAACACACAGCTGCTCTGTGACGAAAAAACGATAAATGCTGAAATCACAGTATTTCTCTGCCGAAAACTGTTGCTATTTGGCGTGCAGTGTGGTATAATGTGGACTAGTGATAAAATGCACTGACTATAACTACTTATGAGGTGTAATGCAATGGCCGCTAGTTATAAGAAATTGTTTAAACTTCTGATCGACCGTGATATGAAAAAGAAAGAACTTGCCGAAAAAGCTGGTATCAGCATCGCCACCATCACCAAGATGGGCAAAGACGGTGCCGTCGTATCAAGCGATGTCCTTGTAAAGATCTGTACCGCGCTCGAATGCACAATGGATGATATCGTTGAGATCGTACCGGATGAGAAGTGATATTTATGAAGTTATACGTATACACATCGAGCGAAACTGCACTTAAAATTATAAAAACATCAAAGCTTGCACTTTCTTCCCCGTCAACTTTCAATGACCCGTTTGATTGCTTGCCTTTGTGGAGTGATGATGACTTAAATAACGCAATTGATGTTTTTAATGGATACATAATAGATCAAAAAGTTTTTGAAGAGCTTGATAAAGCGTCAGATAATGCTACGCATTTTTGGCAACGAGTATGGTTCTCTATCATTAGTGCTGAGTATAAGTTTGTGCAGAAACTTTCCAGAATCAAACCAACTGCCTATGATCCATATTTTAAAATTAATAGACTAAAAAAGTATCTTAATTCCGCGATTAAAATAAGTAAAAGCCCAGAGGCGTTGATAGACGCTAAAGAAAAAATGAACACAGAACTTCCGTCACTTATCAAAACTGAGGAAGAAAAGTTTCATGAGATTTTCGAAATACGAGATACAATTTACATTGGATGCTTATCCAAACGATTTAATTCAATTTTGATGTGGTCTTATTATGGAGATAAACATACTGGAGCGTGTATAGAATTCGAATTGGAAGAAGATCCAGCCCATCTGTTTAAAGTGGAATATATGACTGATAGACCACAAATTCAAGCTGAGCGTTTTGCCAAAGAATATTGCGGTAGATTATTTGCTCAAATGAACCAGGAAGATATAGCTAAAGATCATTTTCTTATAAAAATGATCGCGCAACCTTACATTACAAAGTCTACAGAATGGGAACATGAAGAAGAATACAGATTGGTCTTTGTTGAAAAGGAACTTCGCAATATGAAAGTCGGGCAAGAGATCTGTGGCGATGGAATTGAACGGTATATGTATCCAATGAAAAAAATCACAAGAGTTTTTATGGGAGCGTCGATGCCTGACGAAAAGAAAAGTTTAATAAAAGCATTGGTTTCTAACAAAGGAATAGAAGCAGTAAACATGGTTATTTCTAATGACCAATATATAATTATGCCAAATTGATAATTCGTTAGGAGTCTTATGGATAATTTAACATCAGAACAAAGACGTAAAAATATGCAAGCTATAAAAAGCAAGGATACCTCTATTGAATGTATACTTCGCAAAGAGCTGTGGGCTCGCGGATTCCGATACAGAAAGAATTACAAAAAACTGATTGGCAAACCGGACATTGTTATGCCTAAATACAAGCTTGCAATATTCTGTGACAGTGAGTTTTGGCACGGAAAAAACTACAAGGAAAGTACAGAACGTATAGGAACTAATTCTGATTATTGGAAACAGAAAATCAAACGAAACATTGAACGCGATAAAGAAGTTAACGAGAAACTTGTTGCGGATGGTTGGACGGTTCTTCGCTTTTGGGAAAAAGAGATCCGAAAAGAAACAGAACGGTGCATTGAAGAAGTGCTGTGTGCAATTAAAAAGAAGGAGGGCTTATGAACTTTTTTAAGAAGATATTTAAAACCGATAGTAAAACGAGTACAAAGGAGAACAGGTCCTGCAGTGCCAATAAGAGTGCTGATGAGCCGGAAGTTTTGTTGTCAACTATAAATTTTGAACGCTTAAAGCAAGAAGGTAATAGTTATATTACTACTCGTAAAGTTGCTTATAAACAGGTTAGAGAACTAAAAGACGAAACTGTTGAAAGAGTGTTTGAATTTGCATATACCATGGCATTTGATGAAAAACACAGGAAATCAAGAAGCGGTGGAAAGATTGAAAGAAAAAACGGTGAAATATTTGCTAATACCTTTCAGGGAAAACTTGCTGAATGCGCGGCTGTGAATTTCTTTTATAAGTACGACAATACGATAGAAATTGACTTTGATACTTATGATTTAGGAATATGGGATAAGGTTGACTTAACTGTATGTGAAAAAGAAGTTGCGGTAAAATCCACGAAGCACTTCGGACAGCTTTTGCTTTTGGAAACTAAGGATTGGAATGAAGACGGAGAATATATTCCAAATTTAGGTACACCTAACAGCCTGTATGACTTTATTGTTTTGGTTCGAATCCAGCCAAGCTGTGAAGACATAATGAAAGCCAAAAAGTTACTATATAAAGAAACTATTGAAAAGACGGAACTGATAAAGCTAATCAAACAGCAAAAATGGTCGTATGATTATGTTGGTTTTATAACTAATGGCGATTTAAAGCAGGTAATAAGAAATAAGCATATTATTCCTCAAGGGGCGTTGCTCAATGGTAAGACACCCATGGATGCTAATAATTATTATGTGCAAGCCGGAGATTTGCGCAGTATGGAATCTTTAAGGGAGTTTTATGAATGAAACACGAAGACATAAATCAATTAAAATTGTTTGGAGAATATGATCAGAAAACGTTAGCTAAACTATGGGGATATAAATCTTATGATGCAATCCGCCGCGGGATAGTTACTCCTGCAGATTCGGATATTATTATCCTTTTTGTGACCGAAGAAAAGGCTTCATATGCAACCCAATACATAGATAAACTTGACGGAAACAAATTACATATAGCTGGTGAAATCAGCCATATGAACGATAAGCGGCTCACTTCAAATTTGAATGGCGGTAAGGATACAATATATCTGTTTTATCGGTCGGTTCATCATTCGCCGTTTGTGTATTACGGCGAAGTGAAATTGACTGAATTTATTGAAAACAAAGACACACCCAGTCATTTTGAATTTTTAGTAGAAAGTATGAATAGAGGGGATAAAATGAAATTTTTTGGTTTTAAAATATCAAATCCTGCTGCAACAGATTTAGTCAGTGAAGTAAAACTCGGAAAAGATAGTATTGTAATTGACCAATTGAATCAACTGGAAGACGAACTTAAAGAGGGGAATTTTGTATTCATTACACTTGGAGGAGATAAAGTTAGTTGGGAAAAAGGACTTATTGGACTTGCAAGTATTACCAAATCTCCGTTTGATAAAGGATACGACCGGCAAAATGCAAGGAACTTTAGGCTCGGATTGAAGATGGAGTTAGTGTTGTCCGATGTAATAAAGAGAAACGAATTTATTCCTTATTTAGATGCTTACGATGCTGCTGGTATAGGTCCGAATACTAAAGGCGAGCAGAATCAGGCAATCAAATCATTAACTGACAAACAGGCGATTGCTATATTGCGTGCGATGGTAGAGCGAAAACCGCAGTTGCAAGATAGGATCAGAGAGATTTTCGACAGTTCTTTTGCAGATAAGATCTTTGGGAAGCTTCCTATATTGGTGTTAAACAGTTTGGCGTTTGGAGAAAAAGCGCCTGAAGGTTCATCTGAAGAATCTTATGAAGAATCAAATATTCATACGGACGGGGATAATATTCTTCTTTACGGCGTACCCGGATGCGGGAAAAGCCATACGGTTGAAGAAGAGTATTGCAAAGATGAACGTTATATGGAAAGAGTTGTCTTTCATCCGGATTATACATATTCGGATTTTGTTGGACAAATTCTGCCGAAAGTAAATCCGGATACCAAACAGATTGAGTACGATTTTTCAGAGGGCCCTTTCACAAGGATTTTGAAAAAAGCATTTTCCGATAAAACAAATAAATACTATTTGATAATCGAAGAAATTAACAGGGGAAATGCACCTGCTATTTTTGGCGATATTTTTCAGTTGCTTGACCGTAAAAGCAACGGAGAAAGCTGGTATGGGATAACAAACCACGATATTTCAGGAAAAGTATACGGTAATATTGAAAAGAAAGTTAAACTGCCCGGCAACTTGACTATACTTGCCACTATGAATACTTCGGACCAAAGCGTTTTTACTTTGGATACAGCCTTCAAACGCCGCTGGAAGATGAAGATGATAAAAAATGATATTGTGCATTCAAAATATGCAAAAATTCAAATTCTTGAAGAGCCTGTAACTTGGGCTCGGTTTGCGATAGCGATTAATGAGAAAATTGTTGCAGACAACTCTGACGCCATGAGCAATGAGGACAAACGCTTAGGTGCTTATTTTATCAAAGAGGAAGATTTGAAGTTGATCGACGGCAAATACAACCCTGCTTTTGCTGAAAAAGTAATTATGTATTTGTGGAATGATGTGTTTAAATACAATAAAGATATTATTTTCTCTGATAAGTACAAGACTCTTGAAGATTTAATAGCCGCTTTTGAGACGGAAAAATTCAAGGTATTTAATTTAGCATTTGATATTGCCGCAGAGGAAAGTGAAAACGATGCAAACTAACGCAGAGCTGACTAAAATATGCAGTGTATCCACAGGCTTTGACGCAGATAGGTTTGTTGGAATAAAAATGTATAACGGCAAACCGCAGGTACATTTTCCTATTGGATTTCAATTATCTGAACAGGAAACGGAAATACGCGAAGATATATGCCTTTTGCTTAAAATCCTTAAGACATTCCATTATAAAGAGGAGAGAAACATACGGCCGGACCGAAGAGAGCCAGGTGCGGATGATTTCCCTATCTTTGCATATCAAAGAATGGTTTTGAGATTTTTAAATGACGGAAATTATACCGAATTTGAAAATTTGTACGAAAATGGAGTGCGCGGAAAAATTAATTGGAGCAGAACTATAAAAAAATGTAATCCGTCATACACAAATAACGGACCGGTATATACAGAATTTATGGTTAAAAGAAATAGACCGTTAAACAACAGTCTTATAGCACAAATCTATGATTACTGTGTATATTGTTCATTTGTACATATAGGATGGCTATATACAAACAAATCGTTCAGAAAACCGAAGATTAAATTTAATAAAAATTTATTTAAGGCGGTAGTGTTAGAAAAACTTTCTTCAACAAATACAGACCGTAGTAAAGAATTATTTTCTGATATGCTGTCTATTATAGAAAGCCAGCGTGACGAAGTTTTTCAACAGAAGGACTATATGTACGGAACCTTTGAGTTTGAATATGTATGGGAAAAGCTTATAGACGGTGCTTTTGGAATAAAAGAAAAGTCTCTATATTTTCCCAGATCTTATTGGCATATTAAAGGTGTTCAGGCAAACCGAGCCTTGGAACCTGATACGATTATGATCAAAGGTAAAAATGCATATGTCCTTGACGGCAAATACTATAAGTACGGTTATACAGGCTCTAATTCAGATCTGCCCAATACATCGTCTATACACAAGCAGATCACATATGGGGAATACATTGATAGTAATCCGGGGTTTTCTTTCGAAAAAATATACAATGCATTTCTTTTGCCAGGCAATCTTCAAAAAAGCCAAGAATCACACGATAAGCAAATGCATTATATAGGTTATGCGGTGTCGGATTGGAAACAAGGCGATAAGCTGTATGAGAAAATTGCCGGTATAATGATCGATACTAAGTTTTTGATGTCTGAATATTTGAGTAAAGATAAATTAATCAAAGATTTAGCTGAAGAAATTGAAAATAATATTAACTAATCATAGCAGATTAATCTTGAAAGGAGCAGTTGCATGTTTTATGAAAACCAACCGTTAAATCAACGTGAGAACTACAAAAGGATGCTGTCTATCATTGGAAATCTGACACAGCTTTTCTCTGAGAGCGATTGTCCATACCTTCCTTACAGAGCTCACGAAAATATTTTCTGTAAATATTTTGAGGCAGATAATCTGGCCCGTATGGATTGTTCTGCCGATGCAAAGAAGAATAGGATAGGTATCGGTCTGAAAACGTGGATGGGACAGGATGACCAAAAAGTAGCTGAATTCGGCAGACTGCGTGAAACATTTGCAGGGCTTACAGGATTAGACCTTGTCCGTAGAATTGCTGAATACAGAAATGAGAGAATCCGTGTAACGAAAAATCTTAACGGTATTGATACAATGATATACCATATCGTTAAGCGTGTTCCCGGCGCCATGCAGGTATTGGAGCATGCGTTCGAGTATATCGATATAGATAACCTTTCTCTGATACCGAACCGCGGTAACGTTAACAATACATACTTTACAGACGGACATCATACGTATCATTTCAGCGTTTCGAAAAATACCCTCTATATGATTTTTGAGGATATGGAACTGCTTGATACATTTGATGTCGAGATAATGGACGATCCGTACAACTTCCTAATGACTCTTATGTACGGTGAAGAACAGGTCCATGTCGCAGAAGAAATACTGCGTCCTGTACAGGCGCCTCGGCTTCCGCAAATATGTCTGCGATTGTATTCTACAAAGTCAGACGGCACTAAATTTGTAGCTGAAAAAAGCGGTCTTAACCAATGGAACGCGTCGGGAAGACCGCGCAATCCGAATGAGTTATACATTCCGTATCCTGCCGAAGACAGAGCACGGACGGTTGGATTTTTCCCTGGACGCGATACAGTATTTAATCTGACATTGCCGGATGGTTCTGTAATTCCTGCGAAGATTTGCCAGCAGGACGGTAAAGCTATTATGAGCAACCCGAATAAAATATTAGGCGAGTGGCTGCTACGCAATGTTTTTGAACTGCCTGAAGGAACTGTAGTTACTTATGAAATGCTTCAAAGATTTGGTGTAGACAGCGTAGTGTTTACAAAGCACGGCGACTTAGATTATTCCGTTGACTTTGCAGAAATCGGAACATATGAACAATTTTATGGAATAGAAGAGACCGAAACTGAATGATAAAAGACCGGTCTAAACGACCGGTCTTTTGATTAATCAGCTAAGGCTTTTACCATTGCTTCTGCGATTCTCTTAATAACAGGAACAGAAACTGAGTTTCCAGCCTGCTTGTATTTGCTTGCATTAGAGATGTCATCGGGGAATGAAAATTCCGGAGGGAATCCTTGGAATCCTACGCATTCTTCGGGAGTTAGTTTTCTGATATCATAATCGTCAATTATCAGAGGTACGTTATGTCCGCCGGTTCCCATATTTGCTGTCAATGTGGGACATACATTGCTTTTGTTTTCACGGCAATATACACGTCTCCACTGATATACAGTATTTTTGTTTATCATCGTTTCTTTAAGTTCGGGATAATATTTGGAGTTTGTATAGTACAGACCGAGCGGTTTTCTGTCTGTGACATCAACAATATCATGTATCGTTTTAGTCAGAGGGATTTTATCAGGATAAATGAATTTATCGTATGCCTGTTTGGATAAGAAACCGACTATGTAAATACGTTCGCGGTGTTGTGGTACATTGCCATATTCCATAGTGTTTAAAACCTTATGGTGAACATGGTAGCCAAGTAACTCCAACTGTTCTTTGATTACTTTGAAAGTGTTGCCGTGATCATGTCCTTCTAGATTTTTCACATTCTCGAGTAAAATAGCTCGCGGACGTTTAACCTCAAGTATTCTTGTGATTTCAAAGAAAAGGTTTCCGCGCTCATCATCAAATCCTTTTCTATATCCCGCGACAGAGAACGCCTGGCATGGAAAACCGCCGTTTAAAATGTCTATATCAGGAATATCTTCGGGATTAACTTCCTTGATATCGCCTTCAATCAGATAATCATTGCCAAAATTGTGGCGGTATGTTTTGCAGGCGTCTTTATCAATTTCATTTGCCCATACGACTTCGGCACCAGCTTGCTTAAATCCATAGCAAATACCGCCAATGCCGGCAAATAAACTTGCAACCTTTAAATTGTTTTTCATAGTATCTTGGGTCTCCTTTTGTTCTTCCTTATTACTGGAACGCAAAAAATTGGCATATGCTTGAACTTGTTCAAGTTCTTCCGGCGAAAAATTTGATAAAAAATCCGGAAGAGGATATTGAGCATCCTCATCAATATATCCGGCGATTTTTAAACATTCGATCTGACTGATTCCGAACACTTTGGCTATTGATTTGATATGTAACGGTGAAGGATTTTCGCGCTCGCCGTTTTCAATTTTATTAATTTCACTATGACTAATTCCGGTTAATTTAGCAAGCTGGCGAATAGATATTTGCTGTTCTTGCCTTATTTTCATTAAATAATTTCCAATATTGCTCATGATAGTACACCTCGGATTTTATTATAGCACAAACGAGCAGAAAAGTCAACTGGTTTTGCAAAATATGCAGCCAAAAAGAAACAGATATATGCAAAATGAAGATAATGTTTCCTACAAAACGTAGTTTTCGTATATTTTTGTACACAGGCTATGTGTGATAGTTTGTTGTAAATATGGATGATTTGAGGTGCGAAATGATTAAAGAACTAATGCACGATCCGATATTCCTTTCGGGAAAAGCGGAGATGGCTTCAAAGGAGGATTTGCCGGTTGCAAAGGACTTGTTGGATACGCTTATGGCTCACAAGGATAGCTGTGTCGGCATGGCGGCGAATATGATCGGCGTGAAAAAGCGCATTATCGCATTTCTTGACGAGAGTGGACCGGCTCCTACATATACCGTGATGCTCAACCCAGAGATCATCAAAAAAGACGGCGCGTACAATACCGAGGAAGGATGCCTGTCCCTCCTCGGCGGGCCGAGACCTTGCAAACGCTATAAATCCATCAAGGTCAAGTATCAGAACTTGGAAGTGCAGAACCGCATCAAGACCTACACCGGCTGGACAGCGCAGATCATTCAGCATGAGATAGATCATTGTAATGGAATTTTAATATAGTGATTTATAAAAGAGGAAGTGAAGTCTGAAAAATTTTTTCAGACAGGAAATTTGTAGATTTGCTGTAAAAAATAGGACAGCAATTTCGGCGGCGAAAAACGCACAAACTTTCGTTTAGCAAGAAAGGTATGGTCACAAAAATGAAGGATAAGAACTGTAAAATAGTAGCGACACAAAAAATAAAAGTTTTCATCAGTTCGAAATGCGATAGAGCTGATGAACCCCCGAAATATGATCCCATTCGTGCTGAACTTAAAGAGTCTATCGAAAAAACTGGTTTAGCAGAAGTATATACATTTGAGGGTGAAGAAGCATCGACACTTAGTGCGGGAGTACATTATACTTTTGCACTTGAAGATTCCGATGTTTGTATTTTTCTTATTGATAATGCAGATGGGATACCGGATGGCGTAAAAGCAGAAATAGATGTTGTACAGCGAAATAATATCAAAGCATTATACTATTTTTGTGATGAAGCCAAAAAAGAAAAAACACCATTAGAAAAAAGCTTGATGGGTGCAAACTTTGCAAAAAGTAAAACTGTGCACACCTTTAACGAACTTAGTAAAAATGGTGCAACAGCATTGTTGAGCGATATAGTTCGCATTTATCATTATTATTGTCAAGGGAAAATCTCAATGTCTGAAACAGAATTGGAGTCTACAAAAGATATTGACATAACTTCTATAAGTACTCGTCAAGATACGAGTTTTCCAAAATCTGTGCTTAAGAATATCGATAAAACCACGGATTATATTTTACACTCTATTACAGGAATATCTTTCTCACGTTTCCCAGACGATCCTATTCAGACCAGTGAATTGGATGATTGGGGAATTCAGTTCTTGCCAATCTTGTTTGAAGGGAAAACTATTAAAGAGTTTAACGTTTCAATGTTTTTAGAGTGCTTGAAATCGATTCAAGACAAAGAAATTTTTGATGTTGTTAGTTTAAGATGGCAAGCAATTCAATCATATTTTAATGGAAAAATAGAAGATAGCATCAAGTACCTAGGTGATGCACTTAAGATTGCAAAAGATGCAAAGCAACCCTCGTGGATCATAAAGGATATTTTGATTGATCTGCGAAATCAACATTGGGAACTGTGTGAACAAAAGAATACTTACTTTGAATCTGAAGCACAAAAAGAATTGGATGATAGTCAAGATGAGTTGTATTATCCTGTGATTGATAGGTGTAATGAATCGTTACAAGAAAAATATATACAAGGATTATATAAACACAAAACCGAGTCGCCGTATACTGTTTCTTTAGGCGGAAATTTGAATGAATTTGGTAAACTGCTGGCAAGTACGTTCATAGTTGCTATGTATAATGGTTCATTAACACATATCCTTATGATTTTTGATAAAGCAAAAGAATTCCTCTTTTATTTGTCAAGCAGATATGATGATTGGTCTTTTCGCAGAGATTTGCTTAAGTATGCAATAAGAGGCGGAAAAGAAAAAGAAGTGGTAGGTATTCAAAACACTTTCCCGGAAATACTGAGCAAGCTTTCTGATGCTGATGCGGAAAAAATAATGGACTTTTGTTCTTTGCATCCAATAACTCATAGGAGAATAAGGCAGCAATTGCTTGGTTTTGCAACGGTTGGATATTATTTAAATGACGAAAAATTCCGTTTTTATGAATCTTCAATGCTAAAAATTATTTACGCTTGGATTGATGATGAAGACAAAAATATTTCCATTGGAGAAAGTGTTTTCAAAAACCTTTCAAATGTGTCTCATCGATTGTCACAAGATGTTTTAGCAGAAATATGTTGCAAATTTGTTGAGAAGCACCTTAGCCGATGGTATATGGACATGTTTAAACTTATATCAAAAAGAATTGATATAACTAAAATGCGGGAGGAAAATGCAAAAAAATTAATTGCGAGTATAATTGATATTTTGCAAAATGATTGTGAATTAGTAAAACGAAGCCCTTTTTTTCTGTGTGTAATTAGAAATCAAAATCGTGAATTAACTAATGAACTTGATAAAACCGTAGAGACATATTTGCCGGAATTTTATAATAATAATTACCGACTTGAAACTACAGAGAATAAAGTTTCTGATTACCCAGTATTCTTAAAAAAGTATCTTGAAATAGTCAAGAGTGATAACGAAACACAAGGAAAGAATGGCAGGTACTTTGGTCGCGGAACAAGGGAAATCGCCACAATTAAATCTATATTATTAGATAGCGATCAACAATATGAAGACTCCTTAGTTGATTCCATAATTTTAGCAGTGTCTCAAACTTTGTTGGAGTCAAGAGAATCACTATCTACTAAAATGGATGCAGTTGCTCTGTTGTGCTGCATAATTGAAAAATATCCTAAATCGTATGAACGTAATAAAGCTGTCTATAGAAACATATTAGAAAATGAATCACAAATAATAGCTGGTGACAGTTTTCCGTTCTCATCTAATATTGATAGCATTGCATTGACTATTAGCCTTAAAATATTATTTTCTGCTATGGATATTGATGTGCATGCAGATTTACTCGAATTATTTCCCTATCTTAAAGATAATATCGCAACAACAATTTCTGTTACGAGTTTTATTGCTAATTACTTAGAGCTGTCTTCCAATGTAGCTTTTCAAAAGCCGATAGAAACGACCATACTCCATTATGCTTTTGCGTGGCTACATACAGATTATGTTGATATACGTTGGAATTCCACGAGAATTTTATTAGCTCTATTACGAAATACGGATAATCGAGAAATTATTAATCGCCATATTGTTTCGTTAATCGAGCGTGATAACGTGTATATTAAAAATCTGATTTTACAACATATTCTACATGTTCCTGGCATTACCAAAGAATCGTATGAATACATTATTGAAACTTGTAAACACGATGCTAATTATGTAACACGAATGGTTTGTAGCGATATTGAAAAAAAGAAGATTGTTACAGAATAAAAAGTTGTTTTTCTCTGGACTTCCGCAAACTCCTGTGGTACTGTTGTGTACTGCAAAGGAGGTGCGAAAATGGCACGAATTACAGTAGAAGAAGTTTACAGAGGCGAAAAGTATGGCGTGATGAGCGCGGCGATGGCGCAATATCTCAGGGACGGCCGTCCGGCAGAGTACGACGAGCGGACGTGGCTGGAGATGCTGATCGTCAAGCACGCGCTGATCGCGGCAGAAAATATGAGAAACGAGGGCGACTCGATATCGGGAATGACCGATGCTGAGTCGTCCTCTTCTTGTATGAGGTGGTATGAACATGACAACGCTTGAAGATCTGTCCTACGGAAACTTCAGCCCGTGCGAGCGTGACATAAAGTGCGGATCGCGGATGGATAAGCTGGTGAATCTCATCTGCAAGAACGAGGAAAGCCTCATGTCAACCCTCACCGAACAGCAGAAAGAAACTTTCGAAAAGTTTAAGGACTGCCAAAGCGAGATGTGTGACATCACGGCTAGTCAAGCCTTCGCCGATGGGTTTATTCTGGCGGCGCGGATCATGGTCGAGGTCATGGACGGTATGGAAACGGTGGGAGAAATCTAAAAACTGCACCGCAGTAGACAAAGAAAAAACGGAATCGAGTTTTATGCTCGGTTCCGCTTTTTCAATTAGCTAATCATTAACCTCAATTTCTTTCAGGGCCTCTTCTTCCGATATCTCACCATTGAGATATCGTCTTTTCGCTTCGGTCGCTCTATCACTCCATTCAAAGAATCCGAGTTGCGTTAACCCCTTCGACAGAGGATGAGGTGAATCGCTCGAGCGTTCATAGCGTTTGTACATTTTCTGATAGGTGCGTTCATATGCCATCAGAACGGTATCGTTCTTTGCAATGGATTTTCGTTTTAGAGTAGGCCCAATTTGTTTGCATGTTTTTCCGTTCTCAATGATTCGATCACAATACAATGTCACCTTTTTTGTTGCAGGATAAAAGAATTTACCGCAACAGTGACACCAAGCAATGTTCGGTTTGGAATCAAGAAAGCGGAGTAAAAGGAAGTGATAATAGTTTGTCAGAGAACGGAAGAAGTACTGTGTTTTTCTTCCGGTACCGTAGGAATAAATCTGTGTGAACGAAGCTTGCGCAAGATTTTTGTACTGAAGCTTGGACATGTCCACTTCATTTCTTTCGCTCAAGGTCGCAACAATGTTGCGGAGAAGCATGTGAAAGTCGATGATCTGCTCGAGACAGTCAAGGATAGCATTCTTTGCTTCAATTATAAACAGTCCCGTGCCGTCGTCCGCTAAATTAAGATCTTCAAGCGCGGTCAATGTAAGTGTTCCGGTAAGCAAATCACTGGATACCACGTCGTAGAGCAACTTATTTACTTTCCGCATCATTTCGTCGAAGTCATCCATATTGATCTCGCCGTAGCGATCGGGATCGTTGGTTTCTACGGATGGTGCTGCATCGTATATTTCTGAAACGCGTTCGGCGTAGTAACGGATGTCCCAATCCACCAAAGTTAGGATCTCGTCCTTGACTGTGGTATCGTGCAATTCTTCTTCGCCTTCATCCGTCACAAGTGTATGTTGCAGGTTTCCGTTTTCGTCTATCGTGACATACAAGCCTTTGGCTTTCTCCATCCGTATCACCGCCTTTGTCTATAATCAATCTTTGAATTTTTTGTGAAGAATACTTTTTCATTTAACAAGTTCGATATCCATATTAGAATTATATCACAGACAGACAAGAAAAGAAAGTCTGCAAATATGAATAATGAAAAACTCTGTAACAGCTTCGCCACGACACACCGATATGGTGGAGAGCGAGCAGACAGCGCTAAGAGAATGTGCCAAGACCTCATGAAGATGAGCGAGCGTGTCGGCTGTCTATACCTCAGAGCTTTCAAAACAAAATGATTTTGAAAAGGGGCTGATTACGAATGCTCATTGTAATAACAGAGCCGCTGTAAAAACACGACAGCGGCAGTAGAGGACTATCAAAAAATCAAAAGGAGAAAGCAGAAATGAAAAAATCAATCTACACGAACTACGAAGAACTGCCGCTGTTTCTCAATGCGGAACTGGTGGCAAAGGTGCTGGGCGTTGCACCGTCATCGGCCTACGAGCTGATGCATGAGAAAGGGTTCCCGGTCATCCGAGTTGGCAATCGCTTGATTGTACCGAAAGAAAAATTCAGAGAGTGGGTGGAGAGCAACTTCAAACCCAAAGGAGGTAGCAATTGAGTAAAGAAAAATTATACCTATACGATTCAGAAGATCTGAAATATATTCTAGACGAGTGCTACTTCCATCCGTCGCGAGACAGAGAGTATCCCTGCAAAAGATTCAAGTACAAGGCGAGACGCGCGATGAAAGAATTGTGGAACGCTGACTCGATAACTTTCCTTGGCGAAACATTCGGGCAAGATGGAATTCGCAGAATCATGGTTGAAGAAATGATGCCGGAGCACTTGGACTCGGCACTGAATTTCTTTCGTAAATCGCCTCGGCTAAAAACAATCAGGCAGCTTGCGGAGCTCCTTCTGCTGTGTACCGTTCACTCGGACACGGCGGTGGCACTGATGGTGGAACATGATTTACCGCAGTTCTCAAAAAGAGGAAGCGGCGGTGCCCTATGAAGTATAACCGATACCAAAAGCGTGACGCGGTGAAAAATTATTTTCCTCTGCCGAACGAAATATTTTGTTTGGATCTCTCGGCAGGCGAGATCGCGGTGTACGCTTATCTGATGTACTGTGAGGACAGGAAAACGTTTCAATGTCACCCGAGCTACAAGACCATCGGATCTGCGGTGGGGCTGAGCAAGAATACCGTGAAAAAGCATATCGACAGACTGGTCGCAAAGCAACTCATCACCACCGAGCCGACCACCGTCATCACTAAGAAAGGACAAAAACACAACGGCACCTTGCTCTATACTATCCGCCCGATTCAAGAGGCGGTGGAGTACCGCTTTCAAAGGCAACTGACGCGCTTTGAAGCGGAGATGTACCGACAGAAAGCGCTCGAAAAGCTTGAGAAACTCGACCAAATTCAAGGGTCGAAAATCAAGCAGGTGAAAGAGTCGGGGTCGTAAGCGACCCTCGACTCGCAACACATCGGACGGCAACGCCGACCGAACAAGGGTTTTCGGCATTTTTAAAATCAAGACGAATTGGGGTTGTTTGGAAAGGATGGGGGTTACGTAAGGAGCAGCAAAACGCGAAAAGCACCGTGTTGTAAGGAAAATCATAGGCGCTGTGGCAGGGGTTACAGCAAGAAAGGAGAATTATTATGGAAAACAACAAGAAAATCAAGTTTCCGCTTTGGGTGACACCCAAAACAATGGAGACGGTAAAAGAAATGTACAAAGACGATGACTGCCGAAGTCAATCAGAGTTCATTGAAAAAGCAATTCAGGCATACGTCGGTTACCTACGGGCAGATGAAAGTCCAGGGATGCTACCGAACTATATGGTCTCAACGATGAAGGCGATCGTGGACAGCAGCGACACTCGAATGTGCAGAATGCTGTTTAAACTGGCAATTGAGATGGCAATGATGATGAACATCCTTGCCGCCTACTGCGAAGTGGAAGAAGGAACGCTTGCAAATCTTCGTCAAGAGTGTATCAACGAAGTGAAACGAATCAACGGTACACTTGGGTTTGAGGATGCCTACCATTGGCAAAAGGACTGAGAAGTTCTCAAAACTGTTTTAGTAAAATCGCTGGATATTCGAAAAGAGTTGTGGTATGTTGTTGTGCTACAGAAAGGAGTGAGAACTATGGCAAACAGAAGACCTGCGGGTGACGGAATGGTTCGGCAGAAGAAGCGCGGTCAATGGGAAGGCAGAATCACCGTCGGACACAAGAGCGACGGCAAGCCGATCTTCCGTTACGTCTACGGCAAGACGCAAAAGGAAACCCTAGAAAAACTGCATCAGCGCATCGAGGACTACCGTGGCGTGGAGCTCACCGAGGACAGCAAGATGACTCTCGGTGAGTGGCTCGACCGATGGCTTAACCAGTATATGATCTTCACCATCCGCGAGAGTACCTGGGACAGCTACGCTTCGATGATCCGCACGCACGTGAGTCCTTACCTAGGCGATAAGCCGGTGGCGTTCATTACCACCGCCGACGTGCAGAGAATGTATAACAAAATAAAAAAGAACGGTCGGCAAGAGGCGCATCCTCTTCGCGGACACGAGCTCGCCGACAGCACGGTGCGCAGTGTTCACATGATGCTCCACGAAGCGATGGACGCGGCGGTGAAGGAGCGGCTGATCGTCAAGAACCCGACCGACGGCACGACCATCCCGAGAAACAATTACGCACCTAAGCAGATACTCACCGAAGCACAGCTGGAAAAGTTCATGTGCATCGTGATGCAGGACAAGGTGTGGCGCGACTTTTTCTACACCGAGCTGACCACGGGACTTCGGCTCGGTGAGATCTGCGGACTGCGGTGGTCGGACTTCGATGAAGCGACGGGACGGCTGAAGATCTCGCGGACGGTGAAGAGAAAGAAAGGCGGCGGCGTGACCTGGGGCGATACCAAGACTGAAACAGGAATGCGCAACATCCTTTTGCCGCCGAGCACCGCGGAGATACTGCGAGAACGAAAGAAAACGGCGATGAGCGAATGGATCTTCCCGAACATCTACAGACCCGAAGAGGCGATGCATCCCGAGTATCCTTACAACCGCATGAAAACCTTGTTGAAGCAAGCGGGACTACCGCTGATACGCTTCCACGATCTGCGCCACACCTTCGCCACCCACGCGCTGACGGGCGGTGTGGATGCCAAAACGCTGTCCCGCATCCTCGGGCACACCAACGCTAGCTTCACGCTGGATACGTACACCCACGTGACCACCGACATGCAAAAGCGAGCGTCTAACATCGTCGGTGGCTTCATGGAAGACCTCATCATAAAGGAGTGAGGAAGATGGCTAAGAGAAGAAAGAACGGCGAAGGTATGATTCGCAAACGAAGCGACGGACGGTGGGAAGGCAGAGTGGTGGTCGGTTACGATGACAAGGGACTGCCTATCACCAAAAACGTCCTTGCACACACCAAGACCGAGTGTGCCGAGAAGCTTGAAAAACTGAAAGAAGAATACAGACCGCAGAGCATACGGTGCAAGCCGGACATGCTGTTCGGCGATTGGATGGAGTTCTGGTATGAAAACTATTCCAAGCCAGCCATCCGACCGCTGACTCAGCGAAACTACGAGAACCGAATCTACGATCACATCATTCCCGAGATCGGCAAGATACCGCTGAACAAACTGACGCAAAACGATCTGCAACAGTTCTATGCACGGCTGAAGCGAAACGGTCGAAAGCAGTACGTTGATAAATATGGAACGGGACTGTCCGATCGTATGGTGCGAGCCTGCCACGCAAGCTGCAGAATGGCACTGGAAAAAGCGGTAGCCGAAGGACTGATACGAATCAATCCTGCCATCGGCTGTAAACTGCCACCAAAGAAAGCGCGGGAGATGCAGGTGCTGACGAAGGACGAGCTACAGCGGTTCCTCGCCCAAGCCAAAGAGGACGGATATTACGAACTGTTCTTGCTGGAACTGGGCACAGGGATGCGCCGAGGGGAGTTGATGGGACTGCAATGGGACGACCTCAACTTCCAAACGGGCGAGCTTCAAATCGTCCGCCAGGCGTGTGCGGTGAACGGCAAAATTGAGATCTCCGTGCCGAAAACAAAAAGCTCCATCCGCACGGTGGTGTTGCCGCCGTCCTTGGTGGAGGTACTGAAAAAGTATAAGGAAACAATTAACTCGCGCTGGATGTTCCCGTCACCGCAAAATCCCGACGTGCCGAGGTATCCCACATCCGTTGGTGACATTCTGTCGATACTCCTCAAACGGGCGGGATGCAAGCACGTGCGATTCCACGATCTGCGACACACATTCGCCACGATGGCACTCGAAAACGGCATGGACGTGAAAACGCTGTCGGCGACGATAGGTCATGTTTCCGCCGCGACAACGCTGGATATCTACAGCCACATGACCGATACGATGCAGATGCAGGCGGCGGTGAGCATTGACCGCAAAATCGGCGGCACAAACGCACAGATGCCCGTGGCAGAGCAAACACCCGAGGAGACGGCAAAACCGCCCGTAAACGCTCCGTGTGCGCCCACAGAGCCACATCTCGAGCCAGTGCCGAGGAAGATACGCAAGAGCGGCACGGGATGTCTGTATCAGATCAACGACAACCTGTGGGAAGGTAGCTTCTTCCCGAGACTGCCTGGCGGCAAACGGAAGAAATTTAACGTCTACGCCGAAACGAAAGAGCAGTGCGAAATCAAACTTGCCGAGATGATTGAAAGAGTCAAAGGGGAGATAGCGGAAGAAAAAGCAAAACTAAAAGAGGGCGACTCGTGAGAGCCGCCCTCAAAATTTGGTTTGCAGTAAACAAAGAAAAGATTATAAATCCTCTTGATTGTAACAAAGACTGCCTGATATATATCCAGTTGTATTGTTTGATTTCAACGAATAGTCAATCGTTATTATTCCGTTCATGGGCTTAATTAGCAATACTTTATCAAGCCAAACTGTTTCATTTGGACGCAAGGCGCCTATAGAAAAACTAAATTCATTGGCCGATTCTTCATCAATATCTTGAACATAGTCTTGCAATTCTTGCTCGTAATTTTCAAAATCTGATGATGGAGATGACATATATCCGAATGCATCTATAGTTGGCATATTGATACGAGGAACAACCGGGGATATTGCTTCTCTAGAAAATGATGAATCGTACTTGATTAGACTGCTTTCTGGTAGCTTCAATAGTTCTTTTATCAAATTCTCATCGTATACCAATCCTTCCAATCCAGCATAATCGGGATTAAAAAACGTCGATGTGGGACGTATAGGCGTTCCTTGGCTGATTTTAATATTGATCGATATTCTTTCGTCGTGTTTGGTTGACGCGTTCTTTATCGACAGTGGAATAATTAGGACATCATCAAATAATTTTCGAAAAACTTCTCTTAATTCGATTTTTGCAAACATCTCCTCTAATTGTTCAATTAGCTTAAATTTTTTCTTTTCCAAATCTGATCCTTCTAAAGAGGGAGCGGTGTGTGGGATAATGGACGAACACTCTTGTAAATTGCCTACATTATAAAAGCTATCTTCAATATCAATTCCTAAGTATTTTTTACTATTTGCGTTTATATAGTCTTTATCAATTTTCACATCATGAGCATTTGTTACCATTAACGATATTTTTCTTGACAATTCGGAGTCTTTCAAAATATCGCCGATAGTCATATCCCTATTTTTTTCTTCAAAATCTTCTTCCACAAGAATTGTTTTAGCAGGAAGTTTGATTTCTGAAATTTCAATAACGGTTGCTTTAGCTTTTTCAAGTAATGTTTGAGTTTTTTTACAATATGCATCCATGGTGACGCTGTTATAAGGGATAATTTTACCTACGATGTTGCCCCTATTTAAATCAAAACAGCCTATCATGTGGTGTGCGAATCCGATTTTAGCAATGGGTTTATCTATGTAAGCGAGTACAGTTGATTTGATTATCTCTGCGATGTCTGAAATTTTTTGCTTGCGTGTACTGTTTTCATATGAAATATCAGTTATTCTTCTGTGATTTAAATCAAACGGTAATTGAGAAATAGCTCCAAACTTGGTATTGGCAAAACAAACACATCTTTCCCAAGAAATACGAGCAGCTGCATAACCTAATTCAAGAAGAACATTGGGGTTGGAAAGATATTTAATTTCAGGTTCTTCATCATCTTCTGCTGCTGGCAGTTCGTAATGGCCAACAATGCTAACGTCAGCAATAAATAGATCGCATTCATCGATTTTTTCGAAAATTGAATTCATAATATCAGGAGAACCTAAACGATTGCGTGTAGCTTCGTCTGGCACTAATATTATTGACTCGGGCAAAAGACTTTTTGCAAGTTCGATGCTTTCCTCGATGAATCTTTTTGTTTGGTTGGCTGACAAATCAGATTGCCAAGAAAAAAAGACTTTGAATTCCTTTGCCATTTCTACCACCTCATCTAAACAATAATATCGCAAAACAGCCTTAGCAATCCAAGGACTACTAAGGCTGAGTGGTCGGAGTGACAGGGTTCGAACCTGCGGCCTCAACATCCCAAATGTCGCGCGCTCCCAACTGCGCCACACCCCGATTTTTATTCAATTTTTTCTCGCTTTTGGCGTGGAAGTGGGACAAACTGTGGTCAAACGCAAATTCCACGCTGTTTTGCGTTCTTATAAAGTGCCGAAAGTCCGCATAAGTAAAGGCTTTTCAGAACTTCCGTAAAATCTCGGCTATAACTGCTAGGCACGCTCCCAAAGCAAGCGCTCTACCAATTGCGCCACGCCTCGATTTTATTCAATTTTTCTCACTTTTACGTAGAAGTGGGACAGCTATGGTGGTGCCCGATCATTACGTCTTTTTGATTGAGCGGCAAGGGTCTGCACCTTTTTTGATTGAGCCGCAAGGGTCTGCACCTTTTTGATTGAGCCGCAAGGGGTTGTACGGAGTGATTTGCCAAAGGAGTAGTTTTGCAGACCGGATTTTAGAGAAAAGCCCAATGCTTTACACATTGGACTTCCCTAAAAAGCGTATGGGGTGGATAACCGGACTCGAACCGGCGACCCTCAGGGCCACAACCTGATACTCTAACCAACTGAGCTATATCCACCATATCATCGGGTGCAAACGGCAATGTCTGCACCCTTTGGCGTGCCTTGAGGGACTCGAACCCCCGACCCTCTGCTTAGAAGGCAGATGCTCTATCCGGCTGAGCTAAAGGCACATAGAGACGCCGGCTATGGGTGCTTATGGAGCGGGTGACGGGAATCGGACCCGCACGACCAGCTTGGAAGGCTGGGATTCTACCATTGAACTACACCCGCAGGTCATTCGGCGTCGATTATGATACCACAAAACGATAGCTTTGTCAAGGGTTTTTTGCTCTTTTTGCTTAAAAAGTTAAGCGGCGTTCTATTTAGCTGTATATATTGCAAGGCGTGCCGAGCTGTGATATAATAGCACCGAGAAAACGCTTGTTACGGAGTGCTTATGAACGCTGTGGAAGAACGCCGCTCTGCTATCGGGAGAAGTGGGTTGTTTACTCTTGCCTTTCTGTTGGCTGAGGCGGTGTTGTATTATTTTATAATGACTGCAGGAGGAGAGACGCTTAAATACTGCTGCTTTGCCTCTGTGGTGCTGTGCTTTATCTATTCCCTGCCCTTCCTGCGCATCTCGCCTTATATCACCGCAGGCTTGGGGCTTACGGTGGGAGCAGATTTCTTTTTGGTGTTATGCTCTGCGTCAGTGCGGCTTTGGGGGATGGTATTTTTCCTTGGAGTGCAGAGCGTATATGCGGTATATCTCCACAGAGCGCTGAGGCGTCCCTTGCTGATCACCGTCCGCATCTGCCTTGCCGTCCTTGCGGTAGCGGCAACGGTGGCAGTTTTGGGAAAGCGGACGGACCCCTTGGCACTTGTATCCCTTTGTTACTATGCCTTTTTGGCAGTTAATATTCTTTGCGCCTGCCTGCGTTTCAGGTCGGGCAGACTGTTTGCCTTAGGGCTTGTGCTTTTCTTGCTTTGTGACACGGTGATCGGTCTACAGGTAGCCGCCGAGGGGTATCTTCCTATTGCCGAGGACACTTGGCTTTACGGTCTTATCTTTTCGGGCTTTAACCTTGCGTGGTTTTTCTATCTGCCGTCGCAGGTGCTTATTGCGCTAAGCAGCAGAAAGGGCGTTTTTTTCAAAAAAAGACGGGGCGGATAAAGTTTTTTTGCCTTTGCTTATTGCAAGGCGGCGTTTTGCGTGGTATAATTCAGGTATCACAACTTACGAAAGGAATTTATTATGGATATCAAAGCTAAGATCAACGAGCTTGTAGAAAAGATAAAGGGTGACGAGAACCTTTTGGCAAACTTCAAGAGCAACCCCGTCAAGACCGTGGAGGGACTTATCGGCGTTGACCTGCCCGATGACAAGATATCGAGCATTGTGGACGGTATAAAGGCAAAGATCTCTGTTGATTCTCTCGGCGACAAGCTGGGCGGTCTTTTCGGCAAGAAATAAGTAAACGACTAAAGCGGTTTGCTTGACGCAAGCCGCTTTTTTGAAAGGGCGTGTTTATATGAAAAGCAGAGAGCTTTTTGTACTTGAAGAAATAAAAAAAGAGATGGCTACCCTCGTGGGACATCTTGGTATGTACTATAAAAACCTTGTAACGGGGTTTGAATACGGAGTGGGCGAGGACGAGTCCTACGGTGCCGCCAGCATTATCAAACTACCTTTATTTATGCACATACTTAAAAAAAGCTCTGAGGGCGTCTTTGCCATGGAGGATCTTTTGGTTACAGACAAGGGTGACAAGGTGCCGAGCTGTGGTGCGCTAAACCTTTTCACGGGGGCTGTGGAATGCGATATACGAACCCTTTGCAGGCTGATGATCTGCATCAGCGACAACACTGCCACCAACCGCCTGATAAGGCTTTGCGGTCTTGAGGACATAGAGCGTGGCTTTGCCGCAATGGGTCTTGAAAAGACCCGTATACGCCGTCTTTTGTTTGATGCCGAGGCGTCTGCCGCCGGAATACAAAACAGCATCTGCCCCAAAGAAATGGGAGCGTTGCTTGAGCGTGTCTACCGTGGGGAGTTTATAAACCCCAAGGTGAGCCGTGAGGTTATGGACACCCTGCTTATGCAGCAGATAAACCACAAGCTGGGGGGCAAGCTTCGGAAGGCAGAGATCGCCCATAAGACCGGCGAGGATGACGAGCTCAGCAATGACGTAGGCATAATCCTGGGGGACAATCCCTTTATACTGTGCTTTGCGGGGCACGATACGGATGTCTACCCTTGGGAGGACCTGATAAGACGCAGTGCCTATGCACTGTACGAGACTTTATCGGAGTAACATTATGAGAGTAATAGACCTGACACACACAATAACCCCTGCTATGCCCGTATATCCCGGCACAGAGCCGCCCGTATTTGAGCCTGCCAACAGCTACGAAAAGGACGGCTTTAAGGAGACGAGGCTTTCGATGTTTTCGCACACGGGCACCCATATCGACCCACCCGCCCATCTCTTTGCCCACCGCACCACCCTTGACGCTCTTAGCGCAGAGCGGTTTGTGGGCAAGGCTCTTGTTATAGACTGCAAAGGGCTAAAGGACGGGGAGGCTATCACCTTGAAGCACCTTGAGCCTTACGGCGACAAGGTCTGCAAGGCGGAGTTTTTGCTTTTCAACACAGGCTACGACCGCCATTGGGGCACCGACGAATATTTCGGGGACTACCCCTGCATTGATACCGATGTGCTTGAGCTTATCATAAGAGGCGGCTACAAGGGCATCGGCTTTGACACCATAGGGCTTGACCCCATAGCCGACACCTTTCTTACAAGGCACAAGCGGCTGTTTGATGCCTGCGACACCATAAATATCGAAAACCTGACCCGACTTGAGCTTTGCGGAGGAGAGCTGTTCACCTTTGCCTGCCTGCCCCTTAAGACGGCAGACTCAGACGGGGCACCTGCCAGGGCAGTTGCAGTTTTTGAAGACTGATATGTAAACAAACAAGCGAGGCGTTTTATACCATACGTCTCGCTTGTTTATTACGTTTGAGCTTGTACTTTGAACCCGTTTACAGAGCGGCAAAAAGGGCTTTTATCTCCTCGCTCATCCCTGACCCGTATTGACAAAGCTCAAAGGCTTCTGCATATCTTACGGTGCCGCCCTTTTCTGTGCCGTATTTCTCTATAAGTTTACTGCGAAACCTTGCCGCAGTCCTTGCAAAACGCACGGCGTAGCCACGGGGCAGGCTTAACACCTCCTCGTCCGTGTGGGGCTTGCTTACGTCCATTCCCTTAAGCCACTCAAAACGCTCGTTTTCATCGGTGGGGACTGTTTCGCCCTTAGTGTATGGCAACCACTCATACACCTGAGACACGTTAAGGTGGGTCATTTTTAGCTTTACGTCTATTGCCTCGTCAATCCCTACTATCACGTCGCAGTTAAATTCAGGCCGGGTAAACCCGTCCTCGTAATACATAATAAGGGGCATGGTTTTCATTGCGCCTACCGTGGGGCATTCGTGAGGAACTACCAGCATATAGGAAGCGTCCTGCACAAGCTGAGCGCAGGCACGGTGGTCTGCGTGATAGTCGTTAGGGCGGTGAGTGATGATGACGTCGGGGGCAAAGCTGCGTATACAGCAAATCAGACGGCGACGGGTAGGCAGGTCCGCAACGAGGGCGCAGTCGGCTTGGTCGCTCCATATTTCGTAATCTATGCCCAAAAGCTCGGCTACTGCGGCAGATTCTCTCTCACGTGCCGCAACCGTTTCCTCCACGGTCATCAGGTGGTGACCGCCGCAACCATTGGTAAGACTTAAAAACTTTACGGTATGACCTTTTTGTGTCAGCTTGTAGGCGGTGCCACCGCAACGGAACTCGTTATCGTCCTGGTGTGCGCCTATCATCAGTATTTTCATATAACGTATCTCCTTTGAATATCGCCGTAGGCTTTACGGATATTATAGCATACTGTGGGAGATATTGCAACCTGATATATATCTGCCCCGCCCCGTCGCCGCTTATATACGGGGCATCCGTGAAGCAGGGCTTTGATAATAAACACCCCACTAAGCCTGACGGCTTAGCGGGGACCCCAAAACACCACCCCACTAAGCCTGACGGCTGAGTGGGGACCCCGAAACACCACCCCACTAAGCCTGACGGCTGAGTGGGGACCCCGAAACACCGCCCCACTAAGCCTGACGGCTTAGTGGGGACCCCAAAAGTACAAGCGTGGCGTTTAGTACCTAACGCCACGCTTTTCTTGTTATTTGGGTTTATACTATTATGATATCCAGCTTTCTGTCCTTTACGGTGATGCGTGCGGGGTCTATCCTGAGGTTTACGCTATCCCCTGCCTTGCCGTCATAGGCTACGGTGATAAGCTCACCGCCCACACTGACCTTGGCGTACTTGATATAGCCGTAGTCGAGCACCTCAGAAACGGTGCCGCTAAGGGTGGCGTACTCAACTGCCTTGTCCACCACGGAAACGGCGGCGGCGTCAAAGACGTACTGTATATCGGTCTTGAAAATCTTAGTGCCCTTGCAGGCAAAAAGCTTTCTGCAAACGTCGGGGTCGGGCAACAGTCTGCTGCCTGCCATCTCCATAAAGAAGCGGTACTGCTTGCCGTTCTTCTCCTTGGAGAACACGCCGTCCACAGTGTTCACGAGAGCCATAGGAGCAATGCCGCAGCTATCGACTTTTATAGCACACATATCCACGTCAAAGGCAAGCTCATCCCCCACCTTGAAGCGTGCATCGCCCTCCTCTGCCGCAAACAGAGTAAGCTCACCCACCTTGAGGAAGTACAGGGTCTTGCCCTCTATGTCCTCGGTCCACTGGAGGGTAGCCTTGCCCTCGCCCTTGCCAAGGCTTACGGCAGATACGGGCATTACAAGCTCTGCGCTGTCGCTGTCTTTGGCGGCTATCGCCGTGGGGAGAGCAAAGGACTGACCGCCAAAGGACAGCCTGCTGCCTTTTACGGAGCATTTTACTATGTTCTCTTCGGGAAGCCTGCGTCTTATGCTCTTTTCGGTCTCCTTATCAAAGACGTGGAACTTCTTCTTGCTTATGGATATATCTACCACGTCGCCCCTGTGCACCACGCAATCGGGGTCTGCCTTAATGATTATCTGACCCTCTGCCTCGTCGGGAGTGTTCACGTTAAGGTTGGCGTAAACAAGGGTCTCGCCGCCAAGCACCTCTACCACGCTGACTATAGCCTTGGCACCTGCCCAGAGGCTGTCGTCCTCTGCCTTGCCAAGCCTTACGCCGTCGGGACGGATACCGAACACGATCTTCTTATCGCCGTCCATATACTTGAGAGGTATCTTGTCAGCCTGAATGTAGTCCATTGTGATATCTGTGCCGCAATCAAGCCTGAAGGTGACCTTGTCACCCTGCTTTACCATAGTACCGTCAAAGAAATTCATCTGAGGGGTGCCGATAAAGCCTGCGACAAAGATGTTATCGGGATACTTGTAAAGGTTTATGGGGGTATCTATCTGCTGTACGAAGCCATCCTTCATAACAACGATACGGGTACCCATAGTCATAGCCTCTACCTGGTCATGGGTTACGTAGATAAAGGTGGTGCCGAGTCTTTCGTGAAGACGGGATATCTCAGCTCTCATTGCCGCACGGAGCTTAGCATCCAGATTGGAGAGAGGCTCGTCCAGCAGGAAGACCTTGGGGTTACGCACGATGGCACGTCCCAAAGCTACACGCTGACGCTGACCGCCGGAGAGCGCCTTGGGCTTTCTGCCAAGATATTCGGTAATGCCAAGTATCTCAGCCGCCTCGGTTACCTTGGCGTGGATGACGTCGTTGGGCATACGGGCGGTCTTAAGAGAGAATGCCATATTCTCGTACACCGTCATATGGGGATAAAGAGCATAGTTCTGGAACACCATAGCAATGTTCCTGTCCTTGGGCTCGAAATCGTTAACTATCTCGTTGTCTATACGGAGCTCACCTGCAGTGATATCCTCAAGACCTGCTATCATACGGAGGGTGGTGGATTTACCGCATCCGCTGGGGCCTACAAAGACAATAAACTCCTTGTCCTCTATCTCCATACAGAAGTCGTTTACCGCCTTTACGCCGCCGTCATATACTTTATAGATGTGCTTTAATGACAAGCTTGCCATATTGCTTCTCCTTTAACTATTTGAAAATTACTATGGACTGAGGGGGCATTGTAAGCTTATCCCCATCCCATTTTACCTGTGTGTCGGGATTAGTGAGCAGCTCTCCGGCAAGGCTTATATCGCCAAGAGTCGCCTTGTCAAGGCTTACCGTCTGCTCAAAGGTGTCGAGGTTAAATACAATGACAACGCTTTCATCACCGTAAGTCTTCCTTACCACACAGATATAGCTGCTTTGTCCCTCGGGGAAATACTCGGTCTTGCCCCTTGCGATAGAGGGGAACATATTGCGAAGGGTCATAGCCTGCTTATAGTAGCTCAGTATACTGCCCTTGTCCGCCTGCTGTTCAGCCACGGAGGGGTAGTAGTAATAAGTCTCATCAACGGTGGTATTCTCGGGTGGCAGGTAGCAGCAGCCCTCGTAGATACTCTTGGGCTCCCACTTCATGGCGATACGCTTTGCGGGGTCGGAGTTGTTGCCGCCCTTGCTTATCATACCGATCTCCTCGCCGTAATAAGCGAAAAGTCCGCCGCCAAGCATAGACATAACGCCTGCCGCCATCTTCACGTTCTCCTCGCCGGGCATAAAGCTGCCGGGACGCATGGTATCGTGGTTGCCTAGGAAGGGGGCAAGTATTACGTCCCCATAGGTCTCCTCAAGCCTCAGCATAAGCTCGCCAAGCTGCTTACCGCTACCCTGTTTTACAAGGCTTGCGATAGTGCCCGTTGCCTGAGCGCCCGTAAAGAGGAAGAAGCTGTCTATACCGCTCTCATAATAGCGGTCTATCAGATAATCACTGCCCTCCCAGGCCTCGCCCACTATATAGCAGTCCTTTTTAAGCTTTTCAGACTCGGTGTTGACCCAGCCAAGAAAGTCGATATTGCCGTCCACGTTGCCCGTGTAGTAGCTGGTTACCGCATCAAGGCGGAAGCCGTCCACATTGCGGTCCACAAGCCAGAACCTCATAATATCCACTATCTCAGCCCTTACCTTTTCGCTGTCAAGGTTAAGGTCGGGCATACCGCTCCAGAAACGGGATTCGTAATAGTAGCCCGTGCCCGAAACAGCCGAATAGCCGCCAAGATTTTCGGTGCTGAAGTTGTAGTAGTCGCCGTAATCGCCGCCCACGGTACCGTTTTCCCTGATATAGTCGCAGGCCGCCTTAAACCACGGGTGGTCGCTGGAGCTGTGGTTGAGCACCAGATCCACTATGACCTTTATACCCCTTGCGTGGGCCTCGGTCATAAGCCTGTCAAAATCCTCTATGGTGCCGTAAACGGGGTCTATGGCGTAGTAGTCCTTGACATCGTACTTATGGTAGGTGGGTGACGGATGTATGGGCATAAGCCATATACCGTTAAAGCCCATCTCCTTGATATAGTCGAGCTTTGCGGTAACACCGTTAAGGTCGCCTATGCCGTCATTATTGCTGTCATAATAGCTGTAGACGAATATCTCGTACCAGTTGCGGTAGTTGTCGTCTATAATATTCAGCTCTACGTTGCTTTCGCCCTTGTCATCACCGTCACCGCCGCAGGCGGCAAGGCCGAGAAGCAGGCAAATAGCAAGCAGCAAGGAAAGACATTTGTTTTTCAAAACCCTGTCCCTCCCCCGTTATCCCTTGACAGCGCCGCCCGTTACGCCCTGTACATAGTACTTTTGCAGCCACATAAACAGCGCAGTAATGGGGGTAGCCACCACAACGGCGGCGGCGCAGAAGGTGGTAAAGTATTGCTGTATCATCTCCCTCTCCAGCCACTTGTACATACCGAGGGACACAGTGTACATACCCGTATCAGGCACGCCCGACATAATGTAGGACACGAAAATATAGTCACACCAAGGGGCAACTATGCTTACGAGTATGGTGTAGATGATGATAGGCTTACTTAAAGGAAGTATTATCTTGTAAAAGGTTCTGAAGCGGTTTGCGCCGTCGATACGTGCCGCATCGTCGAGAGCACGGGGCACTGTGTCGAAGAAGCCCTTGGCTATATAATAGCTCAGTGCCGCACCTGCGGAATACACAATAATAAGGCTCAGGTGAGACTGGTAGTTGTCGGGCAGGAGTATCTTGAGCAGGAAATATACCGCAGACATACTCATAAAGCCGGGGAACATACCGAGGATGAGCATTATATTCATCATAGGCTTGCGAGCCTTGAACTTCATACGGCTGAAGGCGTAGGACACCATCAGCACGAAGGCAGTGGTAATGGCACAGCTTATGATGGAGATAAGCAGTGTGTTGCCGTACCAACGGGGGAACTCTGTCTCAAAGAACAGCTTTTTGTAGTTATCCAGCGTCCACTCCTGAGGGAAGAAGGTAGGGCTCCACGCACCGGGCTCCTTACGGAAGGACTGAATAAGCAGGTAAAACAAGGGGATGACCCAGATTATGCTGAGTATGGTCAGCACGGTCTGACCGACGGTGTTGCCGAGAATACGTCTCAGTCGCATACCGCCCGTCTTTTTGCGCTTTGGCAGGGTGGTTACCTCTGCCTCAAGCTTATCTATAGCTGCCCAATCGGTAAGGGGAGCTGAGCTTGGGTTTTGGGTATTTTTATTCTTTTCACTCATTGGAAATTGTCCTCCCCCTTCACCGCCGAGGACTTGTTATAAATAACAAGAGAGAACACGGCGGAAATTACAAACACGAGTATACCTATAACGGAGGCAAGCTTATAGTTGCGGTCGATACCGAGAGAAAGCTTGTACAGCCAGGTTATCAAAAGGTCGGTACCCTTTGCACCGTCGGTGTATTTCATCAGATCGCCGGGGCCGCCGCCACTTAAGAGGTATATTACGTTGAAGTTGTTTATGTTGCCGATGAACTGGGTTATAAGGTAGGGTCCCGTTACAAAAAGCATATAAGGCAGAGTTATCTTGCGGAACTGACGGAAGGGACGGGCTCCGTCGATACGGGCAGACTCGTACAGATCGTCGGGAATGTTCATAAGGATACCGCTGCACATAAGCATACTGTAGGGCACGCCTATCCACATATTTACGAGGATTATACAGATACGGGTGGTTGTAATATCAAGCCCGAACTGCAGGTGATAACCGAAAATGTTTTCGATAAGCTGGGTGATGATACCGCCGCCGCTGCCGAGACCGCCGCCGCCCGTGTCAAGCATTTTTGACATAATAAGCAGGGACACGAACTGAGGCACGGCAATAGTTGCAACAAAAAGGGTTCTGTAAAGCTTCTTGAGTCTTATGCCCTTTTTGTTTATGAGTATAGCAAGGGCCATACCGAGGAAATAGTTGGAGAAGGTAGCGCAAACTGCCCAGATTATCGTCCAGCCAAACACCCTCCAGAAGGTCATACCGAGGGATGAGGAGGTATCAAGCAGCTCGCCAAAATTCTTGAAGCCCACCCACTGGAACAGGTGCTCGGGCACCTCGTGGTTGGCATCGTAGTTGGTGAAGGCTATGAGTATCATGGTAACAAGAGGTATTACCGTGAACATAAACAGACCCACCATGGGGAGCGAAAGCAGGGGCAGGTGGAAATTCTTATCCGCAAGGCGCTTAACGTCGCCCTTTATGCCCTCGGGCTTTCTGCCGATAATGCATATCTCCTCAAGCAGGCGGCTTTCCTTGACAGAGGAAAGGTAGCACATAAAGAAGAAGATAATAACGAAGAGCGAGAGTATGCCGTAAAGGATGATGTGGAAGGAGTTGTCCCCTGCTACCTTTACGTATTCACCAAGCTCATCGTTCCAAACGTCGGAAACGTGGGTCTCTACCCTACCGACGTTACCGCCGCCGAAGAAGTTTTCGAAAAACATAGCGAGGTACTTTCCGCCGAAAAACAGCATATATAAAACGAAAAGCACCTCAAGGGCAAAATAGATGATGCCCTTTACTATCTGACCTCTGAACACGTGAGAGCTGCCCATTATCAGATAAGAGGTCTTGGTAAGGGCGCTACCTGAAGCAAAGCCGCCGAAAAAGTCGCCTATACCCTTTACTATACCCGTAAAGAAGGCGGCAATAGCCTTGCCGAGCCTTACCCAAAAGCCAACAAAGCCACGGCCTATGCCGCCGAAAAGCTTTTTCAGCTTGTAAAGGAGCTTGCCCCACGGGGTCAGCCTGTAATAATTAAGATCCAACTGAAGGAACCTCCTTTTCTGCCGCCGCAAGGAAAACGGCGGTAAAATGTAAAGAGGGGGCAAGGAAAAACTCCCTTGCCCACCTCGCAGTGGCAAATTACTCTGCCTTCTTAGCTATCTGACTTACAAGGCTGTCAAGATAACCCTGAAGCTCCTCGTCGGTGATGAGGGTGCAATCCTCAGCGGTAACAAGAGGAGTGATAAGGCTGCCCATAGGAGTCCAATAGTTGCCGGGAACGCTCTTCTGAGCACGGTTGAACTGAGCCTGTGCAAGAACGGCGGACATAATAATGTCGTTCTTAACAGCGTCCATAGCAGCAACGGTGGTATTGGTAGGACCAAAGCCTCTGGTCTCAAATCTCTTGAGCTGGTTCTGCTCATTGGTGAGCCACTGAGCAAGCTTGTGAGCCTCGCCCTTGTTCTGGCTGTAGCCGTTTACGCCTACGAGCTTGTAGCCCATATAGCCGCTGAGCTGAACCTGAGTGCCGCCGATGTTAGCGGTGGGGAGCTTGCAAACGCCCATGTTTTCGCCAAGGAGCTCCTTGATGACTGCGGCGTTCCAGGTACCGCTGATAGCGGCAGCAGCCTCACCGGAGGTGAAAGCAGCGATTATCTTACTGTCGTCGGTCTGAGCAACGAGAGCCTCGTGTGCAACGTAGCTGCGGAGTGCCTTCATAACTTCAAGACCTGCGGCGTTGTTGTAGTTGATGTCAACAGCGGTCTCAACCATATTCTCATTATAGCTTACCTCGTACTTAAGGTCGGGGTTAGCAAAGAAGAAGCTGGAGAGATACCAACCGTCATCGTTAAGCTTGAAGTGAACCTTCTTACCTGCAGCCTTAGCGGTGTCGAGCATCTTGTCAAGAGTCTCAAGGTTTGAAAGGTCACCGTAAACACGCTTGTCATAGTATACGAAATAGCAGTTGTCTCCTGTCATAGGATAAGCGTAAAGCTGATCCTCACCGCCAAGGGTGATGGTAGCTGCGTCGATAGAGCCTGCAGAGTTGATCTCCTTAAGGTTCTTCTCTATATCGCCGCCTACACGTGCAAGTGCGCCGCCTGCAAAGAGCTTGTTGATTTGGTCGCTGGCGAAGCTGTATACGTCAGGACCGGAGGTAACGTCGTTAAGAACCTTATCAGCAGAGTCATTCTCGCCCTGTACGCCGAAGAGGAACTTATACTGGTTCTGGGGGTTAGCAGCAGCGTATGCCTCGCACATTTCCTTGAGCATAGCCTGATCCTCCTGTGAGCCCCAAACGGTGAGAGTATACTTCTGACCCTCGCCTGCGCCTTCGGAGTCGCCTTCAGAGACATCGTTGCCGCCGCCACATGCAGCGAATGCGGAAAGACACATTACAAGCGCCAATGCAAGATACAGCGCCTTTATAAACTTTTTCATAAACAAAAGTCCTTTCAGTGCATTTTTTGTATTGAAGCCTTATTCAGTTATAAAGAATCGCCCGAGAAACCGTTAGCTTCTTGGGAGAGAAAAAAAGCTGCGGGGCGGAGAACCGCCCCGCAACGGAGTTTCGTAATATTATTTACGCTTTAATTATTCAGCAGGAGTAATGGTAACTGCGCCGCTTTCGAGGTTAACGGAAACGGTGTAGGTGCCTGCTGCAACGTAGAAGTTGTCGCCGTTGTTAGCATCATCGGAATACCACTTTTCAATGCCGAGCTCGCAGCCGTATACGGGCTTGATAGCGAACACGCCGGGCTTGCCCTGATCCTTGATCCAGCTGTAGTCGCCCATAGCGGTAACGTCGGTAGCAACGAGAGTGCCGGTAGCAACGCCGTCAGCAACGGTCATCTTAGGGGTAACGCCTTCCTTAACTGCGTAGTTAACAGCCTTACCCTCAGCGTCTACAAAGGTACCAACAAGGTAGTAATCAAGTGCCTGATACTCAACCTTGTCACCGTCAACGGTGTACTTGAATGCGTAGGTGCCTGCGGTGAGGAAGATGTTGTTGCCGTCAGGGCTGTAGTAGCCGCTGTTTACGGAGTTGAAGATCTTAAGAGCTGCACACTTAACGCCGAGGGGGTTAGCCTCGTCAGTCTCGGTCCAGTCTGCATACATTTCTTCAGTGATGGTGATGATACCGCTCCAGGTGGACTTGTCATCAGAAGCCTTGAGAGCAAGCTGACCCTCTTCATAGGTGGTAGCCCATTCGTTCATGGTGCCGATGAAGTGCATATCGTGGGTAACGGTCATAGCATCAAGCTTTTCAACAAGCTCGAAGGTGATCTTGTTGTAATCCTTAGCTGCGGGATAGGTGGTATAGGTGATCTTATACTTACCGTCCATACCCTCTGCGAGCTTAACGTTCCAGGTCTCGTAGCCCTTGTTGTACTCGTCGCTGCCGATGAATACTACATTGCCCTCAGCGTTCTTAACCTGAGCAACCTTCTTATCGTCAGCCTTGTACTCGTTGTTGTCATAGAAGTTTACGCCGTCACAGTACTCTGCGCCGTCAACAAAGCCGATACCAACCTGACCGTCCCAAGAGCCGCCGTAGCAGATCTGGAACATATCACCTGCGTACATGGTGATGGTGATGGAGTAAACGTTAGCGTTAGCTACGTCTTCCTTAGTCATAGTAAGGTTAGCAGCTGCATTGGCGTGATCCCAGTTAGCCTTACCCATATCGCCTGCGCCTGCGCCGATGAGGTAGTAGGAGTTTTCGTCAGCAACGTACTCATCGCTCTTGAACTTAGCGAAAATATCGGTGTCAGCCTCGAGAGCGGTCTCGAAATCGAAGGGGGTAGTAAGACTTGCTTCAGCATACCAGCCGTCGAAAGTCTTGTTCTCCTCAGCCTCGGGAGTCCAAGTGGTAGCCTTGCCACCCTTGTCAATGGTCTCTTCCTTAAGAAGCTTGGAACCCTGATACCAGGAGATGGTGATCTTGTTTTCGTCTACGGATGCATCGTCTGCAGAGCTGCTGTTTTCAGCATCACCGCCGCAAGCCGCAAATGCGGATACGGAAAGAGCGAGCATAAGAACAAATGCGAGAACGGTCAATAGCTTTTTCATTTTGAACAACCTCCCAAAATAATTTTATAGAATTGACCTATTGTGGCATATTTGCCCACAACAAAAAGAGGCTGAACCCACGCAACGCATGGACCCATGTTTTTCCTCTCAAGGAATTTTACTACATTATCATCAATAAGTCAATAGCGATTTGCTCTCTTTTACCTATTTTACAAATCTCACTCAGCTATTTTGTGCATTTTGCGAATAAATATTTGCTTTCGTGCGAGCTTGTCATCGCAAGCAAAAGCGGAGCGTCCACGCCCCGCTTTAGCTTGTTATTTTGAGCTTTATTTAACGTAAACTCTTACACTAAACGCTTCAATTATCGCCTCGCCGCTTTCGGTAGCAATAGTCTCGCTGCCTGCCTCGGTGCCCGTGGCAAGAAGCCTCCATTCACCCTGAAGGGTGTAGCTGTCGGCGCTTTCCGTGGGATTGATGAGCACAAGTGCCTTTCCGCCCTTATGGTCATCATAATGGACTGCCATGCCGCCGCCTGCCAGATCCTCGAAGCTTACGGCAACGTTGCCGGGAGCGGTGAAGATGTCGTTTGCACGGCGCATCTCGATAAGACCTGCGTAGTACTCTGCCATCTTCATCTGGTCGGAGCCCTCGTACAGTACATCCCAATCAATGTTATTCACTGCGTCAGAGGATTTGTAGCTGTTTTCGTCGCCGTTCTTGGTACGCAACATCTCCTCACCTGCCTGCATAAAAGGGGTGCCCTGAGACACCATCAGTATAGCGGCGCCAAGGCGGTTCATAGCCATACGCTCCTCAACGGTGTTGTCGGGGTTGGAGATAGCGAGCTTATCCCAAAGGCTATGGTTATCGTGGGCGCTCATATAGTTGATGACCATAGCGCCGTTTACCTGCCAGCCTGCGGCGTTGCCCTTACCGCCCATTATACCGAACTTGACCTTATCGGCGTTGCCTGCGTAGGCGCCGCTGATATAGCCCTTTGAGGTGTGGGTGAACACGCTGCCCTTAAGACCGTCACGGATAGCATCATTGAACACTGCGATGCTGCCTATAGCGCCCTCGCTTACGGGCACCTTGCTGATGTTGCCCTGATTTGCCTGAGCACTGCCGTCGATGGTAGCACCCATAGTCCAGCCCTCACCGTATATCAAAGCCTTGGGGTTTATGGCGTGGACTGCCGCCTCTACATCCTTCATAGTCTCAAGGTCATGGAGACCCATCAGGTCAAAGCGGAAGCCGTCAAGGTCATACTCCTCTGCCCAGTAGCTTACGCTGTCAACCATAAATTTGCCGAACATATAGCGCTCGGATGCGGTATCGTTCCCGCAGCCGCTGGCGCTGGAGTTGGCACCCGTAGCGGTGTATCTGTAGTAATAATAAGGCACTATCCTGTTAAAGGAGCTGTTGGCGTCATAGGTGTGGTTGTACACCACGTCCATTATAACGCCGATGCCTGCGTTATGGAGCGCCTGCACCATCTGCTTATACTCCTTCACCCTCACCTCACCGTTATAGGGGTCAGTGCTGTAGCTGCCCTCGGGCACGTTATAGTTCTTAGGGTCGTAGCCCCAGTTAAAGCCACTGTCGGGGTCTGCCTCGTTTACCGTAGCGTAATCGTATACGGGAAGCAGATGAACGTGGGTAACCCCAAGCTCCTTTAGATAATCGACGCCCACAGCCGCACCCTTGCTGTTTTTAAGCCCTGTCTCGGTAAAGGCAAGGTACTTACCCTTGTACCTTGATGCCTCTATCTTGTTGCTGAAGTCACGGACGTGAACCTCCCATATTACCGCATCGGTATAGGAGTCAATATCAGGCTCAAACTCACCGTTCCAGCCCTCGGGGTCGGTGAGGGAAAGGTCTATTACCATGCTTCTGTCACCGTTGAGACCTGCCGATTTTGCATAGGGGTCGGGCGCAGTCTGAGTACCCACAGAGGTGGTCACGGTATAGGTGTAGTAGGTGCCGTGGCCGCACTTTTCGGTGTGAGACCACACGCCCTTGTCGCCCTTCACCATATTGACGTCCTTTATATGGGCATCACCGTTGCCTGCGGAATACAGGTTAAGCACTACAGCCGATGCGGTGGGCGCCCATACCTTGAAGGTGGTGCTGTCCCCATTTATCACTGCGCCAAGGTCGTCGCCGTTATAGTGATAATTCTCTGCGAAATCAGAGCTGTCGAATATCTCGGTGGGCACTACAGCCTTTCTGCCGTAGCCCTCTATCTCCACCTCGTAAGCCTTGGATATATCAAGGGTCTCGTCTACCACTATGGTACCGTTTACGCTTTCTTTACCGATGCTGCTGAGCTCGATAACGGTAAGCTCCTTATCGCCCTCGTATACCTTGACCTGAGAATACTTTTCTATAAGCGTTTTGGGCGTAAGGCTGTATTTGATGGTATGAAAATCCTTCATCCCCGCAAGGGAGAATTTCTTTATCATCTCCAAGGTTTTACCTCCGTCATTGCTGGTATACTGCGCTGAATCGCCGCTTTTCAGGTATATAAAGGTGTCTGTTCCCTCAAGGACTGCGAAGCGGTCTTCAGAGTAGTCCTTGGTGGCGTTGCCCCAGGAGGAGCCGCCGGGTTCGGAGCAGTCACGGCGAACGATAAAGCCTACCTGCTCTATCCCCTCGGGCACGTTGATAACCGCCTTTGCGCCGTAGTCACATTCGTGCAAGAGGTAGCCGCTACCCTCCTTGCCGTCCCACCATACCCATACGTCAGCGTTTTCTATAACGCCGGGGTAAGACCAATAGAAGGTTATCTGGTTATGCCCCTCCTCCTTGGGAACGGTATATTCATCCTCGGGTATAATGTAGCCGCCCTCACTGCTATCGGCTGAGGAGTCTGAGGATGAGTCGCCGCCCTCACCGCCGCAGGCAGTAAGTGCGGTAAGCGCCATACAAAGCACCAAAAGCAAAGCTGTTGTAATGTTTAGCAGTTTTTTCGTCTTCATAAAATTACCTCTCCTTAAATATCTCAATACTTTACTGTTTCTTATTGACCTGCATATTTCTGCCCGTGCGGGTAGCCATATCCAGCACCTTTGCCTTAAGAGCCGCAGTGGCATACCGTGGTGACACACGCCACGCCCAGTTGCCCTCGGCAACGGCGGGGGTGTTCATCCTGCCTGCGGCGTTGTCAAGCTCAAGGTAGTCCTGCATAGGCACCATACATAGATTGGCACGGCTGCGCATACAGAACTCTATCACCCTGTAAACGCCGCTTTGCCCCTTCACCCTTGGGCACTCTCTGTTGAACCTTGCAAGGGTCTCGCCGCTAAGCCCCCTGTACCAGCTTTTCAGCCTGTCCGTATCCTGAGATGCGGCATATACCACGCAGTTATCTGTAGTGTAGGTACGGGGCAAAAACTCGCTGTCCTCGTCAAAAAAGGCAAACTGCATATCCTTCATTCCCGGAAAGCCCGTGTGGGCAAGCAGCTCTCGAACGTCATCGGTGATAAAGCCAAGGTCCTCGGCTATTATCCTCGCCCCGGGCATAAGCCTTGCCACTGTGTCAAAAAGCTCTCTGCCCTTTGCCGCACGCCACTCGCCACGCCTTGCATTTTCATCCTCGGAGGGGATGGCAAAATAGCCTGCAAAGCCACGGAAATGGTCGATACGCATTATATCGTACAGCGCAAAGCAGCGCTTGATACGCTGTATCCACCAGCCAAAGCCGTCCTTTTCCATAGCGTCCCAATCGTAAAGAGGGTTGCCCCATCGCTGTCCGTCGGGAGAAAAGCCGTCGGGCGGACAGCCTGCCACGGCGGTAGGTCTGAGATCGCTGTCAAGCATAAACTGCTCGGGAGAGCGCCACAGGTCCATACTGTCATAAGCCACGTAAATGGGCATATCGCCGATAATGACTATCCCCTTACTGTGGGCGTAGTCACGGACAGCCTGCCACTGACTGTGAAACTTGTACTGCACAAACCGCCAGAAGTCCATTTCTTTCGAATACTCGTCCTTGTGGGAGACGGCTGTGCCATAGCACCTGTGCTCCTCTCCCCATTGGCTCCACGGTGCGTACCCGTAGCGGCATTTAAGCGCCATAAACAAGGCGTAGTCCTCAAGCCACGCCCTCTCCCTCCTGCAAAACGCCCTGTAAGCGCCATCGGGAGCGAAACGGCTGTGCGCCTTCCTGAGCACGCTGTATCGGGTGTTAAAGAGGTATCCGTAGTCTACCCGTGGGGCATCTACGGCACACGCCTTAAGCTCATCAGGGGTCAGAAGCCCCTCCTTACCCAGCAGACCGAGGTCGATGAAATATGGGTTGCCTGCCAGCGTGGCAGGAGACTGATACGGGCTGTCACCGTAGGAGGTAGGGTTAAGGGGCAGCACCTGCCAGCACTTTTGCCCCGTGGCGGCGAGGAAATCCACAAAGCCGAATGCGCCCTTGCCAAAGCCGCCTATACCGTAGGGGGAGGGCAAGGAGCTGACGGGCATTATTATGCCGCATTTATGGGAGAAGCCAAAGTTTTTAAGGTCTTTTTTCACAATGTGACTCCACCTGTAATATCCGTTTATTCTTAAACCGTGTAAATATTATAGCCTAAGACCGCCAATTAGTCAACGGCTTTTTACTTACGAGGCAGAAAAGCGCAACGTAGAAAAAGCTATTGCATTTTTTGCGGTAAAGTGATAAAATTGGGAAGATAGTGTAGAAAACAATCAAACAGACGGATGGCGACACAGAGGCGTGCGCCGCACCGTATAACGAAAGGATACTGCTTTATGTACGATGCTTTTATCAGCTACAGACGCAAAACAGGCTCGGCGATAGCAAAGCTTCTCAGGGAGATGCTGAAGGCTAAGGGCGTTACCGCCTTTATGGACCTTGACGAGCTGCACAGCGGCACCTTTGACGATAAAATACTGCTTGCCATAAAAAACAGTCCTGCCTTTGTGCTGGTGCTGTCTCCCAACGCCCTTGACGACTGTGGCAAAAGCGGCGATTGGCTGACCAAGGAGATAACAGCCGCTCTGGACGAGGGTAAGAACATTATCCCCGTGATTTGTGAGGACTTTAAGTGCCCCGAAAAATGGAATGACGGCGTTGATGAGAGAATAAAGCGTTTGCCCAACTACAACGGCGCACCTCTCAGCTATGCGTATCTGGATGCCACCATAAACAAGGTAATAGAGCACATGAACGAAAACGGCGGCAATTTCGGCATAGGCAAGGGCGGCACCGGCCTTTCGGATATAGACAGCTTTTTCCGCAACCGCATGAGGGATATGGAAAGTATAAAAGGGGTAGACCTTGCCTTCCACGCAGGGTCTGAGTGGCACGAGAACATCGACCGCCTTGACATTATATCCGATCTGGCTGACGCAGGGGTGAAGCTGAGGATAATAGTAAACACTCCCGAGTCGGCAGAGCTTTTGGGTAAGCATATGCGCCACAAGCGAAAGAGATACACCTCCTTTAAGGAGTCGGTGCTGCTTTGGCGAGACTTTGAGAGCCAGTACCCCAACGTGGAGGTAAGGGAGTCGGACATCCCACTGCTCAGGATATACTACGCCTTCCATATGGAAAAGCCTGAGGAGAACGCCATAAGGGTAAAGTATTACACCTACGGCAACCCTAAGATAAACCGCAATTTCTCTCAGAACTTTGAGCCCTCGGATACCCACTTTGACCTGTACAGAACAGAGTTTGAGTTTTTGTGGGATGCTGCGGCTGACAAGCAGTAGAGTATTTATCCATTGAAAGCAAGCAACACTTGAGGAGACTTTTATGGACTTTCTGATATCGGTTTTTAAAATACTTGACCTGCAAATGACAAGACCCGAGCCCTACGGCTGGTTCCATATTATGTGGCTTGCGCTGACAGTGGTCGGCACCGTGCTCCTTTGTAAATGGGTCGGCAAGGGCAAGGGCGAGGAGAAGGGCGCTCTCGTCCGCCGCATAGTTTTGGTTACCGCCGTTATCTGCGCACTGCTTGAGCTTTACAAGCAGATAGTGTTCACCTTCGAGCTTAATGACGGCACCCTGACGGGGGATTACCAGTGGTACGCCTTCCCTTTCCAGTTCTGCTCTATGCCCATGCTGGCAGGAGTGCTTACGGGCTTTTTCAAAAGGGGCAGAGTACACAGAGGACTTATGGCGTTTCTGGCGAGCTACTCTATTTTTGCAGGCTTTATAGTAATGCTTATGCCTACCACCGTGTTTGTGGGCACCATAGGCGTTAATATCGAGACTATGTTCTGCCACGCCTCTATGATACCCGTAGGCGTGATGCTTCTCCACAGCGGCTACGTAGCACCCGACCATTCTGCGGTGTTCAAGGCTATGCCCGTGTTTGGCACGGCGGTGGCTTTGGCTTGTATCATGAACGAGATCGCCCACGCAAGCGGTCTGCTCGCCACCGAGGAATTCAATATGTTTTACGTAAGCCCCTACTGCGCCCCCAGCCTGCCCGTATACAGCTCGGTACAGGCGGTGGTGCCCTATCCTCTAAGCCTTATCATCTACGTAGTCGGCTTCTCCCTTGCCGCATATATAATGGTGCTTATATATATGGTTTGCCACCGTATAGCGAAAAGGGTAAAGGCGAAAAGGACTGTTTGAGTTACATAGCAGAGCTTTACGGTAAGAGGAAACAAAGAATAAGCCTTCCCCTTGAGGGGAAGGTGTCACCGCAGGTGACGGATGAGGTGTAAGATGCGCCCGTCTCCGATATATTTCTGCTTATCGCTATGTAAACGGTTACGCCGTCTGCGGACGGCTACACCTCATCCACCGACGTTCCCGTCGGTCCCCCTTCTCCTCGAAGGAGAAGGCTTTGGAGTGCTTCTTCTGAAAGCTATGCTTTAGCAAAAAAGCTTGACGGAGAAGCCTTCTTTAAATTTGACGTATTACACCAAAGCGCAAAAACGGGCTGTCTCAAATGCTTTTCAATTAAGAGGAAACAAAGAATAAGCCTTCCCCTTGAGGGGAAGGTGTCACCGCAGGTGACGGATGAGGTGTAGGATGCGCCCGTCTCCGATATATTTCTGCTTATCGCTATGTAAACGGTTACGCCGTCTGCGGACGGCTACACCTCATCCACCGACGTTCCCGTCGGTCCCCCCTTCTCCTCAAAGGAGAAGGCTTTGGGGCGCTTCTTCTGAAAGCTATGCTTTAGCAAAAAAGCTTGACGGAGAAGCCTTCTTTAAATTTGACGTATTACACCAAAGCGCAAAAACGGGCTGTCTCAAATGCTTCTCAATTAAGAGGAAACAAAGAATAAGCCTTCCCCTTGAGGGGAAGGTGTCACCGCAGGTGACGGATGAGGTGTAGGATGCGCCCGTTTCCGATATATTTCTGCTTATCGCTATGTAAACGGTTACGCCGTCTGCGGACGGCTACACCTCATCCACCGACGTTCCCGTCGGTCCCCCTTCTCCTCGAAGGAGAAGGCTTTGGGGCGCTTCTTCTGAAAGCTATGCTTTAGCAAAAAAACAAAGCCGTCTGCATAGGTAAAGCCGTCTGCATAGGTGCAAACGGCTTGTTACATAGCTTTGAATTATATCTGTCCTCACCCGGAGGGGAGGGCGGTTTGGTTGCGCACGTATCCATCGGGATAGCCCACCCATATCAAAAGGCACTTTTTTTGACCGCCACAGCATATCGCCGTGATAATCTGCCCATTATCTTAACACAAAGGCAAGGCGCTTATACTGCGGCAAAGCGAGGGTCGTCGCTGACGGTGACCTTTTGGATATCGGCACCCACGGCACGAAGCTTTTCCACAATATTCTCGTAGCCACGCTCGATATGATAGATATCGCTTATCTCGGTCACGCCCTCGGCGGCAAGACCTGCTATTACCACGGCGGCGCCTGCCCTGAGGTCAACAGCCTTGACAGCCGCACCCTTGAAGGGGGTCCTGCCACGGACTATTGCCACCTTGGGCTCCACAGTGATATCTGCGCCCATACGCACAAGCTCTTTAACATAGCGGAAACGGTTATCCCACACGCCCTCACGCATCATGGAAACGCCGTCGGCAAGGCACATAAGCACGCACATCTGAGGGTTCATATCCGTGGGGAAGCCGGGGTAAGGCTGGGTCTTTACGTTGACCCTTGTAAGTGGGTTGGGAGCGGAGACTACCACGGAGCTGTCATACTCCTCCACCACTGCGCCCATCTCCAAAAGCTTTGCCGTTACCGACTCAAGATGCTTTGGGATAACGTTGCTTACGGTGAGCTTACCGCCCGTTGCGGCGGCGGCTATCATATAGGTGCCTGCCTCGATCATATCGGGGATAACACCGTAGGTCACGCCATGGAGAGAGCTTACGCCCTTTATACGGATAACGTCGGTGCCCGCACCTGCTATATCGGCACCGCAGGCGTTAAGAAAGTTTGCAAGGTCTACTATATGAGGCTCACGGGCGGCGTTGTCGATAGTGGTGACACCGTCGGCAAGGACAGCCGCAAGGATGATATTTATGGTTGCGCCTACAGATACCACGTCCATATACACGGAGGCGCCCTTCATAACCCCGTCCGCCTCGGCATTGATATAGCCGTTCTCCACGTGGACGGTGGCACCCAGCATCTCAAAGCCCTTTACGTGCTGGTCGATAGGACGCTGACCGAAGTCACAGCCGCCCGGGAGGGCAACATGGGTCCTGCCGAAACGGCCAAGCTCAGCACCCGCAAGATAATAGGAGCCACGCATATGGCGTGCCTGCTCATAGGGGGCACTGCCGCAGAGAATACCGTCTGTATTTATCTCAACCGTAGTAGCGTCCAGCATACGCACACGGGCACCCATTGCCTTTAATATAGAAAGGGCGGCAAAAACGTCATCTATAGGAGGGAGGTTTTCTATTACACAGTCGCCGCTTACAAGAACGGTACCGAAAAGGATGGGGAGGGAGGAGTTTTTCATACCGCCCACCTCGATAGTACCGTAAAGAGGCTTACCGCCGTTTATAATAATTTTTTCCATATATGTAACACCTTTCGGCAAAATACTCAGTTCTACCCATAATAAATGAGCATACACATACATTATAGATGTAAAGCCACAGATTGTCAAGTAAAATTTGCCCTCACCGCCCCGCAGTTTTTGTGATATATTGCACAGAACATACGGTCTTTTTCTCCGTGCATTGACAAAGAATAGGACTCGGTGTAAAATATTACCGTGGCAAAATGCAGGTGTAATGCACAAAAAGTCTTTTTGGGGAAAGGGGACAACAGACCATGACCGCACGCAAGGGGATTAAAGCCTTTATATTCGCTTTGCTGACCTTGTTTTTGTACACGGCGGTAATAGTGAACGAGACTTCCTACGGTAAGGATAATTCCTTGGTTAAGGCATTTTTCTATAGCGACAGGCATTATTTTGTTTGTATGTTTGCGTTTTTTAACGTATTTTTTGCGTTTTCTGCGCTCGGTGCCGTTAGCTCTCGTTTTTTATACAAGCTCAGTGGTAAACTAAGCGGCATGGGACTTGCGGTGCTGGTGGCTGTTTCCGTCCCGATGGCGGCACTCCCCTTTATAACCGACAGATATGCGCCGGAGTATTCGGACGTTGCAAATGTTTTTTGCGGGCTTTTAGGGCTTTGTGCCCTTACGGCAGGGGGCGTTGCCCTTATAGACTATCTGCAAGAAAAGAACTGTAAATATTTCAAACTCGTATTTTCGGGGATAGCCGTCGGACTTGCGATATTTTTGTGCATTAAGGGCGTGAGCTTTTTCCTTGAGGGCAAGGGCTGGGGCACGGGCATTATAGGAACAGGTAAGAAAGAAACGCGCCTTGCCTCCATATTCGTTATTGCTACCGTCCACTGCTTTGGCTGTGCGGTGTCGCTTATAGGGTCTGCGCTGTCTCTGTACGAGCCTGCGCTGAAGCGTGCGTGGGCGATGAGGTACTCTGCAGTGTGGTGCGGTCTTTTCGTGCCGCTGTTTTACCTTGCATTCCTTACGGAGGAATGTATTAATTCATACTGCGTGTACTGATAGTATTCTATGCTTAAAGAACCGCACTTGACAAAAGTAAAGTTTTGGTGCATAATATAGGTGATGTAATTTTGGATTTTGGGGCGTTTTGCCCTGCACATATATATTCACGGCAATTACACAAATAATATGAAAAGGAGTAAATGCGTAGGCGGTGTTCCGCAATACGCATAGTGTTTTATGGCAAAAAACAAGAGCGAAAAGCTTAAAGTAATACCCCTCGGCGGTGTTGACGGCATCGGCAGGAACATCACCGTGGTGGAATATGCAGGGGATCTGGTCATTATCGACTGCGGGGTATCTTTCCCCGAGGACGATATGCTTGGTATAGATCTGGTAATACCCGATTTTTCATATCTTGAGCAGAACGAGGAAAAGATAAGAGGTTTGCTTATCACCCACGGGCACGAGGACCATATCGGTGCGGTTCCCTATCTTCTCAAGCAGTTCAACATACCCGTTTACGGCACAAGGCTGACTCTCGGCATACTTGAAAACAAGCTGCAGGAGCACGGCCTTTTGGGCGCCGCCTGTCTGCACGAGGTGGCGGCAGGTGATACGGTGAAGCTTGGCTGCTTTACCGCTGAGTTTGTGAGGGTGAACCACTCCATAGCAGACTCGGTGGCGATAGCACTGCAGACGCCAAAGGGTATGGTGGTGCACACGGGCGACTTTAAGATAGACCTTACACCTATCGACGATGCACCCATCAATCTGCACCGTTTTGCAGAGCTGGGCAAAAAAGGCGTAAAGCTTCTTATGTGCGACTCCACCAATGTGGAGAGGGCGGGCTACACCCCCTCGGAGCGCATAGTGGGCCAGTCCTTTGACCGCATTTTTTACAACTGTGAAAAGAGGATAGTTATAGCTACCTTCTCCTCCAACATCCACAGGGTACAGCAGATAATCAACGCCTCCGTCAAATACGGGCGCAAGGTCGCCATCACGGGCAGGAGCATGATAAACGTAATCCGTGCGGCAGAGCGGCTTGGTTATATGGACATCCCCGAGGGCACGCTTATCGAGCTTTCGGATATGAAGCGATATAAGAATGACCAGCTTACCCTTATTACCACGGGCAGTCAGGGCGAGCCTATGAGCGCTCTTTACAGGATGGCGCTTGGTGAGCACAGCCTTGTATCCCTGGGCCCGGGGGATCTGGTAATACTTTCCTCCTCCCCTATCCCCGGCAACGAAAAGCTGATATCCCGCATTGTTAACGAGCTTTTGAAGCGTGGGGTGTCTATGATAAGAGACAACGCCATGGACGTGCACGTTTCGGGTCACGCCTGTGTGGAGGAGCTTAAGATAATGCACACCCTCATAAGGCCCGACTACTTTATGCCCGTGCACGGAGAGTACAAGCATTTAAAGAGCCACGCAGAGCTTGCCAAGGAGCTTGGTATGGCAGAGAACCGTATATTCATACCCGAAACGGGCAAGCCCCTTGAGATAAGCGGCAAGAAGGCGCAGTACGGGCAGAGCGTTGCCTGGGGGCAGATGTATGTGGACGGCTACGGCGTTGGCGAGATAGGCGTTTCGGTGCTGAAGGAAAGGCGTCACCTTTCCGAGGACGGTATGGTTATCATTGCCTTCACCGTCGATCTGCAGGAAAGACTGCTTATTTCTGATATTGAGATAGTGTCCAAGGGCTTTGTTTACGTGCGTGAGCAGGAGAGCCTTATGGAGGACGTGCGTACCCTTGCCAAGAAGACCGTACTTGACTGCTTCGGTCACGGCAACAGAGACGCAAATTCCATAAAGGGCAAGGTAAAGGATGCGGTAGCCTCCAAGCTTTATTCCAAGACCAAGAAAAAGCCTATGGTGCTTACCGTAATGACGGATATAAGTATATAAGAGACTATGAAAACAGTTTTGATAACGGGCGGCTCACGGGGGATCGGCGCCGCCTGCGCCCGACTATTTGCCGAAAAGGGCTGGAGGGTGCTTGTAAATTACAGAAACGATGACGATGCGGCAGACGCCTTGGCCGGAGAGACGGGCTGTGAGCTTTTCAAGGCAGACGTCAGCGACAGGGACGCCGTGTACGCCATGCGTGACGAAATAGAGAGGCGTGGCTTTATGCCCGACGTGCTCATCAACAACGCAGGAGTTGCGCTGTTTGGGCTGTTTCAGTATATCGAGCCTGAGCAGGCAGACAGGATGTACGGCACAAACCTTTTCGGCACCCTCAACTGCACCAGAGCCTTTCTGCCCTCTATGGTGGAGCGCAAGGATGGTGCGGTGATAAACCTTTCCTCTGTCTGGGGCGAGGTAGGTGCCTCCTGCGAGGTGGACTATTCCACCGCAAAGGCGGCTATAGTAGGCTTTACCAAGGCACTTGCCAAGGAGGTAGGCTTCAGCGGCGTCAGGGTCAACTGCTTATCCCCCGGAGTTATAGATACGGATATGAACGCCTCACTGACGGTTGCCGACGTGGAGGCTATCGTTGACAGCATCCCTCTCGAAAGACTGGGTCTTGCCGAGGACGTAGCCAAGGCGGCATATTTTCTGGCGTCTGACGAGGCTGCCTACATCACGGGCGCAGTGCTCCCCGTGGACGGCGGCTGGAAGGGATAAGGGCTGTCTTTCCGGTATTTCTTTTCTGCAAGCAGTTACGCCGCCCCAAGGGCGGCTACACCTCATCCACCGACTCCGTCGGTCCCCCTTCCCCTCAAAGGGGAAGGCTTATGTGCGCTCTGCGCAAGGTCTGAGCTGACGAGGGGTCGAGGGAAATTTGTGCAGATTGGACTAACCGAGGCGCCAGCCGTACTTAGTACGGCAAGTCGAGGTTTGCTCAAAGCTGAAAAACGAAAAAGCAGGAAACATAGTAACGCTCACCAAAATTCAAGAGGCGGTGTTTCAGGAGCAGTCCCTTGTTTGCTCCTTGACTTTTCAGCGCTCTGCGCAAGGTCTGAACCGACGAGGGGTCGAGGGAAATTTGTGCAGATTGGACTAACCGAGGCGCCAGCCGTACTGAGTACGGCAAGCCGAGGTTTGTTCAAAGCTGAAAAACGAAAAAAGCAGGAAACACAGTAATGCTCACCAAAATTCAAGAGGCGGTGTTTCAGGAGCAGTCCCTTGTTTGTTCCTTCACTTTTCAGCGCTCTGCGCAAGGTCTGAACCGACGAGGGGTCGAGGGAAATTCGTGCAGATTGGACTAACCGAGGCGCCAGCCGTACTGAGTACGGCAAGCCGAGGTTTGTTCAAAGCTGAAAAACGAAAAAAACAGGAAACATAGTAACGCTCACCAAAATTCAAGAGGCGGTGTTTCAGGAGCAGTCCCTTGTTTGTTCCTTCACTTTTCAGCGCTCTGCGCAAATTTCACCGGCCCCTCTTGACAAAGGGGGGGAAGTTGTGATAATATACTTTTGCGGTGAGTTTCACCGCCTTATATGGGCGTTTAGCTCAGCTGGTAGAGCACTCGCTTGACGTGCGAGTGGTCAGGGATTCGAGTTCCTTAACGCCCACCACGCCTCCGTAGAGATACGGAGGCGCTTTTTTTGAAATTTTCCTAACAAAAATGCGCCCGCAAAGCAGGTACTCACCTGCCCTACGGGCGCTTATGTTATATTTCAGGCTATTTGACCTCGGTCTTTCTGTGAAAACGCCAGCCGATAAGCAAGGCGAGCGCTATATACACTGCGGAGGCAACAACACAGCTTATTATCCTGCTGTTGTCAACGGTCAAATCCGACAGGTCGCCTATAAAGGAATCGACCCAGTACTCGGAAACGGAAAAGCTATCCTCATAGTTTTCGGTCTTGAACATGATAAGCAAATCAATAAGGGACAGTATAAGGCTTACTACCATAGAGCCTACTATGTTCACCGCCACGGAGGCGCCTATCCTCCTGAACAGGATGCTTATGAGGAAGAATATACTTACGTTGGCAAGGAACGCCACGTATTGGGCAATCAGGAGCACTGCCAGCTTACCGCCGTCCGCACTGCCCATATCGAAAAAGATAAGACCTGTAAGGAAGGAGAATAGCAGGGCGACAATGAACATAACGCTTGCGGTAACAAGAACATATATAGCCTTTGCAAAGAAAACCTGCGTTCTTGTATAGCCTCTGGCGTATATGTTTTTGATGGTGTGCTGACTGTAGTCATCGCAAACGGCGATGGAAACAAATATAGCGGCAAGCAGCACCAGCGTACCGCTTGATACGGCGGAAATGAGCATATCTATCACGGTGTAAAGGCTGTAATATTCGGTCGCAAATCCCTCACCCATAGCATCGTCCATGAGGGTGGAGTTCATAATGTCCTCATAAAGGTTGTTGGTCATATTACAGCTTATAGCCGACAAAAGCAGGAGAGCGAGCATTATGCCCGTGCATATATAAAAGCTTTTTTGCCTTTTAAGCTTTCTGAATTCAAGCCTCAGTACGTCTTTCATTTATCTGCCCAGCCTTTCTATAAAGAAATTCTCAAGCCCTACGTTCTCAGCCTTGAGCTCATACACACGGACGCCTGCATTTACAAGCAGCGAGGCTACAACAGAGCTGTCCTCCACAGGGGATTTTATCTGCAGCTCGTTGCCGTACACCTCTGCCTTTATGTCACGGCGCCATGCGGCAAGGGTGTTGAACGCCTTGAAGCTGTCGTCGGTGACCACCTTAAGGCAGCCACGGCACTCCTCCTCCACTTGAGCGGCGCTTATCTCCTCTACAAGTCTGCCGTTTGCCATGATGCCGTAGCGGGTAGCTATCTTGCCAAGCTCGTCAAGCAAATGGCTGGATATAAGAAAGGTAACGCCCTTGGAATTAAGCTCAAGAATAACGTCTCTTATCTCCTTGATGCCTGCAGGGTCAAGACCGTTTACAGGCTCGTCAAGGATAAGCACGTCGGGTCTGCCAAGCAACGCTATGGCTATACCGAGACGCTGTTTCATACCAAGCGAAAACTGACCTGCCCTTTTCCAGCCGGTATTGCCTAAACCCACAAAAGTAAGGATGCTCTTTATCTCGTCATCAGTGGCAGGGGCGAAATAAGAAAAGCGCTTCATATTTTCAAAAGCAGTCTGGTTTTTATAGAGGGCGGGTGCCTCTATAAGAGAGCCGATGCGTTTGCGTGACCGGCTGAGGTCTGCGCCGCCAAATAGCTTTACAGTACCGCTTTTGGGCACGGCAAGCCCCAGCAAAAGCTTCATAAGGGTGGTTTTGCCTGCGCCGTTTTTGCCTATCAGACCGTAGATGTCGCCCTGATTGACGTTTATGGATACCTCGTCCACCGCACGGGTCTTGCCGTAGAGCTTGGTAATGCCCTTAGTCTCTATAATACTGCTCATAAATGCCTCTTTCCTCGGCTATCTTATGCCAAAACACTTAAAAACTGTACTTATGATACCACGCTTTCGTCCTCTTGTCAATCACACTTTTTCGTCCGTTCCCACCCGTCGGGAGCAGACAGGAGATTTTTTGTCAAATACACCAAAAGCGGCAGGAGGATTTTGTATGAATATACAATTGACGAAACCTTTTTGTAAATGTTAATATATAATGTGTATATAGTTAGTGTTGTTAATTAACGATCGTACTTAAAGGAGGGCATACAAATGAAAAAGCTTATAAGCCTTTTGCTTTCTATCTGCTTTATCCTATCCATGGCGGCGGTAATGCCCATGGACAGCTTTATCAGTGCAAACGCTGCTCTCAGCGTCAGCGGCGGCACCCTAAACTCTGCCACATTTATACTTGACCCAGGACACGGCGGCAGCGACCCCGGTGCCTGCCTTGGCTCAAGGGCGGAGGCTAATGACGTACTGCGTCTGTCTCTGAGGATAGCACAGCTTATTAACGCAAACGGCTCCTCTGCCGCACTCACCCGTGTAACGGATGCTACGCAGAGCCTTGCTACCAAGGTGTCTATCGCTAACTCAGGCAGCTTCTCCTACTTTGTCAGCGTACATAGGAACGCCGGCGGCGGCACGGGCATTGAGAACTACTATTACAGCGGTCTCAGCTCTACCTCCACGGGCGCAAAGCTCTGTACCAGCATACACAACTCCATGGTAAACAGCGGAGTATGGACAAAGAACAGAGGTATAAAGACTGCCGCATATTACGTTATCAAGAACACGAGTATGGCTGCCTGCCTGCTCGAGGTCGGCTTTATCGACTCTGCTACCGACAACAGCATTTTTGACAACCATTTTGAAACTATAGCAGTATCCATAGCAAACGGTATGCTTGCTATGGTGGGCAAGTCTGTCAGCTCCACCTCCTCCACCAAGTATCAAAGCTGTCTTGACGACCCTTCGGGCGGCGGTAAGACCAACGGCTCCATATCCGCATCCGCCACCGTCACTCAGACGGGCGGCGCCGATACCCTTGCCGTTAAAGGCTGGACTCTGCATTCCGACGGTATAAGCAGTGTTCGCTATAAGGTTGACAGCGGTAGCTGGACCAATTTCTCCACCACGCTGAGGGAGGACGTTAAGGCGGCTATATCGGGCTATTCCAGCTATGCGAACTGCGGTTTTTCGGGCAACGTCGCCTACGGCAAGCTATCGGGCGGCAGTCACACCGTGACGATACAAGCGGTAACGTCAAAGAGCGCTACCTATACAGTGGCTACCATAGCCCTTACGGTAAAGGACCCCATAAGCCCCACCGTAAGCAATCCTAAGATGACCAACCTTACCACGGGCGGCTACCGTGTAAGCTGTACCGTCAGCGATAACGCAGGCGTTACCAGTGTAAAGTTCCCCACCTGGACAGATGCGGGCGGTCAGGATGACTTGGTATGGCACGAGGGCACCATCAGCGGCAACACCGCTTACTATGACGTAAAGGTGTCCGAGCACGGCAATTCTCAGGACCTTTACCACACCCACATCTACGTTTACGACGGCGCAGGCAACCAAGCCTCCTCCAGCATCCCCTCTGTAAACCTTAAGAAGGACACAACTGCCCCCTCTATCAGCAACTACTCTATAAGCAACGTGGACTATTGGGGCTTTGACGTAAGCTGTAAGATATCCGACGATATCGGCGTAACCAAGGTACAGTTCCCCACCTGGACAGATGCAAGCGGGCAGGACGATATCAAGTGGTATAATGTCAGCGTATCCGGCGGCACTGCCACGCTCCACGTAAACACGGCAGACCACAGCTATCAGACGGGTGAATACAACGTACACCTTTACGCATGGGACCTTTGGAACAACGAGACCTGCGTTAATCTGGCAGTAAACGTACCTACGCCCGTGTACCCCACCGATGCCGATTATATTCCCCTTAGCGCAATAAACGGCGATGCAAGCCTTGCAGACGCTCAGGTATGGACCACGGGCACCTACAGCGCCGAAAAGGGCGTTATTGTGTTGGAGAAGACCTCGACGGGCTATGCAGTGGCGGCAAAGTATGAGGCGGGCACAGCAAAATCCGTAACCGCTACCGCCGATAAGCCTATCATTATCGCCTCCTCTGTAAGCAACGTACAGGTGGGCGCAGAGGCAAGCCTTGAAGGCGTTAACCTTAGCACCGGCAAGGTACTTGCAAAGGCACACCTTAAGCTGCCGCTGGCATTTGCACTTACCGACGATTCGGGCTACAGCCTTGATGACAAATACGTTACCGCAGAGAGCTCTCTTGTAACGGCTGATGACATATCTGCTCAGTTCAAGTGCCTTGTAAAGATATTCAGTGCAAGCGGTGAGGAGCTGGCTGAGGACGCAATAGGCGGTACAGGCTGCGTAGTAAAGCAAATAAGCAGCGCAGGCACCGTACTGCATAGCGCAACTCTTGTAGTACCCGGCGACCTTAACGGCGACGGCGACGTAAGCTCGGTGGATATCATAGGCGCAAAGAGCGCCGTAAAGGCAAGCGTTGTCCTGACAGGCGCATACCATAAGGCTATGGACCTTGACGGCGACGGCGAAAGCACCTCTATTGACTACACGCTTATCAAGCTTAACTGCATCAAAAAGTAAAAGCTCTGCATATACTTGTCCCTCCCATCATAGATATATGACGGGAGGGATATTTTTTGGAGAACGGAAAAATGTATGTTGCCGCCCTGCTTGCGGCGGCGATATCCTTTGTAAGCGCACCCGAGGCGGTCTCCGCACTGAGTCCCGAGGCGAGCGAGTATCTTGTAAGGCTGGCGACGGGCACCCTTTACGTCCATTATACAGAGCTGTACGAGGACAAGCAATACAGCAGCGAGGCCGAGAGCGTATGGGAGAGCTCTGACGTGAGCGCAGAGGAATCTGTGGCAGAGGAGTCAAGCGACGGCGCCTCCGTGAGCACGCCGCCCCCCGAGGGTGCCATAGCAGTAGGTGCGATAAATCTGTCACGGCTTGAGGTGGACGACGCACCTGCCCTGCTATTAATAAACGAGACCGACTACAAAGCAGACCTTGACGCCCTTGCCAAGAGGCAGATCAACATAAAGGGCGGCTCGGTGCTGATAATACATACCCACGGAACAGAGGCATATCTGCCCGACGGCAGGGACTACTACACGGAGGAGGACGAGTTCAGAAGCACGGACTGCTCAAAAAACGTGGTGGCGGTGGGCGAGGTCTTTGCCGAAGTGCTGAGAGAAAACGGGATAACGGTATACCATGACCGCACCCTGTTTGACGAGCACGCTTTCAACAGCGCCTACGCCTCCTCGAGAGCCGCCTGCAGGCAATGGCTTGCAGACCACTCTGATATAGCATATATCATCGATATACACCGTGATGCGGTGACGGACGGCAAGGGTGCAAGGATGAAGACTATGTGCACGGTGGACGGTAAGGAGATGGCGCAGGTGATGCTTGTTATGGGCACCGACGAGGCAGGTGCGAGCCACCCCTACTGGGAGGACAACCTGAGCCTTGCGGCGAGATACCAAAGCGCACTGTGCAGTAAGCTCACCTTTGCCCGTCCCATATATCTGCGCAGTGCCAGCTACAACCAACAGCTCACAAGGGGCAGTATGCTGATAGAGGTAGGGAGCGACGCCAACACCATAGGCGAGGCAAAGGACGCCGCAAGGCTGGCGGCAAGGCTGTTTGCGGAGCTTTACGGAGATATAAACGGCATAAGCAAAGCGTAAAAGAAAAAGCACTTGCGACCCGATGTTTTTTCGGTACAGCAAGTGCTTTATTATATTTTTACTGTTTCAGCAAAGCCTCAAGTCTTTGCGCCCTTTCCATCAGCCTTTCGGGGAACGCCCTGCTGTCGCCCTCCCTGCAAAGAGCCTCAAAGGTCAGGGGGCAGTGGGGTCTTACCGCCTTTAGCCTTGCGCAGAGCCTTGACCAGTCTATACTGCCGTCAAAGGGAACAAAGTGGTTGTCCTCTGAGCCGTTGTTATCATGGAGGTGCATACACAACAGTCGGTCAGCGTGCTTCTCAAGCACGCCGTAGCCGCCGTTATACAGCTTCTCGTGGCCGCAATCGAAACAAAAGCCGGCATCGGGCAGGTTGTCAAGCACAAAATCGAGGTACTCGGTCCTTCTAAGGTTTTCAAAGGCTATCCTTACCCCATTCTTCTTCCCCAGCTCCACAAGTCTTGCGTAGCGTGACAGCCCAAGCTCATTGTAGGCAGGAGGGGTGTTCCCCGAGGAAAGGTGGACAACGGCAACGCCTATACCCAGCGCCGACGCCTCGGTTACACTGCGCTCAAGGAAGGCACAGAGCGCCTCACCCTCGTCGCCTGCTTCCCATATACTGTTTATTTTGCTGAAGGCGGCGTGATAGGCGTGGACGGATAGCCCTGCGGTGCAAGCCGCTCCGTACTGCTCGGCAAGAGTCTCACGCTGAGGGTCTCTGTAGCAGAACAGCTCGGTGCCGTCAAAACCTGCTTCGGCGATGATGGCCGCCTTTTCTGCTATTGGCAGGTCGCTTGTATAATTGAAATACATGGATTTTTTCATTTAATGCTTTTACTCTTCCTTCTTCTTAGTATTTCTGGGGCCAAAGATAAGCCTGCCCACCAAGGTGGATATGGTAACCGCCAAGGCAAGGGCACCTGCCACAAGAAGGGTGTCTACAGCCTTGTTCACCCCGCCCGAATTATCTCCCTCGCCGAAATAGAGCATTGCCTGATAAAGCATTATACCGGGGACAAGAGGGATTATTGCAGGGATAGAGAGGACGGTGGTGGGGGTCTTTATCAGCCTTGCTATTATCTCGGCACCGATGCATGCCGCAAGGGTAGCGTAAAACACCGCACCTGCCTCGCTAAGCCAATTGCCAAAAAGCAAATACAGCACAAAGCCCAGTCCGCCGAGACAGCCTGATATAATCGCAGGCTTAAGGGGCGACCTTGCGCTCAAGGCAAAAAGCACGGTGCTCACGGTGCTGAAAAAGCCTGTTATCAGGTATTCCAAAAAAGCACCTCCTTAAAGGGAAAGGGCAATAGCGATGCCTGCCGCTATTACTATTGCCGTTATCATGGCGTCGGCAAAGCGTGCCACGCCCGACACAAGGTCACCGTTCAAGGTATCCCTTACTGCGTTGGTCAAAGCAAGCCCCGGTACCAGATATATTATACCGCCCACAATAATCGCCTCCTGACTGCAGGTGGGAAGCAAAGCCACTGCCCCACGGGCGCATACGCCGATTATGATACAGCTACCCAAAACGGACAAAAAACCGTAATGGGACAGCTTGGACGCAAAATGCCTGAACACCTGTGCAAGCAGTGCCGCTATAAGCGTGGGTAAAAAGTCTATTGCCGTGCCGCCGAAAACAAAGGCGAAAAAGCCTGCGGCAAAGGCGGTTAAAACGCAGGAAAGCCATGCGCTTTCCTTCTTTTTTTGCTCAAGCTCGGCAAAAGCCTCGTCTACTCCTATCTCACCCGAAACAAGACGGCGTGAGATACTGTTATACCTTGCGATGCCGTCAAGGTCCATCCCACGGGATTTGATAGAGGCGGACTCGGTTCTGTGCTCGCCGTCTATCTCTGCACTGGCAAGCAGCGCCGTGGGAAGGGCTATTACACTGATGTTGCTTGCACCGCAAGCCTCAAGCACCTTTATACAGCACTCCTCTGCCCTGTAGGTTTCGCCGCCGGAGCGCATCATCCCCTCGGCGATCTTTATCGCCAACACAAGGCAATCCTTATCCGATGTTTTCACCTTTTATCCTCCCGTGCTTTCAGAGCTCTCGTCGCTTTCGGGTGTGGTATTGTAATGCTCTACACAAAGGCGGTTTCTGGGGTTGCCGCCGCCCACGTAGCCAAAATAGGTGCCCGAGGGATAGAGGTTTGCAAAAAAGGGCTGTTTTTTGCTTGTGGGGAAAACGTAGTCCTCGGGAATCTCCTTGTATATGCAGTCGCCGTCGAGGACTGCAACGTAGGAGTCGAAGGCCCTTTCGTTATTAAGACGGAAGGCTACGGTTATCAGGTTCTCCTTAGGGCAGGCACAGCCATCAAAGCAGATGGCCTTGGTAACCTTGTCATAAAGCACGTCTATGTGGCAGTCGCACTTCTCGGTAGGCTGAGTGCCTATGGCGAAATAGCCTGTCATAACGGCGTGACCCTTAAAGGTGCCCTTGCTGTCATCGTAATAGTAGATATCCCTATAGCAGGACTCGCAGGGGAGCTTGCCCGACACGGCGCAATAGTTGACCTTCACCATACCCGTAGGCACGTCAAACTCCTTGGTGTATTCAACGCCGCCGCTCTTGAGCTTGCCGTAGATGCTGTCAAACACCCTATCCCAAAGGCAGAGTGCAGGATTGCCCGTAAAGCCTGTAAGCGACTTGTTGTTGTCATAGCCAAACCATACAGCACCCACATAGTCGGGGGTATAGGCGGCAAAGTATCTGTCACGGTCATCGTTGGTAGAACCCGTCTTGCCCGCAACCTCTATGTCATATTTCTCGTCAACAGTGACACGAGTACCGGTTGCACCGGTCTGGGTAACAACGTTCATAAGCATACCCGTCATAGAGTATGCGCTGGTTTCGCTGACGGCGACCTTATGCTTGGGGGCGTTGTCTATGAGAATAACGCCGTTGCTTGATTTTATCTGGGTATACATACGGGCATCGGAGGTAACACCGCCGTTAGCCAGCATACAATAGCCCTGAGTTACCTCAAGCACCGTTACGCCGTGGGTAAAGCCGCCTAGCGCAAGGGGTGCCAGAGCGATATCCGTATAGGTGTAACCACCCTTCTCCTCAGACTCGATAATGCTGTAAAAGCCGAGTGTATCCTGCAAAAAATCAAAGCATTTCTGCGGTGTGAGCTTGTTTACAAGAGCTACGGGGATGGTGTTAAGAGATTTGATAACCGCAAAGTTTACGTCTATATGACCGTAAAAGCGGTTGGGCGTATTGGTGGGCCAATACTTGTCCTTATCGTTTTTCATAGTAGGCACGTCATCAACGGCGGTGCCGCAGGTGATAAGCCCCTCCTCAATAGCAAGAGTGTACAGGGACAAGGGCTTGATGGACGAGCCGCACTGCCTGCGGCTTTGGGTGGCACGGTTGAAACCGCTTTCCTTCTTTTCGCCTCTGCCGCCTACTATGCCCAACACGTTGCCGTTATCGGGGTCCATAATTACCATAGCCGCCTGAGGGATAACGCCCTGATTGCCTACCACCTTATCCCCTGCAAGATAGAGGTAATCGTGGCTGGTCTGAGTGAATACCTCCTCCATAGACGCCTGAACCATGGGGTCAACAGTAGTGACTATATTAAGACCGCCTGAATAAAGCAAACGGTTTGCGGTGGCAGTATCATAGCCGAACTCTGCACAAAGGTCCTCACGCACCTGACTGATGAGCGCATCCACAAAATAAGAGTGGACGGTCTCGGTGTAGTCCTCCTCGCTCTCGGTGTTCAGCTCAAGCTGTGCACCGTAGCTGTCAAGAAACTCCTCCTCTGTGATATAGCCCTGCTCGTACATCTGCTTGAGCACCAGGTCACGTCTCTCCTGATTGTTGTGAGGGTTGCGCACGGGGTCGTACTTAGTAGGTGACTTGGGTATGCTGGCAAGAGCGGCACATTCTATAACGGTAAGCTCGTCCAGCTCCTTGCCGAAGTATTCCATAGCCGCAGTCTTTACACCGTAGCTGTTCTGTGACAGGAATATGGTATTGAGATACATCTCCATTACCTGCTGCTTGCTGTACGCCTTGGTCACGTTAATGGCACGGAGTATCTCCTGCACCTTTCGTTGTATGGTAGCCTGATCATCACCGGACACGTTCTTTATTAGCTGCTGAGTAATGGTAGAGCCGCCCGAATCGGGTCCCGTGGAGGAGAAGAAGTTGATTATTGCATTGCCGGTACGGCGGTAGTCTACGCCCGGGTGCTCCCAAAAACGCTTGTCCTCTATGGCGATAAATGCGTTGACAAGGTCCTCGGGCATCTCGTTATAGCTTGCCCAAGAACGGTTTTCTGTGCCCACAAGGCTGTCCATCTCCACAAGCTCTCCCGCCTCGTTCACATAGCTGATGGTTGTGGTAAGGCTGCTTTCAAACTGCAGATTTTCAAGCCCCGTAAAGTTGGGGTCTATGTTACCCTTTATATATATTACAAACGCCGCAACCACCACTGCGCCCGCAATAACGCCTACAAGCAGGCAGGTAAGCAGTATGTTAAGCGCCCATGTAATTATCTTGTATATGCCGTAAAGCGCCACCTGCATGGGGTAGGCGGCACCCATTTTTGCAATCTTTTTTGCCAGCGCTTTTTTCTTTGCGCTTTTGGCTACCGCCTCCTCGGAAGCAGCGGCATCCGTCTCAGCAGATACGGCGGCAGTCTCCCCTTCAGCGGTCTCCACAGATGTATCTGCGCTATCGGTGCCTGCTACCTCAAAAACTCCCGTATCGCCCTGCGACACGTTCTCCTCGGCAGGTACGGCGGCATTTATCTCTGCCCCGTCCTCCTCAGGTAAAAGTCCATCCTTGTTCATATCTTTATCTGTCATAGCCATTCCTCCTTAGTCACGGCTTTCGCTGACCACCAACGCAAGCTCCTCCTTATGAAGGGTGCAAGCGTAGCCGTACACAGTGCCTATCACTATGATAAGCAGACCCAAAAGAAAGCCGAAAAGGTCTATGCCGAAGTCAAACTCCAGCTTTTCCTCAACAAAATAGCTTATTAGCTTGTAGTTGTAAAATCTCTGTATCAAAAGCACTATGGGGTTGCCCACCATTATCGCAAGTCCTATATAGTTGACAAAGCCCGCATTATCGGCAGAAAGCACCTTGCCCGAGGACACGTTTTTCATCAGGCAGGAAAGGAAATGGAACACAGGCACAGAGACCGCAAGCCCTGCCATAAGAGTAAACAATCCTGCATAGACCGTACCCTTTATGCTTGAAACACCCACCTCGGCACAAGCCTTGAACACCTCAACACCGTTGCCGAGAGACACGCCGAAATGGCGCACGCCCTCTATCTCCGTCACCTTCATAGAGGGGAGAAACAACAGCTCCTCAGGGGTTACACGGACAAAAATAAGCACCACTGCCATCACCGCAAGCAGACCCACAAGGATGCCTGCAACGTATGCAAGGACACGGAAAAGCACCCAAAACACCTTGCACAGCGCCCCTATCCGTGAATATCTCTTTTCCTCACCGTCTGCCCTGTTCCATTCTGCCATATATCAAACACTCCTTTTTTTAAGGGCGATATTCTCACTGCCCATAAGCTTACCCAAGGCATCCACAAGGGCGCCGTCAGGCTCACAGCCCAGACCCTTGGGGGAATACAGCTTGCCTGTGCTCAGATAGTACACACACACCCTGCCCATACCGCTATGGCGGCGTGCCATATCAAGCGCCTTGTCAAGGTGATGAGCGTTGCCCTCAGTCACCTTTATATAGAGGTCGCTGACCTCGCCGCCGGGTACGGTAGCTGATCTTAGTATAAGCTTTATCTCGTCCTCACTCTCGTCGTCATAAGCCTCACGGACGGAAAGCTCGCCCTGCACGAGAAGCACACTGCCCTCTGTAAGCAGAGGGGCGTAGCTCTGGTACAGCTTGGGGAAGACCACAAGCTCTGTCTCGCCCATAGAGTCCTCAAAGGTGCAAAACGCCATTATGCCGCCGTTTTTGGTAGGCTTTTGGGTCTTGCCTGTGACCATACCTAAAAGGCAAGCGGTTTGCCCCTCCTTAAGACTGCCGTCACGGTAACGCTCGGTAAGAGCGACGGTATCTATTGCACCTGCAGACACCTTGGCGCCCTCGTACTCTGCCAAGGGATGCCCCGTAAGATAGATCCCCGTAAGAGCCTTTTCGTTTTCAAGCAGGGTGCGTCTGTCATATTCCTCAAGCTCCGGATAATCCAGCGTTATGCCGCTATCCTCCTCGCCGATGGACTCAAACAGTCCTATCTGCCCTGCCGCCGCAGCGTTTCTTATGTGATGCAGCTTATCGCCCGAGCTATCGAGAACAGCCACAAGCACACTGCGCCTTTTGCCAAAGCAGTCAAAGGCACCGCAGCGTATCATAGACTCGGTCATCCTGGCAGTACCGCCACTGCGCACACGGATGAGATAGTCCTCAAAATCACGGAAGTTGCCGCCCATATTCCTGATATCCACTATCTTGGCGGCAAAGGTCTTGCCCACGTTCTTGATGCCTGCCAGACCGAAGCGCAGACCCTCCGCCTCTACGGTGAAGAACACCTCGCTCTTATTTATATGGGGCGGCAGTATATCAAAACCCATGCGGCGGCATTCCTGCCTGTACAGTCGCATCTTGCCGTTGTCGCCCAGCACGGAGTTAAGCAGAGCCGCCATATACTCCTTGGGGTAGTGGCATTTAAGGTAGGCAGTGCGGTATGCCAGCACCGCATAGGCGGCGGCGTGGCTTTTGTTGAAGGCGTAGGAGGCGAAGCCAGCGATGCTGTCAAACAGCTCTCTCGCATCCTTTTCGCCCATACCACGGGATACGGCGCCCTCTACAAAGCCTGCACGCTCCTTTGCCATCTCCTCAGGCTTTTTCTTAGCCATGGCACGGCGCACAAGGTCTGCTCTGCCGTAGGAATAGCCTGCCACAAGCACGCAGATGCGCATTACCTGCTCCTGATATATCATACAGCCGTAGGTACCGGCAAGCACCTCTTTAAGCTGAGGGGAGCCGTAGTCTACGCTCTCGGGTGTTTTGCGGTTGGCAAGGTAGCTGTCGATAAACCTTGCAGGGCCGGGGCGGTAGAGAGATATCGCCACGGTTATATCATCGAGACAACGGGGCGCAAGCCTTTGCAGCAGGCTACGCATGCCCTCGCTCTCAAGCTGGAAAAGTCCTATGCCGTGCCCCTCGCTGAGCATAGCGTAGGTGGCGGCATCGTCAAAGGGAATAGTCTCTGCCGTGAAGCCATGCACCCGTTTTGCAACGGCGGCGCAGGCTTTATCTATAACGGTCAGAAAACGAAGCCCCAAAAAGTCTATTTTCAAAAGCCCCAGCGACGCCACGGTGTTCATAGGGAACTGAGTGACTACCGCACCTGTGGAGGTGGAAAGAGGCAGATACTCGGTAAGAGGCTTGTCTGCCACCACAACGCCCGAGGCGTGCTGTGAACAATTCCTCGGTCTGCCCTCCAGCGCCTTTGCGTGGTCTATAAGGGTCTTTACGGTGCTGTCTATCTTGTACCTTTCCCTAAGCTCGGGAGAGGCTGCAAGGGCATCATCAACGCTGATGCCGATAACACGGGGTATGAGCTTTGCAACCTCGTCAACACGGGCATAGGGCAGTCCCAGAACCCTGCCTATATCCCTTATCGCCTGACGGCAGGCAAGGGTGCCGAAGTTTATTATCTGCGCCACGTGATCCTCACCGTACTTCCGTGACACGTAGTCGATGACCTCACCCCGTCGCTCGTCGCAAAAATCTATATCAAAGTCGGGCATAGACACCCTCTCGGGGTTGAGAAAACGCTCAAAAAGCAAGTCGTTTTCTATGGGGTCAACACCCGTGATGCCAAGAAAATAAGCCGCAAGACTGCTTACGCCCGAGCCTCTGCCCGGACCTACAGGTATGCCCTTTGATTTTGCATAGCGCACAAAATCCCATACTATAAGATAATAGTCCACAAAACCCATATCGCCTATTATCTTAAGCTCACTCTCCAGCCGTTTCATATAAACGGCGGTATCACCTTTTACGATCCCTGCCTTAATATAGTCTTGAAAACCCTCCAAGCACAGCTTTTTCAGATACTGAGATGCACTGTAGGGGGCGGGAGTAGCGTACACGGGCAGGTGCATGGTATTAAAATCGAAATCCACACTGCACATATCGGCGATGCGTTCCGTATTAGCTACAGCCTCGGGCAGGTCAGCGAAAAGCGCACTCATCTCCTCGGTGGACTTAAGATAAAACTCCTCCGTAGGGAAGCCTGCGCCCTCATCATCCTCCAGGGTCTTGCCCATCTGTATGCACATAAGGAGCTTTTGGGTAAAGGCGTCCTTCTTCTCTATATAGTGCACGTCATTGGTGGCTACGAGAGGGATGCCCAGCCTTGCAGAGAGGGATATAAGGGCAGAGTTGACCTTTGTCTGCTCCTTTATCCCGTGGCGCTGCAGCTCAAGATAAAAGTCGCCGCCGAATATCCCCTTCAGAGCTACCGCCTCACGCTCTGCCTTTTGCATATCCTCGGCAAGGATAGCGGCAGGGATAGAGCCGGAAAGGCAAGCAGAGAGGGCAATAAGTCCCTCGCTGTGCTGTCTCAGCACGGAAAGGTCTGTCCTTGGCTTCATATAAAAGCCGTTTATATATGCGTCAGAGCATATCCGCATCAGATTTTTATAGCCCTCGTAGTTCTTGCAAAGCAGAACAAGGTGGTGATACATCTGCCTTGTATAGGTCTTGTCCAGCCTGTTTTCGGGGGCAACGTACACCTCACAGCCGATAATAGGCTTTACGCCCTCTGCTCGGCAGGCACGGTAGAAGTCTATTACACCGTAAAGGTTGCCGTGGTCGGTGATGGCAACGGCGCTCTGCCCTGCGGCACGGACGGCGGAGGGCAAGCGGGAAAGTCGGCATTCCCCGTCAAGCAGGCTGTATTCGGTATGCAAATGTAAATGGACGAAGGACACCTTTAAACTCTCCCCTCTTTATGTAATGCTGTGATTTATTACTATGATTGCTTTACTGCCTGTTTCTTATACGCTGAGCTTCTTCAATAAGCTTTTTAAACCTGTGGCTGAGCCCCGATTTGCTTATAGGCGGTGAAAACATCGCCGCCAGCTCTGCCAACGATGCCTCGGGATGCTCCTCCCTGAGACAGGCGGTTGTCTTAAGCTCGTCAGGCAGGGACTCAAGCACGCCGCTGGTGCGCAACAAGCCGATGGCAAGAAGCTGCTCTGCGGCGGCGGTAGCGGCACGGTCGATATTGGCTATCTCTGCGTTGGAGCGGCGGTTTTCGTCATTGCGGACGCTTTTCATAACCTCGGTCTCCATCACCTCAAGGGCGAAGCGGCTTGCACCGATAAAGGTCAGAAAATCGCCTATGGCGCCGCTGACCTTATAGCAAAGCCTGCGCTTACCGTCCTTTTCGTACAGCTTCGGCTCTATGCCCTCCTCGGCGAGTATCGCCTCTACCTTTGCAGACAGCTTTGCCGCCGCCTTTATCTCCAGATGATACGCCTTTTCGGGGTCGGTAACGGTGCCAAAGCCCGTAAAGACCCCTGCTATAAAGGAGCTTCTGCAATTTGGACAGCGCTCGGTATATATCACGCCGTATCTGCCCTTGCCAAAGGCGTCTCTGCAGCATTCTCTCCTCTTTTGTATTTCTTCCTTAAGGTAGTTTTTTATATCCGTGGAAAATGCCATATCAATATATCTCTATCTCTCTTTCAAGCAAAACTCCCGTCTCCTCAAAAACCCTGTCACGCACCGTCTCAAGGAGCGTAGCCACGTCGTCACCACTGGCGCCGCCACGGTTGATGACGAAGCCTGCGTGCTTTTCGGAAACCGCCGCACCGCCTATGGCAAAGCCTTTCAGACCGCAGCCCTCAATGAGCGCACCTGCAAAATGCCCCGCAGGCCGTTTGAAGGCACTACCGCAGCTTGGGTAGTCGAGAGGCTGTTTGTCACGGCGCTTTGCCATATTCTCTGCCATTTTTGACTTTATGGAGGCGCTGTCCCCCTTGCCCAGCGCAAAGGTGACCTCCAGTATACAGTACTCTTTATTTTTGAACAGGCTGTGCCTGTAGGAAAGCTCTGCCGCCTCAGCACTTAGGGTAAGGAGCCTGCCCCTTTTGTCTGCACAAAGCACGGACACCAGCACGTCCTTTATCTCGCCGCCGTAGGCGCCTGCGTTCATATATACGCCGCCGCCCACCGTCCCAGGGATACCGTAGGCAAACTCAAGACCCGTAAGCCCTCTTTCCGCCGCACGCAGGGCAACTGCGGTAAGGCTTGCCCCCGCCTGAGCTACGATGCCCTCCTCCGTATCCCTTACGGCGTTGAGAGCTGTGGTAAGCACCACTGTGCCGCTGTAGCCTGCGGAGGTAAATACCACGTTACTGCCGTTACCGAGGATAATATACTCCTCCCCTGCGCTCTCAAGCTCAGTGATAAGCGCAACAAGCTCCTCCACCGTGGCAGGACGGGCCACACGGTACACCTCGCCCCCCGCCTTCATCGTGGAAAGGGTTGCACCGTTTACTCTGTATTCAAAAGAAAAGCCATAGGTTTCGTTTTTCAAGGCAATAATCTCCCAATTACAAATATACATAGTATATTATACTATACTACTTCTGTTTTTGCAAGTATTTGTTTTCGGCACCTTTCTCAAAGCGGAAGGCGGTCGGGTAAAAAACACCGACCGCCCTACAGAGTCTGTCAGAATGTGTTTTGCTTCAGCAACGCCCTTACGGCATCGACGAGTGCCTCGGCGTCCTCAGCGCTGTTGCTTTTCCCAAAGCTTGCTCTCAGGCATCCGTATCTTCCCGTACCGAGGGCGGCGTGGGCAAGAGGCGCACAGTGCAGACCGCCCCGTAGCAATATCCCCCTCTGCTCAAGCAGCTCTGTCGCCCTGTCCGAGGGAACAGAGGTGATATTGAAAGCCACAAGGGGCGCATAGCCGCCGTCGCTGTCGGCGCCGTACACCTGTACTCCGTCAAGAGACCTGAGTCCCTCTACAGTCATTCTTCTGAGCCGCTCCTCACGCTCGGGGTCAAGAGACAGCTCCTCGCAGGCGGCGGCAAGACCTGCTATGCCAAGGATGTTACAGCTACCCGCCTCAAGCCTTTCGGGAAGATAGGGCGGCATATAGCGGTCCCGTGCCGCCTCGCCCGTGCCGCCTTCAATAAGGGTGCGGAAGCGCAGGCGGCTGTCAGGGTGCACTATCAGCGCACCCATGCCTGCAGGGCCGCCAAGTCCCTTGTGGGCGGGCAGACAGATAAGGTCTGCCCCCAGCTCTCTTATATCAACGGAGATGTGTCCCGCCGTCTGTGCGCAGTCCAGCACAGTGACTATGCCCCGCCGCCTACATTCTGCGCATATCTCCTTCACCGGTAGCCTCATGCCGCACACGTTGGACGCCGCCGTTATCACGGCAAGGCGGGTGTCCTCCTTTATGGCTGACACTGCGTTTTTAAGGCTCTGCTTTTGTGAAGAGAAGGAAGGGGCAAAAAAGTCAAGTCTTACACCCTCAAGGGTGTAAAGGGGGCGCAATACCGCATTGTGCTCCAGCACAGAGCACAGCACGCCGCCCCTTTCGGGAGCGAGCCCCTTGATAGCTATATTCAGTGCCGCCGTTGCGCCACAGGTGAGCACCACCCTTTCAGGCTCAGTGCCGAAAAGGCTTGCCAGTGCCACTCTGCAGGCGAAGACGGTCTCCGTTGCTTTAACAGACAGGGAGTGACCTCCCCTGCCGCCGTTGCCGCATTGCTTAAATGCACTTATCACCGCCCCAAGGACATAGTCGCTTTTGGGATAGGCGGTGGCGGCGTTGTCAAGATAGATAAAGCTCATACCCCGCTACTCCATTACCGTGCCAAGCTGTTTCACGCCGCCCTCTGCAAGCAGTTGCAGGGCATCGTTAAGCTGTGCATCATTATTAAGGCGCAGACCGTAGCCACAACCCCTGACTGCCGTCACCTCAGGGGAACGGCTGAGCACGGTGTATATACGGTGCCCCGCCAACAGGCGTTGAGCCTTGAGCGCATAGGTTACCGATGAAAATATCAAAGTCATACGTCACCCGACCTTTGCATAAAAGGGAGGGAGCTTTTTTTGAAAACGAAAAAAGACCCTCCACCGCATTATATGCGGCAGAGAGCCCGATTGTACAAAAAGCAGAAAAATATTTTTAAAAGCCCTCACGCACCTTGCCGTCCTTACCGACCACGGAAAAATCCGAGCCGCCCTTGCGGAAGCCTGCGTCAGCCTTGCCGCTACCGCCATAGCTTACGGTAGTAAGGCGCTTACAGCCGTGAAAAAGTCCCTCGGGTAGTAGTGAGAGACTATCGGAAAGCCTTACGCTCTCCAGCCCGTCACAGTTCTGAAAAGCGTATGCGCCCACGCTCTTAACGCTGTCGGGCATATTAACCTCGCTGACAGCACCGCAGCCGCTGAAGGCGCAGTCCGCCACGGAGAGAGTACCCTCCTTGATATCAAGCACGCCCTCAAACTCCTTGTCTGCACAGACAAGGTGCCCGTCGATATACATAGCGCCCCCTGACCAGACGCTGTCGCTCTTGTAGCAGGCGGTGCCGTAAAAGGCATCATAGCCGATGCGGCAAAGCCCCTTGGGCAGAGTTATAGCACCCAGCTCGGCACAGCCGTAAAAGGCGCCCTCGCCTATGGCGGTCACCTTCTCGGGCACTACGACCTTTTTGAGCTTTGTACAGCCCTGAAAAGCAAAATCGCCTATCTCGGTAACAGTGTCGGCAATAATGACGCTCTCTATATACTGACACTTATAAAATGCGTAGTCACCGATAGAGGTGATACCCTTGGATATAACAACACTCTTTACCTTTTTGCCGCTTTCCAGGTCAAGCCACTCAGAGGGGGAAAGAGGGTCAAGTGCCTCTATAGCACCCTCGCCCTTGATAGTAAGCTCCCCTTTTTCAGACAGGCTCCATGTGATATCGCTGTCCAAAAAGTTGTTTTTTACATAAGTAAAGCCAAGCATTATCAGCGAAACAGCCAGCAAAGCTATAAAAAAGCGTGTCACGAGAGAAATCACATTAGCCTTTTTGGTGCCTTTCACAGCCGCCGCACCCATATCCCCTTGGGGACTCATCTTTTCATTATCCATATATGCAAAGCTCCTGTAACTTGTTTATACGTAAGTGTACCATATCCCCACTATTTTTGTCAACACCGTTCTTTTGCCGAACAAATGGCAATACTATATTTAAAGGCTTACCCTGAGCATTATAATGAATGGGTAATAAGTAAAAAAATCCTTCGAACTCGTTCGAAGGATTTTCTGGTGACCCGTAGGGGAGTCGAACCCCTGCCTTCGCCGTGAGAGGGCGACGTCTTGACCACTTGACTAACAGGCCGTGCCATAGATATTATCACAAAGCACGTGCTTTGTCAAGACCTAAAACCAAAAAAATTTTATTTTTTTAAAAAAGCTTTGTACAGAGGTGTTTTTATGGGCGAGGACAAAAATACAAAAAAGCTTAGCGTTGTGATAAACGTATTCTATTACGGGTTGACAGTCCTCGGCGTGGTGCTGGGTGTGCGGCTGTTTTTCCGTTTTTTATTGCCTGCCGTCTATCCCTTTATCATAGCCTACGCCGCCGCCTTGGGGCTTAACCCCCTTATGCGTTGGCTTGAAAAGCGTATGGGGATACCGAAAAAGGTAGGTGCATTTTTGCTTGTAACGCTGACGGTGGCAGGACTTTTCGGAGCAATATATCTGATCGTACAGAGGGCGGCTGAGGAGATAGGGCGGTTAGCTGACAGGATAGCCAATATGTCGCCCGAGGATACCGCTCCTATAAAGGAACGGATAAACGGGATAATACTGCACCTGCCCGGCTTTGATTCCCAACAGGACCTGACGGCGTTCTGGCAAAACGCCGAGGAGAAGGCAGAGAGCTTTTTTGCCAACAGCCTGCCAAGCCTGCAGAGCGCTTTGGATATGTTCGGCGGCGTGGTGGACGGCGTGTTCGATTTTGTGCTTGCGTTTTTCGTGACGGTGGTGGCGTGCTATTACCTTACCGTTGACAGAGCGAGGGTGGCAGGTCTTGTTTACGGGCTGTTTCCAAAATCCATGGAAAGCAAGCTGCGTGGTATGCGGAACGAGCTTTTCTCTACCCTCGGCAAATACCTGAAGGCATACGGTATCATTATACTGATAACCTTTACCGAGCTTTTCGTTGCCCTTACGGTGCTGAGGATAGACTATGCCCTGCTTATCGCCGCCGTAACTGCGCTTATCGACATATTGCCCGTGCTTGGCACAGGCTGTATTCTGGTGCCATGGGCGCTGTGGTGTCTTTTCGTAACGGGTGATATCTACAGAGGGGTGGGACTGCTTATAAGCTATGGGGCGATAACTGTAATAAGACAGATAATAGAGCCGAAAATAGTAGGCAGCTATATCGGTCTGCATCCTCTTGCCACACTGCTTGCTATGTTCATAGGTCTTAAGCTCTTTGGTATAATGGGGCTTCTTCTGCTTCCGATGGCGGTACTTGTCGCCCGCAACATCGGGGAGAAATATAAAGAAATGTAGGGAAAGCAAAAAAAGGAAGCCGAGCTTTTTCTCGGCTTCTTTTTACCCGTATTGTTTGTATCTGCCGCTTATCGCAGCTTAATTTCGTCGCCCTCACCGCAAAGCCAATCCATCGTTACGCCGAGAGCTTTTGCGATAATACGCAACTCTGCATCGCATACGTGGCGCTGGTTTTTCTCTATGCGTGAGATAATAAGCGGGGTCATATCCATCCCCATAAGCTGTATCGCCCTTGCAAGGTCATCCTGCGTCATCGGAGGCCTTTGCATAGCACGTCCAAGCCTTACACGCTCGGCACATATATTTCCTCTTATCAAAAACATATTCTTTGCCACGGCAAGCCTCCTGTATCCTTGTAAATTTTAATATCTGATTTATTGATTTTATCCTAAAACAAGATATAATATTGAATAGACAAGATATTAAATATCTAATTTAGATATTGGAGGGAATTTTTTTGACTTGCACATTCTTTGGACAGGGAGACACAACTCAGGACACCGCTGATAAAGCGGAAAGGGCAATAGCAGAATTAATAAGAGAAAAAGGTGTCTGCCTTTTTTACGTAGGCAACCACGGTGGGTTTGACAAGACGGTAGTAAGCATTTTACGAAGGCTTAAAGCTGCATATCCCCATATAGAATACTACGTGGTGCTTTCGTATGTTCCTACCGCAAGCGGTGCTCTGAGCAAAAACACGCTATTGCCCGAAAATATAGAAACCGCTCACCCGAAGGGAGCGATACATAAAAGAAATATGTGGATGATAGAAAACTCCGATTACGTTATTACCTATTTTGCTCACGGACTAAGCAGAGCCTACAGATACAAAAAAGCCGCAATCAAGAGGGGAAAAACCGTGATAGAGATATCTGACATTACTTAACAGACTACTGCGCCATATTTGACTGTTTATCAAGTAAACATTCATAAAAAACGCAAAAAAGGAAGCCGGGCTTTTTCTCGGCTTCCTTTTACGGTTTGCTGACTATTCGTTATTTTGATGCAAGAGCTTTCCCTTATCAGCCGATCTCGGGAAGAGAAGCGGCGGCAACGGACTGACCTACACGGCGGCTCTTTTCATCGGGAATGTGGAGCTGCATCTGTGCGGCAAGCTCGGGGAACTCGGTATCGAGAACCTCCTTAGCCTTGGCGAGAAGGATGGTACCTCCCTCACCGGAGGTTACACGGCCCATAATAAGGATGTGCTTGATATCGTAGAATCTTGCATAGTAAGCGAGAGCGTAGCCGAAGCAAACGCCGATGGTGCTGTATACCTTAGCGGCACGCTCGTCACCCTCAGCCATAAGCTTTTGAACCACCTTAAGCTTTTCTGCAGGGGAAAGGCTCTCATCAAGCTCGATGCCTGCGGCAGGAGCGTACTTGATAACGCCGTCCTGAGAGAAATACTTAACGCCGCAGCCGTAGTCGCCGGACCACTCGTCAACCATAGCGTCGGGGCAGAAGTCACAGGGAACGAAGGCAAGCTCGTTAAGCCAGCCGGTGATGTTGCCTGCGCCGTCAACGTAGCCTGCAGCCTCGGAGGTACCCATAGCGATACCTACAACGTTGTTGTCGCCCAGAGACATAGCGCCTGCAAGGGCGGTAACGTCACCGTCGTTGGCAACTACGAGGGGAACGTCGCCTATTTCCTTGGCAACGTCGATATACATATTCTTAACGTGCTTATCGAAGTCCTCGTCGGAAACCTTGAGGAAGAGAGAAGCAACCATTATGCGGTTGTCAACGTAGATACCTGCGCTGGAAACGCCGATAGCGTCAACACGGGGCATCTTGGAGGCGGCGGTCTTCATAGCATTGAGGATGCCCTCGTAATGATACTTGGGGTCGGTGTTGGTCTTGGGGAACCAAACTACCTCCTCGGAATATACGGACTCGCCGTTTACAACAGCAGAAACCTTTCTGTCACTGCCGCCTGCGTCAAAGCCGATACGGCAGCCGTCAAGATGTCTGCCTATGGGGCTTGCGGTCTCATATCTCTCGGGAGCGTTGGCAAGGTCGGTAAGAATTACCTCAAAGGGCTTTTCGTAAACACGCTCCATAAATTTATAGTCAAACTCTCTCTCACCGCCGTCCTTATATGCGGCAACGATGCGTGCGCCGAGAACGGGAGCACCTGCGAGGATGATCTTATAGCCGCCGTAAACCCAGAGCATGGTCTTAACGAGACGCTCTATGTAACGGTAGTTCTCCTCGTCCTTACCCGTGCCCTCTTTGTAGATACGGGTCTTGTAAACGGAGGTGTAATCGTTGTTGCGAACAACGCCGATAACCACGTCCTGACCGTCGGCCTTAACAGCCTCCTCAAAGTCTCTGCATACAACGGACATGGGCGCAAACTGAGGGTCGAGAATGGGTGTAACCTTAAGCTTCATAGCGTACAGTGCCTCCTATAATAGTTTTTTTGATATTTATATTTTCGTCGAAAATGACAAGGTCAGCATCCTTGCCGCTTTCGATAGAGCCCTTATTGGCAGAAACGCCGATAGCAGTAGCGGGGTTAAGGGATGCGGCGTTGACCACCTCGTACAAGGGAAGGTCTGTGTTGCCATAGACATTGCGTACAGCCTCGTTCATCCTGAGCACACTGCCTGCAATGGTGCCGTCCTCAAGAAGACACTCAATACCCTTGAGGTAGAACTTCTGACCGCCAAGCTCATACTCGCCGTCGGGCATACCGCCTGCACGGGTGCAGTCGGTGATAAGGCAAAGCTTGTCCCCCTTCACCTTAGCGATAAGAGAGAACAGGCCCTTATGGATATGGAAGGTGTCACAGATAAGCTCAACGGAAACGTCGGTGGTAAGAGCGGCGCCCACAACACCGGGTGCACGGTGGGTAAGAGGGGTCTGAGCGTTGAACAGATGGGTAATGTGACCTACGCCGTTGGCAGTAGCCGCAACAGCCTGCTCAAAGGTAGCATTGGTGTGACCCATGGAGATGAGTATATCGGTAGCCGCCTTAAGCTCTCTTATAGCGGCAAAGTCCTCGTCCTGCTCAGGTGCCATGGTAGCTATCTTGATAAGGTCGCCGTATTTCTTGAAAAACTCAGCATCGGGAACAAGTATATGCTCCTCAGCCTGTGCGCCCTTCTTTTTGGAGTTGATATAAGGACCCTCGGCGTTTACACCGAGAATGGTAGCGCCGTTCCAGCTCTTGCTCTCCTCCTTGAGAGAAGCGATGGTGTCAAACGCCTTGGTAAGCTCAGCAACGGAAACAGTCATGGTAGTGGGAAGCCAGCCTGTAACGCCGTTCTTCACAACGCCCTCAGCCATGATGCGTATGCCCTCAGCCTTGCCGTCGGACGCGTCCTCGCCAAGGTAGCCGTGGATATGGATATCAATAAAGCCGGGAGCTACATAAGCACCCTCAGCATCTATGACCTCTGCACCCTCGGGGATTGCGCAGGGGCAAACCACGCCGCTTATCTTCTCATCATACGCCAGCGCCATACCCTCTACGATGCGGTCCTTAAGAATTATCTTTGCATTCTTTATGTACTTCAAAATCAAATATCCTCCTTGTAAACTCTTTACTTCAAACTACATTATACTTTATTCCTTACGGAAAATCAAGTAGCGGAAAGGATTATTTTGGTCAGTTCCTCAGTATTTTGGGCACATTTTGCGGGAAGTATCTTATCGGGATAGCCGTAGCCCCAAGGAACGTAGACAAAATCGAAGCCGCAAGCCTCAGCGGTTTGCTTATCCGTAAGAGAATCGCCCACAAAGATGACCTCCGAAGGATCTGCCCCCAGCACCGACAGCGCCGCTGCGGGGATATCGGGATAAGGCTTTCTGCGCCTGCTGTCGCTTTTGCCGCAGGCGGCTGCAAAGGTGCCGTTAAAATAGTGGTCCATAAGATACTTTACAAGCCCGTCATCCTTATTGCTTGCCACCGCCATGGGTACCTTGGCGGCTTTAAGGGCAGACAGCATATCTCCTATCCCCTCGTAGGGCACCGTGGTGACGATGGGGTGCTCTGCATAGTAGTCACGGAAATAGTCCAGCGCCCTGTATATGTCCTCGGAGGGCGCACCCTCGGGAAAACAGCGCTCCATAAGCTTGTAGGCACCGTCGCCGATGCGGGCACGGACCCCCTCCCTGTCTATCGGAGGAAAAGAAAACCTTGAAAGCGCATAGCTGACAGCGCCGGAGATATCCCCCAGCGTGTCAAGCAATGTGCCGTCAAGGTCAAAGATAACAGCTTTACAGCTCATTATTCACCGGTAACTCGCTCAAGATATGCTGCTACGTCACCAACGGTCTTGAGAGTGAGCGCATCCTCATCGGAAATTACTATACCCATCTCACTTTCAAGGGTCATAAGGATCTCAACAAGGTCGAGAGAATCTGCGCCGAGATCTTCAAGAATATTGCTGTTTTCATTTATCTCAGAGGGGTCAATTCTGAGCTGCTTTGCAAGTACCTCGATAATTCTGTCTTTCATTAGATAAAAACCTCCGTAAATAGAAATAGAATATGTATGTATAATCGGAAAAATATCCATCCGTCACTGCGACGCAAAAGTTCGCTACTGAGTATAATAGTATATTTTGTTCCGTTTGGCAAGGGCTTTTTGTAATTTTTTTATTTTTCGGAAAAAATAGCGCTTATTTTGTTGACTATAGAGGTGGCTTGTGTTACAATGAACTCAGTATGGATAATTATATGGGTCATTATGGGGAGGTGGCGTCAAATGGTTATTTTGGGCATAGACCCCGGACTTGCAACGGTAGGCTACGGCGTTATCTCTGCGGCGGGCGGCGACTTCCGTGCGCTGGAATACGGGGCGGTAATAACCAAGCCCCACACCCTGCTTGAGCGACGTATCGCCCGGATATACGACGAGGTAAGCGCAATACTCAAGAGGCACAAGCCTGACGTTGTGGCGATAGAGGAGCTGTTTTTCAACAAGAACGTTAAGACGGCTATAGACGTTGCCCAGTGCCGTGGCGCAATACTGCTGGCGGCGGAGAAATGCGGCGTGCCCATATACGAATATACGCCCCTGCAGATAAAGCAGAACCTTGTAGGCTACGGCAGGGCTGAAAAGGGGCAGGTCATGTATATGACCAAGCTGCTTTTGCATCTTGACGAGGTGCCCAAGCCCGACGACACGGCAGACGCTTTGGCGATAGCTATTTGCCACGCCAATTTCGTAAGCCACAATTACGGATGGAGTTAGACTATGTTTTATTACATAAAAGGAACCCTTGTGACCCTTGGCACCGATTTTGCGGCAGTGGACTGCGGCGGCGTTTGCTACAAGCTGCAGATAAGCGGCACCACCTACTCGAAGGCGGCAGGTCTTTTGGGTAAGGAGGCTCTGTTTTACACCTACCTTGTAGTGCGTGAGGACCTGATGGAGCTATACGGCTTCGCCACGGAGGAGGAGCTTGATATATGGAAGCTTCTGATAGGGGTGTCGGGCGTAGGTCCTAAGGCGGCGGCGTCGATACTGACAGGTCTTACGGTGCAGAGCCTTGTTTCTGCCATAAACGCAGGGGATGCAAAGGCGATCAGCCGTGCCCAGGGCATAGGGCTCAAAACGGCGCAGAAGGTCATACTTGAGCTGAGCGGCAAGCTTAAGGGCTTTGCAGGCGGCGAGGAGAGCGGCGTGGCGTACGAGAGCACTGCCGTTGCCGACGGGGATGCTATGGATGCCCTTCTGGTAATGGGCTACCGCAGAGATGAGGCTATGGCGGCGCTTAAGGGGTTGCCCGTGGCGATGCCCCTCGAAGAGAAGATAGGCGAGGCGCTCAGGCGTCTTAACAGGATATAGAGCAGCTTTTAGAGAAGGGAGGCGAGGACTGTGCCCTTGAATACGGGGAGCGAATACGAATTTGATTACGAAAGCAGGCTTATGGACAGCGGCTTTTCGGAGGAGGACGGGGAGAACGAGAACTCTCTGCGTCCCAAATGTCTGGATGACTACGTGGGTCAGCAGAAGGTTAAGGAGAATCTTTCGGTATTCATTGCCGCCGCCAAGGAGCGTGGCGACAACCTTGACCACGTACTGCTGCACGGCCCACCCGGATTGGGCAAGACCACCCTTTCCATGATAATAGCAGAGGAGCTTGGGGTAAACCTTAAGGTTACCTCGGGACCCGCTATTGAAAAGAGCCGTGACCTTGCGGCGCTGCTTACCACCCTTGGCAGAAACGATATACTTTTTATAGACGAGATACACAGGCTGCCCCGTCAGGTAGAGGAGGTGCTGTACTCCGCAATGGAGGACTTTGCCCTTGACCTGATGATGGGCAAGGGGCCTGCGGCGAGGAGCATACGCATACCGCTGAAGCCCTTTACGCTGATTGGTGCTACTACGAGGGCAGGTCAGCTTTCCTCCCCGCTCCGTGACCGTTTCGGTATGCTGTTCAGGCTTGAGATGTATGAGCCTGAGGAGCTTACGCAGATAGTGACCAGGAGCGCAGGCATACTCGGGATAGAGATAACCAAGGACGGCGCAAGGGAGATAGCAGGTCGCTCAAGAGGCACGCCCCGTATAGCGAACCGTTTGCTTAAGCGTGTACGTGACTTTGCCCAGATAAAGGGCGACGGTATTATTGACGGCGCTATAGCAAGCAGTGCACTAACGAGTCTTGACATTGACGAGCTGGGACTTGACGGCACGGACAGGCGTATGCTTACGGCGATAATCAAGCATTTCGGGGGCGGTCCCGTAGGGCTTGAGACTCTGGCGGCAGTAACGGGTGAGGAGTCGGTGACCCTTGAGGACGTTTACGAGCCCTATCTTTTACAGCTTGGCTTTATCAACAGAACGCCCCGTGGCAGATGCGCCACGGCAGGCGCCTACAGACATTTAGGGCTTGCAGTGCCGGGCGGTACCGCCGAGCAGGCAACGCTGTTTGACGACTGATATTACTGCAATTAACTTTTATGCTATAAAGGGGAAAACTATGTTTATTGCCTCTAACTGGAAAGACTATACACTTCTCGACGCAGGCGGCGGCAAGCGGCTTGAGCGTTGGGGGGATTTTGTGCTTGTAAGACCCGACCCCCAGATAATATGGGGCGGCGGCGAGGGTGCCCAGTGGAGAAACGCCCACGGCATATACAGCCGTTCCTCCGGCGGCGGCGGGAGCTGGGTGAAGAAGGATATGCCTGAGGAGTGGCAGATAAGCTACGGTGATATGAGGTTTTCCGTATCCCCTATGGGCTTCAAGCACACGGGCGTGTTCCCCGAGCAGGCGGCTAACTGGGATTGGTTCCGTCCGTTGATAAGGAACAGCGGAAGACCCATAAAGCTGCTGAACCTCTTTGCATACACGGGCGGCGCCTCGGTTGCGGCGGCGCTTGAGGGCGCATTTGTGTGCCACGTCGACGCCTCTAAGGGCATGGTGGCAAGGGCAAAGACCAACGCCGCTCTCAGCGGTGTCAGGGAGGACAGGATACGATATATAGTTGACGATTGCTTTAAGTTTGTGCGCCGTGAGATAAGGCGTGGCAACAAGTATGATGCCATTATTCTTGACCCGCCCTCCTACGGGAGAGGTCCGGGGGGCGAAAAGTGGTCCCTTGAGGCTGACCTTTGCTCTTTGGTGGCTGACCTTGTGCCCCTGCTTTCCGACGAGCCGCTTTTTGTACTGCTTAACTCCTATACGGCGGGGCTGTCCCCTTCTACCTGCGGCTATATACTGGGTCAGGCGCTTACTGCACGCTTCGGCGGCAGGGTGGAGAGTGAGGAGCTTGGACTGCCTGTGGTAAAGAGCGGGCTGTGCCTGCCCTGCGGCGCCTCCAGCAGATGGACAGTATAAGGGCGACAACGCTTTAACTGAGGTATATATGGCTTATATTGATATAAAGGACCTTGTTTTTGCCTACGACGAGGAGGGCAGAAGCAAAATATTTGACGGGCTGTCCCTTTGTCTTGAAAAGGGCTCCTATACTGCTATACTGGGCAGGAACGGCAGTGGTAAAAGCACCCTTGCCAAGCTGATATGCGGCATCCTGCAGCCCTTGGGGGGCAGTATCACCGTGGGCGGTCTTGCAACGGACAGGGAGGAGGAGCTATGGCAGCTCCGCCGAAGCTGCGGTATGATATTTCAGAACCCCGACAACCAGATAGTAGCCAGCGTGGTGGAGGAGGACGTTGCCTTTGCGCCCGAGAACCTTGGCGTGCCCTCGGCAGAGATACGGAGACTGGTGGATGAGTGCCTTGCCGCCGTGGATATGACCGAGTACGCAAAGCATTCCACCTATAAGCTGTCGGGCGGTCAGAAGCAGAGGGTGGCTATTGCAGGTGTGCTTGCCATGCGACCCCAATGTATTATATTTGATGAGGCTACGGCTATGCTGGACCCTCTGGGCAGGCGTGATATTACCGCAAGGATGAAGGCGCTTAATAAGGAGAAGGGCATTACCGTAATAAACATCACCCACTATATGAACGAGGCGGCGGAGGCTGACCGTGTTATAGTGCTTGATAAGGGCAGAGTGATGATGGACGGCACTCCGAGAGAGGTGTTCTCACACGGGGACGAGCTGAGGGCGGCAAACCTTGATACGCCCCAGATAACAGAGCTATGTGACAGGCTTATAGAGCTTGGGTGGGAGCTGCCACGGGGTATACTGCACACTATGGAGGCGGCTGACGCCATAGAAAACTACGTAAAGGGACAAAACTGATGTCTGCGATAGAGGTAAAAAACGTTACCGTGGTCTACGGTAGCGGCACGCCTTTTGAAAAGAAGGCGCTTGACAACGTAAGCATTGATTTCGGCAGTGACCGTGTGGTGGGCATTATCGGGCATACGGGCAGCGGTAAAAGCACTCTCGCCATGCTGCTTAACGGTCTTGGCAAGCCTACCGAGGGCACGGTACTGCTGGACGGTGAGGATATATGGGCACGCCCCAAGGAGATAAGCAAGGTGCGCTTTAAGGTTGGGCTGGTGTTTCAGTATCCCGAGTATCAGCTTTTTGAGGACAGCGTTTACAAGGACATAGCCTTCGGCCCCAAAAACATGGGTATGGAGGGCGAGGCGCTTGACAAAGCGGTAAGGGATGCGGCGAGCTTTTGCGGACTTGACGACGAGACTCTTGAGAAAAGCCCCTTTGAGCTGTCGGGCGGACAGAGAAGGCGCACGGCTATAGCAGGCGTGGCGGCAATGTCGCCCAGCGTGCTTGTGCTGGACGAGCCTGCGGCAGGGCTTGACCCCGCAGGACGTGAGGAGATAATAGGCGGTCTTTTGGAGATGCGCAAAAGACAAGGCAGCACAATGCTTATCATATCCCACAGCATGGAGGATATAGCCAAGTATTCGGACTATATCGTGGTGCTGGACAAGGGCAGAGTTCATATGCAGGGCAAGCCTGAGGAGATATTTAAGGATGCGGAGCGGCTTTTTGAGGCCTCTCTCGACCTGCCCCAGGTAACTAAGCTGTTTGTGGAGCTTTGCAAGCGTGCTTTGGCAGAGAACACCGACGTTTATACGGTGGAGTACGGCATAAAGAAGCTTACCGCTATGCTTGAGGCGAGGAAGAAGAGCTGAAACGGCTTTTTTGCCTTGACCTACGTTAATATACGATTTCGGAGAACAAGATGCTGAAAGATATAACCTTGGGACAGTTTTTTCCGGGGGACTCGATACTGCACAGAACCGACCCCCGTTTTAAGGTACTGATACTGCTGGTATTTATCGTTGCAGTTATCGCCGCAAAAAGCGCTTTTGCCTTTTTGGCGGTGGGCGTGCTGACGGTAACGCTGGTGGCTGTGTCCCATATTCCCGTAAGGATAGTGCTTAAAAATCTTAAGGCACTGATATTTATTCTTATATTTACGGGCATACTGAACATATTCTTCTATCAGGGCGAAAACGTCGTTTTTGAATGGAAGTTTATCACCGTATACCGTGAGGGGCTTATATACGCCGCCTTTATGGTGCTGCGCCTTGTGTGTCTGGTCTGCGGCAGCTTTGTACTGCTCACCTACACCACCTCGCCTCTCGATATGACGGATGCGCTTGAGAGCCTGCTTTCGCCCCTTAAAAAGATAAAGCTGCCCGTCCACGAGTTTGCTATGATGCTTACCATTGCCCTGCGCTTTATCCCCACCCTTGTGGAGGAGACGGACAAGATAATGTCAGCGCAGAAGGCGAGAGGTGCAGATATGGAATCGGGCGGACTGCTTAAGCGTGCCAAGGCACTGATACCCATACTGATACCCCTGTTTGTATCCTCCTTCCGCAGAGCCGATGAATTGGCGGAGGCTATGGAGTGCCGCTGTTACCACGGCGGTGAGGGCAGAACGAGGATGAAGGTTATGAAATGCCGTGTGTCTGACTGGGTGTTTCTGATAATAATGCTTGGGATATGCGTGGGCGTGTTCTTTGTCAACGGATACGGGGTGAGAGTGTAATGCCCGTATACGCATTGACTATCGCCTACAGAGGCACAGCATACAGCGGCTGGCAGGTGCAGAAGAACGCCGTCACCGTGCAGGAGACGGTGCAGGATGCGGCAGAGCGTGTGTTTGGCTACCGACCCGACGTTACGGGCTGCAGCCGCACGGACAGCGGTGTGCACGCACTGGGTTACGTCTGCCACATAGAGAGTGAAAAGGAAATACCTGTGGAAAAGCTGCCCCTTGCAATGAATATGCAGCTGCCCAGAGACCTTAGCGTGGTCAGCGCAAGGCTTGAGGCGGAGGGCTTTCACGCAAGGTACAGCGCCATAGGCAAGGAGTATATGTACGTTTTGCGCAACAGCCGCATAAAGGACCCCTTTACCGACGGGCTTTGCTATCTGTACCCCTTCCCTATAGACGAGAGGGCGGCAGACGGGCGTGGCAGGAGCTTTGAGGGCAAGCACGATTTCGGCGCCTTTATGTCTACGGGCAGTAAGATAAAGGACACGGTGCGCACGGTCTACTATTTCAGGGTGGTGCGCCGTGGGGACTATATCTGCATCTACACGGCGGCAGACGGCTTTCTGTACAACATGGTGCGGATAATGGTTGGCACCGTTCTTAAGGGCACAGATATAAACGCCGCCCTTGAGACCCCTGAGCGCAGGATGGCAGGGCCTACCGCTCCCGCTGAGGGGCTTTACCTGAACAGGGTCTTTTACAGTAAGGAGGAGCTTGAGGCACGGTGCCGTGAGATGCTAAGATGCACGGACGTGGAGTAAGCGTACAGTTATTGCTTACTGCGAAAAACCGCAGGCGGCAAGGTTTTGATATATGAGACACACCGAAGGGAGGCGGTCTTATGGGCGTGTTTTCCGTGTTTGGCGGAGGAGATAAGGGCAAGGGCGACAGTGGCGGCGCATATTACCGCCGACTGAGCATAAGATTTACGATATGCAAGTTTTCGTGTCTGCTTTTGCTTATACTCGTGGTGCTGTACGGTTTTTCTTTCCGCACAGACGAGATAAATATGGACAATTTCAGATATCTGTTCAATTCCGCAGGTAGCGACAACACTCAGGTGCAGAGCTACAGGACACTGTATTTTGACAGTAGCGACAGCAACCGTTTTGCCCTTGTAAGAGGCGACCTTGCCGTAGTAAACAACAGCGGCAGTGCGGTATACGGGCTTGGGGGCGAGCGCAAGTCGGCAGACTCGACCTTGCGCATGGATGACCCCCACGTTATATCCAGCGCCAAGTTTATGTATATCTATGACCTTGGCGGCACGGAGCTTGTAGTGAAGAATACGCTTGAGACGGTTTCCACTCTGCGTTTCCCCTACGCTATAAGGGATGCGGTGGCGGCTGACGGCGGATATTTTGCCGTGGTGAGCTCGGAGAAGACCACGAGGAGCACTATTTTCGTCTATGACGACCGCTACCGTGAGGTCTACAAATGCAGCTTTGGCTCTCAGTATACGCTGTCGGTGGACCTGAACGAGGACGCCACCCAGCTTATAACCGCATCGGTATACTCTAAGGACGGTATCTTTGTTACGGCGGTAGAGCTGTTTTCCCTGAGTGAGAAGAAGGCGCTGAGCTCCTACAGCTTTGAGGGTGAATATCCCTACAGGGTATATTTCACCGAGGACGGAGGCTTTATGCTGATGACCGACGCAGGTCTTCGCATTATCGACAGTAAGGGCGACGGCGTGGCGTTTTTAGAGTTTGGCGATTTGGGGATAGACAACTACTATATGGACGGCAACTGCTTTATCAAGCAGTACTCCCCTGCCACTATGTCGGCTGAGGAGTTTTTGGAGTATTACGATGCAAGCGGCAAGCTGGTCTACGAAAACAGCTATGCAAACGGTATCCGCCACGTGAGCCGTAACGGCAACTACCTGTTTGTGATAAGCGGCAGCACCATGTATATGGTAAGGCTTTCCGACGGCACCGTAAAGGAGACGGAGGCGGCGGAAAACGTGCTTGACACGGTGTTTTTAGAGGACGGCAAGGTACTTATTCTGACCGCAGGCACGGGCAGCGTGCTTGAATACGAAAAATTATTTGACGAGAAGATTACGGAGGTTTCTGAATAATGGGCGCAATGATCGATATTTTCATAGTATTAACAATAATCACTACCATAGTAGTGGCAGTAAGACAGGGTTTTGTAAAGACCATACTGGGCACATTTGCCTTTGTTATTGCACTGGGCATAGCTATGCTCCTTTGCTCTCCCCTCTCCGGCGCAATGCAGAAGGGCGCTATAGGTGAGAAGATGGAGGGCGTTGTTCACAGCACTATTGACAACATAGTTACCGAGGAGAATTATGACAAGCTTTTCGGTGCAGACGAGGCTGAGGGCGAAAACGCTGAGCTTACCGAGGACGAGAGCCTGTTGCGTGACCTTTTTGACATTTTCGGCGCTGAGAAAAAGTATGACGAGATAGAGAGCGGCTACAAGGGCTGGGTGTCCGACGGACTTGAGAACGCCCGTGACTACCTTAAGGAAAACGTTACCGAGACGGGCGTAAGGGTCTGCTGTAACGTTATCTCCTTCCTTATCCTGTTCATTATCGCACGTATACTGCTCAAGGTTGCCGAGGTAGTGCTTGACAAGGTGGTTGAGCTGCCCGTGCTGAAGCAGGCAAACGCTGTGCTGGGCGTAGTGGCAGGCGTACTGCTTGCGGTATTCCGTGTGTTCCTTGTATGCGTTATCATTAAGTTTATCACCATAGTTGTAAACGGGGCAGGTCTTACCTTTGTGGGCGGTATGCACCCCACAGACTCTTACCTTTACAGCTTTTTCAGTAATATAAATATCATTGATATCATTTTCTGATATTATAATCACCGCACAGTTTTAGGAGACTTGATATGACAAAAATGTGTTCCCGCTGCAAGAAAAGAATGGCAGTGGTATTCGTTACCCGTATGGACGGGGGCAAAACAGTAAACGAAGGGCTTTGTCTTAAATGCGCCAGAGAGCTTGGGGTAAAGCCTGTAAACGATATAATCGAAAAGATGGGGCTGAGTGAGGAAGACCTTGACGCTATGATGGACGAGGTCACAGCACTTATGCCCGAGGAGACAGATCTTGACGGTGACGCTGATGATGACAGCGGCAGAGCGCCTGCTATAGATTTCGGTGCGTTTTTCCCTAAGATGGGCGGCGCAGTGGGCAAGGAGCAGGCAGGCGAGAGCGAAAAGGGCGAGGGCAAAAAGGAGAAAAAGACCGACAGAAAGCATCTTTCTCAGTTTTGTCAGGACCTTACCGCCAAGGCACGTGAGGGCAAGATAGACAGGATAGTTGGCAGAGATAAGGAGCTTGGTCGCATTATGCAGATACTCTGCCGCCGTCAGAAGAACAATCCCTGCCTTATCGGTGAACCCGGCGTGGGCAAAACCGCAGTGGCAGAGGCGCTGGCCAGCGCTATAGTTGAGGGCAGGGTGCCCTACAAGCTGAAGGACAAAGAGGTGCATCTGATGGATATGACCGCCATCGTGGCAGGCACCCAGTTCAGAGGTCAGTTTGAGAACCGCATAAAGGGTCTTATAGACGAGGTAAAGAAGCTTGGCAACATCATATTGGTTATGGACGAGGTTCATTCTATGGTGTCTGCAGGTGCGGCGGAGGGCGGTATGAACGCCGCAAACATCCTGAAGCCCGCCCTTTCCCGTGGGGAGATACAGATGATAGGTGCCACCACCCTTACCGAGTACAGGAAGTATATAGAAAAGGATTCAGCACTTGAGCGCCGTTTTCAGCCTGTAATGATAGACGAGCCCAGCGTGGAGGACACGGTAAAGATACTGAAGGGCATAAAGCAGTATTACGAGGACTATCACGGCATACGCATTACCGACGCACTTATCAGGCGTATGGTAGTGCTTTCCGAGCGCTATATCACCGACCGCTATCTGCCTGACAAGGCAATAGACCTGATGGACGAGGCGGCATCCCGTCTGGCAATGGACAGTCCTGTTGTAAACAGGCTTGCAGAGCTTGACAAGGAGCTTGAGTCGCTGGCCGGGCGCATAGAGGATATGGAGTCGGAGGAGCTTGACGATGAGGGCTACCGTCTTTTCGGCGAGCTGAGGCTTGAGGAGGCTGAAAAGAAAGAGGAGTTTAAAAAGCTTTCCAAAAAGCGTGATAAACTCTATCTTACCGACGATGACGTGGCAAGGGTCATTGAGATATGGACGGGCATACCCGCCAGTAGCATCACCGAGAACGAGTTTGCCAAGATAGACAGGCTTGAGGCCGAGCTTAAGAGCCGTATTATTGGTCAGGACGAGGCTATAGGCAAGGTGGCAAGAGCTATAAAGAGGAGCAGAGCAGGCGTTTCTTACAAGAAAAAGCCAGTGTCCTTTATATTTGCAGGCAGTACGGGCGTGGGCAAGACCGAGCTTGTAAAGGTGCTGGCAAGCTATCTCTTTGACAGTCCCGAGTCCCTTATCAGGCTTGATATGTCCGAGTTTATGGAGAAGTACTCTGTATCCCGTATTATCGGCTCGCCTCCCGGCTACGTAGGCTATGACGATGCAGGACAGCTTACGGAGAAGATACGCCGCAAGCCCTACAGCGTGGTGCTGTTTGACGAGATAGAGAAGGCGCATCCCGACGTGATGAACATTCTGTTGCAGATACTTGATGACGGCAGGATAACCGATTCTCACGGCAAGGAGATAAATTTTGAAAACACCGTGATAATAATGACCACCAACGCAGGCTCGGGCAACGTGTCCCCCACGGCAGGCTTCTCTGCAGACGCCGCCACAAACGACAGGGACCGCACCATGAAGGCGCTGGAGAGGTTTTTGCGCCCCGAGTTTATAAACCGTGTGGACGAGATAGTTGTGTTCAACCGTCTGTCCAAGGAGAACTTTAAGGCTATCTGCGCTATTATGCTTGATGACCTTAAGACGGTGCTTGCCGAGAAGGATATCACCCTTGTGTGGGATGAGGCGGCTATAGACGCCCTTACCGAGACGGGGTATTCGGAGAGATACGGTGCCCGTAACCTGCGCCGTCTGATACAGACGCAGGTGGAGGACGCCGTTGCAGGAAAGATAATAGAGAACTACAAGACCCCCGTTACCGCAGTGAGCATCACCGCAAGAGACGGGGAGATAGAGGTTTGCTGTATCTGAGGACGTGCGGCTTTTTTGCCGAGGGAAGTGACGGTATATGAAGGATAACAAGATAGCCAGAACGACTGACTCATATAAAATAGCTTCCGACGGCAGGAAAGAGCACGAGGGCTTTGTTCCCTGCGATATGGAGGCTTACGAGGTTGCCGCATATTTCGGCACCGATATGGAGAACGGGCTTTCCAAACAGCAGGTGAGAAGGTCGAGGATGGAAAGCGGTCTGAACAACCAGACCGTTGAGTATGACGAATCTATGCTCTCCTGCGTTAAAAAGCAGCTTAAGGGTATATGTATGCCCCTGATGATAGTGAGTCTGCTTATATGCGCAGTATTCACGGACGGAGCGGAGATATATACGCCTCTGGCGGCGTTGCTTACGGGAGTTATGCTGTTGTGCGCCGCCCTTGAAAGGCAGGCGGCACATTCTCTTAACAAGAGCATGCGTGATACCGCTCTGCGGAGCGTTGCGCTGAGGGATGGGAAGCTTGTATCCATAAGCAGCGTGGCTTTGGTGCCGGGGGATATTATAGTGCTTGAAAGCGGTAGCATCATCCCTGCCGATGCAAGGCTTGCGGAGACAAACAGGCTTTCCGTGCTGGAGACGCCCGTAAGCGGCGTTCTGGCATCGGTGGAGAAGGATGCCGACTACCTTACGGACAGTGAGGAGGGCGGCAGCTATAATATGGTCTATGCAGGCACCATAGTTACCTCGGGCAGAGCTATTGCCATAGTCTGCCGCACGGGCAAGGACTGCTTGCTTTACAACGGCGAGAGGGAGGCGGAGGACCGTCTGCCCGGAATATACACCAACACAAAAAAGAGACTTGATTTTCTTGCAATATGCACTGCATGCCTTGCCTTTGGCGGCGTTATGCTGAGCTTTTTCCTTGGCAGACCCTTGGTAGGCACCTATATGAGCGCTGCGGCAAGCGTTGCCTGCGTAATGCAGGGCGCATCGGGCGCATTTATGCTGACAGGCTTTTCCTCAGGCGTGCGCAGGATGTACAAGAGCGCCGCCGTGCTTAAGCGCCCTGCGGCGGTGGATACCCTTTGTGTTGCGGACACGGTGATGTGCGACAAGACGGTGGCGTTCCCTATGAGTGAGCTTGAGCCCAAGCGTGTGTACATAAACCGCAGCTACTATGCAGTAAACACCGAGAGCCGTGAGGATATCCGCAAGGTGATGACCCTTGCCCTGCTTTGCTCTGACGTAAGGCGCAGCGGCGGCACGGGCAACAAGCTTGGGGAGCGGTTTTACGGTATGCCTGCCGACGTTTCGCTTGCAAGGGCATGCGACGATATCGGCATAAATATCGACAGCTTTAACGAGGAATATTTCAGGATAGAGGCAGAGTATGACAAGGCAGGCGAGATACACCGTGCCCTGTATCTGCACGATGATTCAAATCTGCTTGTGCTTAGGGGCAAGCCCGAGGATATACTTCCCCTTTGCGCCGGCTACGATGCTCAGGGCACCAATAACCGCTTTGATGACTACTCCCGCCGCCGTATGGAGAATGCGGCAAGGGAGATGGGTGACGCATCACAGCACGTTATAGCGGTGGCGTCTGCTGTTTGCGACTGCGACAGCCTTAAAAACACGGTCACCGCAGAAAGGCGTCTGGTTCTGCACGGCTTTATCGGACTGTACACCTCCTTCAAGCTGGATTCCGCCAGCGCAGTGTACAAGTGCGCCGCAGGCGGTATTGAGACCGTGATGCTGTCGGAGGACGCATACGTTACGGCAGTAAGCCTTGCCAAGCACGCAGGTATTATAGAGAGCGAGAAGGAGATAATGTCCTCGGAGGAGCTTAAGTTTCTAGACCGAGGGCTGTATATCGCCGACAGCAAGAAATACAAGATGTACCTTAACCTGAACGACAGACAATGGCTGGACGTTCTTAATATCCGCAAGGATATGGGGCGCACCGTAGCGGTGACCGCCCACAACACCGACAGGCTTGAGCTTATGAAAGCGGCAGACGCTTCCTTTGTACCTGCCGCAGGCACGCCGGAGACCGTAAAGTACGCCGCAGACGTACTGCTTTACAAAACGGGGCTTAAAACGGTAGAGGCGGTGCTGAGAGCCTCAAAGATGATATATAAACGGATAGTCTGCTCTGCAAGACAGCTTATTACGGGCGGCGTCAGCGTACTTTTCCTGTTTCTGCTCACCCTTATTACGGGCGAGACGGAGGCTTTAAGACTGCAGGACGTGCTGATAGGCGGCGTGCTTATCAACCCTTTGCTGACGCTTGCGGCGGCGCTGACCCCCGACCACAGAACACTGCTTGAGGATAATATGGACTACGGGGGCAGTAAACGGGGTCTGTTTTTGACCCTTGCCTATTCACTGACTGCAGGCGCAGGGCTGTTTGCCTACGGTCTGCTGACGGAGCCTATTACGGGAAACGGCAGATACACGGCGGCTCTGCTGTGCTACGGACTGTTCTTACTGCTTGGTCTGTTCTTCGGCGCAGAGTGGCAGCACGTGTTCAGCTCCTCCGCCTTCAAGAATCTGCTTATCCCCCTTGCAGGCATATCGGCGGTGGCTATATCCTTACTGCCTGCCGTTATTCCCTACCTCAGCGTTATGCTTGACTATGCTATGCCCTCCCACAGAGAGCTTATCATAGCCGCCGCTTTACCACTTGCCGTATTTGCCCTTTTCCAGGCAGGGCTTATGATATACGATACTGTAAAGGCATATAAAACCAAAATCAGAAAGGAAAAAGCACTATGAAATTCACCAAAGACACCATCGTAGGCGACATTCTCGACCAAAAGCCTGAATGTGCCGAGCATTTCTTTGCTATAGGTATGCACTGTCTCGGCTGTCCCTGCTCCAGAAGCGAGACCGTCGCAGAGGCATGTGCCGCCCACGGCGCAGATGCCGACGCTCTGCTTGCCAAGCTCAACGGCGAGGCGTAAGGGAAAGGGAGGTCGCTTTTTATGGAATATACTGCTGTCTGGGCGCACAGAGGCGCCTCTGCATACGCACCCGAAAACACGCTTACCGCCTTCATTATGGCGGCAAGGCTGGGTGCTGACGGTATCGAGCTTGACGTTCACCTTACCAAGGATGGCGAGGTAGTGGTTTGCCACGACGCAAGCGTCGGCAGGACTACAGACGGCGAGGGCGTTATCGAGGAGATGACCCTTGCCGAGCTTAAGGCGCTTTGCTTTGGCTACCCCGATGCCTTCGGCAAGCGTTTTCTTGACGAGAAGATAGCCACCCTCGGCGAGGTATACGAGGCAATACTGCCCACGGGTATGGTCATAAACGTAGAGCTCAAGAAGACTAACGACGGCATAGTTGACAAGGTGCTTGAGCTTGAAAAGCAGTACAAGGCAAAGGGGCAGGTCATCTACTCCTCCTTCTGCCACAACTACCTGATGGAGCTAAAGGCAAAGAACCCTGACTGCGTTACTGCACCTCTTTACGGTGATGACCCCGACTACATAATGCTGGGTGAGCAGCTTCAGGCTACCGCACTGCACCCCTCTTATCTCCCCGTGCTTGCAGACCCCGATTACGTGAGCAAGGCTCACGAGGCAGGTCTTAGGATCCACGCCTATACCCCCAACAGCAAGGAGGATCTTAAGGCACTGATGGATATGGGCGTTGACGCTGTTATTACCAACTTCCCTGACAGGGCTGTTGATATAAGGACGAAAATATTAAGGAGGTTTGACTAATATGTCAAAAAAGAACGGAAAGAAAGGCTTTTTCACTCAGTTTAAGGAATTCATCACCAAGGGCAACGTGCTTGATATGGCTGTCGGTGTTATCATCGGTAACTCCTTCAAGGCTATAGTTACCGCCCTTACCGACAAGATACTTATGCCCTTTATCACCTTCCTGATAGGCGACAAGTCTCTTGACGAGCTTAAGTACGTGCTTAAGCCTGAGGAGCTTGATGCAGAGGGTAATGTTGTTGTAGCTGAAAACGCTATTCAGTACGGCTACTTTATTCAGAGCATAATCGACTTTTTGCTTGTGGCACTTGTGCTGTTTATCATCGTTAAGTCTGCTATGACTTTCCAGCAGAAGCGTGAGGCACTTGCCAAGAAGCTTAAGAAGGAAGAAGAGGTTGAGGAGGCTCCTGCTGCTCCCGCTGAGCCCACTATCGAGGAGAAGAACGCTGAGGTTCTTAAGGAGATCCGTGACCTGCTTGCTCAGAACGTAAAGAAATAGTCACGGTTCAGATAAGCAAAGCATAAAAAAATGACCGTAAAGCTCATTTCCGAGCTTTACGGTCTTTCTTTTTCACTTAAAACACAGTGCTATAGGTCACGCCCAAGCCCTTATGCCCAAGGATCCTCCTCGACGGGCACACGGATATCGGAAAGGCACTGAATATCGTTTAAGAACCATTGACCTGTAGAGGGCTTCTTGCGCAGCTTAATCTGTCTGGGGTTATCTGCGCCGCCGCTCTTAACGTAAAGGGTAGCCCAGTTATCCTCGTCAAAGGAATAAGGAGTCTCGCTGACCTCGATAACGTAGGGTACGTTAGGCTTATAGCCGTTTTCGGGGGTAGCGCCCTTGAAGAAAGAGAAGGGCTTGTAGTACTTGCCGGTAAGACGTTCCTTAATAAAGCCTTTTTCATAGGTGCTGACCTCAGCAGGGCCCTTTAAGAAGTTAAGCATCTCAATACAACCCTCTGGGTCCTTTTCATAAGCACAAAGAGCGGCAATAGTGAGCGCCGTGGTCTTGAAGGCAGAGTCAAGGGATGCCTCGGGCAGTGCCTGAAGCTCTGCTACGTTTGCAGGAAGTGCGGAGAAGGTAAAGCTCTCAGTACGGTTTTTGCCCTTGCCAACCGATGCAACGGCGCTGTTTACTGCGTTGGAAGCCTCCTTCTTGATAGCGTTTTCTGCTGTTTTCTTAAAAGCATCGAAAAGTCCCATTTTGTTAGTCCTCCTTGATAAATCTGAAGTTTATGAAATTAAAGAATCCGTTTTCGTCAATAGGCTTTACCCAGCTATCAGCCTTTTCGCCGTAGACCTCGCCCTCGATACCCGTATCAAACCAAAACTCACCGTCACGCTCCTCCCAAGCCATAGGATCGTCGCACATAGCACCGTCCATAAGCTTGATCTCGCCTGACGCCACTGCCTCGTCCACCTGCTCTTTAGTAACGCCCTCAGGCAGGGGAACAAGCATGTAAAGCTTTCCGTCCTCGCATATTTTGAGTACAGTGCCAACCATAGCCCTGCGCTCCTTCATCTCGTCTGCAATGGCGTACTCGTCCGTTTCATCAATGTAGGGCATAGGGGAATTAAGATATTCCTCAGGGCTGATATACACGGGATCACATTCTTCATTCATGGTCATAACCGAATGAAGCTTCCATCTTCCGATATAGTTCATAGTTTGTCTCCCTTTCTGTGTTGTAGTGTCTTATATGTATAAGCTTACAGTGTAATTATACTGCACACCAAAGAAGATGTCACCACACCAAGGGCAAAAAAGTGTGGGGATTTTTTATTATTATTCGCAAAAAGTGTGGGGAAAAGTGTGGTGTGCCCCTTAAAATACACCGTTTTACCTCAAAAACGCCACAATATAATAAAGGCAAATGCAGCACGCCCGTCTTTGGAGCGTACTGCATATTTATAGCTGCGCTTATACCTTGTCCGCTATATCATAGATAAGCTGCTCGGTCTTCTCCCAGCCAAGGCAGGGGTCGGTAATAGATTTACCGAGAAGCTCCTCGTCACCTATCTTGCGGCAGCCGTCATAGAGATAGCTCTCTATCATAAGGCCCTTAACAAGCTTTTTGATATCTGCACTGCAGCCACAGCTATGGAGAACGTCCTTGGCTATACGGGCCTGCTCGTTATATCTCTTGCCGGAGTTTGCATGGTTGGTGTCGATGATGACTGCGGGGTTTGCAAGACCGCTCTTATCGTAAAGCTCAAGCAGGGTAACAAGGTCCTCGTAGTGGTAGTTGGGATGGGACACGCCCCTCTTGTCCACGTAGCCACGGAGTATGGCGTGAGTATAGGGGTTGCCGTCGCTCTTTACCTCCCAGCCACGGTAGAGGAACACGTGGGAGTGTTGACCTGCGGTGATGGAGTTCATCATAACGGAAAGGTCGCCGCCCGTGGGGTTTTTCATGCCCACAGGCACGTCAAGACCGCTGGCGGTAAGGCGGTGCTGTTGATTTTCGGTGCTGCGGGCGCCTACTGCAACGTATGCAAGCAGGTCGGAGAGATAACGGTGGTTTTCGGGGTAAAGCATCTCGTCTGCGCAGGCAAAGCCCGTCTCCTTTATGGCTCTCATATGGAGGTCACGGATAGAGAGTATGCCCTTTAGCATATCGGGGTCGGAGTTGGGGTCAGGCTGATGGAGCATACCCTTGTAGCCGTCGCCCGTGGTGCGGGGCTTGTTGGTGTAGATACGAGGCACGATAAGCACCTTGTCCTTGACCTTTTCCTGCACCCCACGGAGCTTGTAGATATACTTGAGCACCGTATCCTCGTGGTCTGCAGAACAGGGACCGATTATCAGTATAAACTTATCCGACTCGCCCGAGAAGACCTTTTTAAGCTCTATTACCTGCTTGTCTCTTATCTCCTCCATAGCGGCGGTAACGGGATATCTTTCCTTAATCTCCATAGGAATAGGTAATTTGCGGTTGAAATTCATGCTCATATTGCTCTTGTCCTTTTCTTCAGATAGAATGATTGATTTCGGTTTATCAAAGCGGCTGCGCCTTTCGGTGGAGAGCCGCATCATTGCACGCATATCCTCTGTGTTTTCCTCGGCTATCATATCTCTGAGTCTTGTAAACTCAGCTATAAAGCCGTCCATCTCCTTGAGCAGAGGCGCCTTATTGGCTATAAACAGCTCGGACCACATACGGTCGTTTATCTTTGCGATACGGGTAAGGTCACGGAAGGAGTCGCCCGTATACCGTTCCATATCGGGGGCTTTGTTGCAGGTCATAAGGCTCACGGCTATACAGTGGGTAAGCTGTGACAGAAAAGCTATCATCTCGTCATGCTTTTCGATGCTCAGCACCGATATCCGTCCAAAGCCTAAGACCCTGCCAAGCTCCGAGCACAGCTCTATAGCGCTCTCGGTGTTCTTATCGGTAGGGGTTATTATATAGTTTGCGCCTACGAAAACGTGGGGGTCGCTGTTTTCAACACCGCTGCTCTCCCTGCCCGCCATAGGGTGGGCGGATATAAACTCCACACCGTCGGGCATAAGCGCCTGAATGCGCTCCACGATACAGCCCTTAACGCCGCTTACGTCCGTTACAACGGCACCCTTTTTGAAGTGCGCCTTGTTTTCATCTATCCACTGCACCGTTGCCTCGGGATACAGTGCCACAACTATAAGGTCTGCGGCGCTGATAAGCTCGGGGTCGGGGAATACGGCGCCGCCCTTTACCATCCCCTGCTCCAAAGCATAGCTTAAGGTCTTTTCCGTTCTTGTTATACAGTCTACGTTATATCCCTTGACTGTGAGTGCTTGTGCGTAGCCGCCGCCCATAACGCCAAGACCTACTATAAGTATCCTCATATCCTTATCAAGGGTCATTGCTCTGTCACCTCCACTCCCAAAGAGCGCAGTACGTCAAAAAATTCGGGATAGCTTTTGCTTACCGCCTCTGCACCCTCGATAGTGCCGCCAACCTTGGTGAGCAACACCGCAAGAGACATCACTATACGGTGGTCGTTGTGACCGTACAGCGGCTCGGTGGGTGCGTGAAACTCCGCAGGGTATATGACAACACTGTCCTCGTTTATTGTAGACGCCACGCCGAACTTTGAAAGCTCCTCGGTCATAGCGGCAGAGCGGTCACTTTCCTTAAGCTTAAGGCGCCTTGTGCCGCTGAACACGCCACCGTGACAAGCCGCCGCCAGGGCAAACAGCACGGGGCCCAGATCGGGGCAGTCGCCGATATGCAAGGCGGGTGCCCCAAGCGCCAAAAGCTCAAACATCCTGTTATAGGCTCGGTCACCCTGCAGACTTTCCTCGGAAAGGCCGTCTATCACTACCTCACCGCCCAAAATGTTCAGCGCATCAAGAAAGGCACTGTTTGAAAAGTCGCCCTCTACACTGCACTCGCAGGCTGTGGGGCATTGGTTGCCCTCGATGTACAGGGTGTGGTCATCCTTCCACCTGACGCTTATGCCAAACTGCTCAAGGGCAGAAAGGGTCATATCAATATAGGGTCTGCTCTCTATAGGAGGTATCACGTTTATGTAGCTGTTGCCGTCCACAAAGGGGAGGGCAAAAAGCATACCGCTTATAAACTGACTGCTTATGTTGCCCGAAACGGTATATCTCCCTGCAGGGAGAGGTCCCTTTACTGTAATGCCGTCACTGCTCTCTGAATAGCCGAGGCTTTTGAACTCGCAAAGCTCTCGGTACACGGTCATAGGGCGTTTCAGCAAGGAGGGGGCACCCGTAAGAGTTACCTCCTCGCCCGACAGCAGCGCCATTGGCAGGAAAAAGCGTAGGGTGCTACCGCTTTCTCTGCACTTAAGAGTGGACTTGGGCGAAGCGTTCTTTATATCCACGCCCTTTACCCTTACCGTACTGCCGTCACCCACACGCTCTACCACTGCACCGAAATTGCGCAGGCAATCTATAGTGGCAGAAACGTCCTCACTGTAGGATACGCCGTGTATCAGACTCTCGCCCACACACATACCTGCGCAGATAAGCAGACGGTGCGCCATACTTTTCGAGGGCGGAGCCACTGCCTTACCGACGGCTCTGCCCGGCTTTATATTTACTGTCATCAGCTTTTGCTCCCGATTATGTCTTCAAGTATTTTTATCGCCTCAATGTAGCCACCAAAGCCCTTGCCCATAACAGTAGCCACGCAAGCCGCTCTTATATAGCTTTTCTGACGAAAATCCTCTCTCAGCGATACGTCGCTGATATGCACCTCAACGGTAGGAAGCGCAACGCTCTTTACCGCATCAAGTATAGCAACGCTGGTGTGCGTATAGGCGGCAGGATTGATAACTATACCGTCGGCACCGTCATAAAACGCCTCGTGTATATAGTCTACAAGAGTGCCCTCGCAATTGGTCTGGCGAAATTCTACCTCTATATCCCGCTCTGCCCCGTAAAGGCTTATCATCTCGCACAGCTCAGCATAAGTGCCTCTGCCGTAAACCTCAGGCTCACGCACGCCCAAAAGGTTAAGGTTGGGACCGTTCAGTACAAATATCTTCATCTGCCAAAGAACTCCTTTTCTATCATCTCAACCGCAGCGTCTGCGGTGGTGCTGTTATCTATTCTGCAGTCGGCAACACTGCTGTATATGCCGTAACGCTCCTTGTACCGCCTCTCAAGGGTCTCTCTGCTACGGGACAAGGGTCTGTCCTCGGTGGGCATAAGCATATCAAGGGGGCGGTCGAGGAAATAGAGCCTGCCGTTTTGCTTAAGGGCACTTACGTTCTCCTCTCTGAGCACGGCACCGCCGCCTGTGGCAATGACTGCCCCTGACATAAGCCCTGCCTCCTTTACCCCTTCGGTCTCTCTGTCACGGAAGGATGCCTCACCCTCACGCTCAAATATGGTGGGTATATCCATCCCTGCGTGCTCCACCACAAGGGCATCGGTATCAACAAGCGCTCTGCCCAGCCGTGCCGCAAGCAAGGCGCCAACGGTGCTCTTACCGCTGGCAGGCATACCGATAAGCACTATATTCTCTTTGGAAGAGAGTAGCTTTTCATATATCCGCTCCACGGTGCCTGCAGCATAGCTCCTGTCAAGAAACAGCTCCGAAGCGAACACCGCCTGAGCCACAAGCATATACAAACCGCCCCCTGCCACCGCTCCCTGCTCTCTCGCCTCCTGAACGAGACGGGTGCGCAGGGGGTTATATACTGCATCTGCCACCCATTTAAGCCCCGTGAAGGCTGAAACGTCTATGGGATAGCCCTCTGCCTTAGGGTACATACCCACGGGGGTAGTGTTTATGATAAGTGCGCTGTCACTGTGCTCGCTGTACGCCTGCTCATAGGTAACGGCACCCTCCGCACCGCTACGGCTCACACGGTATATCTCTGTACCGCCCATGGCCTTTACCACAGCAACCGCCGTTTTTGACGTGCCGCCCGTGCCCAATATCAGGGTCTTTTTGCCCTTAGGGTCGGCACCGATGCGCTCAAGCAAGGCTTTCATCCCCATAAAGTCGGTGTTGTAGCCGTATAGCTTGCCATGGCGCTTTACCACGGTGTTTACTGCTCCGATAGCGGCGGCACCGCCGTCTATGCTGTGCAGATACGGTATTACCGCCTCTTTATAGGGGATGGTCACGTTTATTCCTTTAAAGTCGGCGTTTTCCATAAAGCCGCCGAGAGCCTCCCTCGCTATCTCCCGCAGCTCGTAGCCGTAGCCGCCGAGCTCACGGTGTATATCAGCGGAAAAGGAGTGCCCGAGCCTTTCGCCGATCAGTCCGTATTCCATAACTATTTATCTTCTCCTTTAAGCCACAGAGGTCCGTATCTCTTAGCCAGCAGGTCTGCCATAACCATAGCCGCCACGCTCTCTGCCACGGGCACGGCACGGTGGATTATCGCAGGGTCATGCCTGCCCTTTATAGAAAGGCTCTCCACCTCACCCGTCCTCAGGTTCAGGGTCTTCTGCTCCTTGAATACGGAGGGTGTAGGCTTTACTGCAATCCGTATTATTATGGGCATACCGTTGGTGATGCCGCCGTTTATGCCCCCGTTGTTGTTGCTTTTGGTAAGCACCCTGCCCTCGCCGTCCTTGTAGAAGGGATCGTTTGCCTCGCTGCCCTTCATACCGCAGATGCCGAAGCCTGCGCCAAACTCCACGCCCTTTACGGCAGGGATGCCGAACAGCGCCCTTGCCATGGCACTCTCCACACCGTCGAACCAAGGCTCGCCCACCCCTGCGGGCACGCCCGTTACGGCAATCTCAATAACGCCGCCAACGCTGTCGCCCTCTGCGGCGGCGTCCTTCATATACTGCTCCATCCGCTCCCCTGCCGCCTTGTCAATAGTGGGAAAGCCCTCTCCTGCCGCCGCAAGCTGATGATCGGTGGGAGTGAAGGGGGTGTCCTTTATGTCCCCCACGGAATATATGTGTGCGCCTATCCTTATGCCCCTCGACTCCAGTGCAGAGCCCACCAGTGCGCCCATAGCGGTAAGGGGTGCCGTAAGCCTGCCCGAGAAGTGACCGCCGCCACGGTAGTCACCGTAGCCGCCGTATTTCACAAGGGAAACGTAATCGGCGTGACCGGGACGGGGGCGGTAGCTAAGCTCCTCATAGTCCTTGCTTTTGGTGTCGCCGTTAGAGATAGTGAGGCATATCGGTGCGCCCGTGGTATAGCCGCCGAAAACGCCGCTTACTATGCGGTAGGGGTCCGTCTCACGCCTTGCGGTGGAGATAGCACCCGAGGGACGGCGGCGGGATAGCTGTCTGTCTATCGCATCGGTATCCACAGGGATGCCGTGGGGCAATCCCTCTGCCACAACGCCTATCTCTGCGCCGTGACTCTCGCCGAAAAGAGTAAAGGTAATAAGGTCGCCTATTCGGTTGCTCATTCCTTGCCCTCCTGCATACGCTCCCTTATCATCTGTTTCCACAGGGGTAAGGGAAGCTTTTCTATAATATATTCGCCAACGGTGTCCACTCTTATAACGAGCACACCGCCCTTTTCGCATTTTTTATCGTGGTCGGCAAAGGCAAGCGCCTCCTCAAGGTCTACGTTAAGCCTTGTGGGGAGTCCAAGAGAATCCAGTATCTCCACAAGCTCTGCCCTTATGCCGTCACCGCACATAGGTATCATCCCCAGCGCCACGCACTCGCCGTGATAGTAGCCGTCCTCGCCCTGAAGCGCCTCTATGCCGTGGCCGAGTGTGTGACCGAAATTGAGTATACGGCGAAGTCCGCCCTCCCTTTCGTCCTGCTCCACCACGGATATCTTTATCCTCAGTGCAAGCTCTATCACCTTATCTATCTGCTCCCTCGCCTTGCCCTGACGGAAAAGCTCGTACAGGGTTCTGTCGGAGGTCATACCCATCTTCAAAGCCTCGGCAAGACCTGCGGCAACGTGACGGGGATGCAGGGTAGACAGCACGTTGGGGTCGATAAGCACCTTTTTTGGTTGATGAAAGGCGCCGATAATGTTCTTTACACCGCAAAAATCCACCGCTGTTTTACCGCCCACAGAGGAATCCACCTGAGAAAGCAGAGTGGTGGGGATGTTGTAAAAGTCGATACCCCTCATATAGCAGGCGGCAGCAAAGCCCGCAAGGTCGCCCACCACACCGCCGCCAACGGCAACAACGCAGTCCGAGCGTGAAAGCTCTGCCTCCAGCATAGCACGGCAAAGCAGTTCAAAATTAGCAAGGCTCTTGCTTGCCTCGCCGCAGGGTAAAGTAACCACAGTCGCCGTCTCGCAGGCGGCGGCAACCGTCGCCGCATATTCCGCAGGTACGCCGTCGTCAGTTACCACAAGGCAACGCCTTTTCAGGTCAAGCTGCTTGCCCGCCTCGGCAAGCACTCCCCTCTCAATAACTATATCATAGCCGCCCTGAGGCAGATCAACCCTTAAAGTCATATATCCTTCTCCCCTTTGGTGTAGGTGCCGATGGGCTTGAGCCTATCGCAGAAGCGCCCAAGCATCCTGAGCATATCCTCCCCTGCCGTGGTGCGTATATCGCCCTCTATCTCTGCGTAGAAATAGTAGCTCCATTTCTTGTCCTTTACGGGACGGGAGCGCAGTACACGCATATTGTAGCCGTGGAGACCTACGATATCAAGCGCCTTTGCAAGTGCGCCTGCCTCGTGCTTTACTGTGAAGAGCACCAGCGAGCAAAGCTCATTCCCCTCCTTGCCGTGAAGGATGTTTTCTGCCCTTGTCATCACGGCAAAACGGGTGGTGTTGCCACGGTCGGTATTGATGTTGCGCTCAAGCACCGTAAGTCCGAACAGATGAGCCGCCTCGGCGCTGGCTATGGCGGCAACACTCCTGTCGCCCTTTTCGGCAACGTATTTCGCCGCAAGGGCGGTGTTGCCGTACTCCTCGGTGGCAAAGCCCTTTGCCCTGATATACTCAGCGCACTGACCCAAAGCCTGAGGATGGCTGACCACGGTTTTTATGTCTGCAAGGCTTGCGCCCTCGCATACAAGCAGGTCCTGATCTATGGCGAACTCCACAACACGGTTAACGTAGAGACTGCCCGAGAACATAAGGTCGGTCACCTGACCTACCTCTCCGTTGTAGCTGTTCTCAACAGGAAGCACCACCGCATCGCACTCACCCTTCTCTACTGCGGCGTAGGCGGCGGCAAAATCCTTGTAGGGCACCGCCGTAGCGGCAGGAAAAAGCCTTGTGGCGGCGATATGAGCAAAAGCACCGAGGGTACCGCTGAAGGCAACCCTCATCCCCTCCATAAGTCTGGTCTGATACGCCTTGGAGGTCTTCATAAGGTCGCCGAGAAAGCTCACATAATACTCACGCAAAAGCTGGTCGGTCACCCTGCCTGATGCTTTTTCTATAACAGCGGCCTCTCTGGCGGGGTCATATACCGCAAGCCCATGCTCCTTTTTATATTCCGCTATCGAGCGAGAAGCGATCATACGGCGGCAAAACAGCTCCGCCATAGCACGATCTATCTCATCTATATCCCTTCTTGCTCTTTCAAGCTCTGTCATAAAGCCTACCTCCGTAGTGTAGATTCTTTAGGTTAACGGTGTTAACCTGCGCACAGTATAGACCTCTTTTTCTCGATTGTCAAGAGCTTTTTTCTAAAAAAGACGTATTTTTTACCTATATGAAAAAATTGTTCTTGTAAAAAGGAGAAAGTAGTATTATAATGATTGTGGGTTTACTTGTTTTGTATTACCGCAAACGGGAAAGGAGGGGCACCCTATGCGCTACAACAAGGCTGAGGAAAGCATAAGAGAGCGATTACTTGTGGCAGGCATAAAGGAGCTGGAGAATCACGGCTTTAACGATTTTTCTCTGCGCCGTGTTGCTAATATCTGCAACGTATCCTGTGCCGCTCCTTATAAGCATTTCAAGAATAAAGAAGAGCTGCTTATTGCCCTGATGGATTACATCAAGACACGTTGGTATATGCTGAGGGATCAGGTTTTGGCGGTGTATGATAAGGCGCCCACTAAAAAGCGGCTTACGGAGCTGTGCGTTGCCTATGTGCGATTTCTGCTGGCGACCCCCTCGTATATGACCATACTCACCCTCCATTCAGACGAGGGGAGCGCAGTAAGCGGTATACGCACCCGTGTTTCTGAGCCGATAACAGAGATGATAAACGACATTTTTACGGGGGCAAGCACAGAGCTTACGCAAAAGGTATTGTACTCTATCCGTGCATATATGTACGGCACAGTATGTATGATACGGAACAAAGAGGTGCATGATAACGAAGATGCTATCGCTATTTTCCGTGATATAGTGGGCAGGATAATAGACGATGCTGAGCTTGCACTGAAGGCTATTACTGAAGGCGAGGACGATATACAATGACACACAAATTCAGAACAAGCGGTGTTTGCGCCAGAGATGTCAGCTTTGAGCTGGCAGAGGACGGCACCGTACACGGTATAGAATTTACAGGGGGCTGTAACGGCAACCTTAAGGCTATCGCCCGTATACTTGAGGGTTGGAATTACAAAGACGTTATAGCACGCACGGAGGGCAACACCTGCGGCTTTAAGAGCACCTCCTGCGCAGACCAGCTTGCGAAGGCGCTTGCGGCGGCGGCTGAGAAGCAGGGGATTTAAGGCGATGGGCGTTAACATCAACATAAGTCTGCCCGAAAAGTATCTGGATAGAGCGATGCGTGTTGCCGAAGGGGCAGGGAGATATATTTCCTTTATAAAAAAGCAAAAGGCGTGCTTTGACGAGTATATAAACAACGTCAAGAAGCACGACCCTGCGGCAACGGGCACGGCGGAGATAGTATTGCTGTATTCGGGTGTGCACGCTGTTGCCGCCCACAGGATAGCCCACAGATTGCACAAGAGGGGCTACACCCTTGCGGCAAGGGCGATAAGTCAGGCGGCACGGGCTTGGACGGGGATAGAGATACACCCCGGCGCCACTATCGGCAAATGTCTGTTTATCGACCACGGTATGGGCGTTGTGATAGGTGAGACTACGGTGATAGGAGATTACTGCACCATATATCAGGGCGTTACCCTTGGCGGTACGGGCAAGGATACGGGCAAGAGACACCCGACCCTTGGCAACCGTGTTATGGTGGGTGCAGGCGCCAAGGTGCTTGGCCCCTTCAAGGTAGGCGACGGCGCAAAAATAGCCGCAGGGGCGGTGGTGCTTTGCGAAGTACCTGAGGACACCACTGCCGTGGGCATACCCGCCAAGCCTGTTTGCAAGGACAAGAAGCTGACGGGCGAGATGGACCACATACATATACCCGACCCTGTAAGCCAGATGATACGTGCTCTTGAGGAGCGTGTGTCGGGGCTTGAAAAGCTGATAGATAAAAAGTAGACATATAGGAGGACAGGATTTTGAAGTACATTGTTCTGGACATTGGCGGCACCTTTATCAAACATGCAGTTATGGACGAAAACTTTGTAGAGGAGCTGGCAGGCGAGACCCCCACAAAATATGACCCCGAGGAGTTTTTGGCACAGCTTGTAGAGGTTATCAAGAGCTATGGCGAGGGCTACGGCGGCGTTGCTATTTCTATGGCAGGCTTTATCAACCCCGAGACCGGCGAGAACACCGACTACGGCTGCAGTGAGCGTTTTACCAAGTACAACCTTAAGGAGAAGCTGGCAGAGCTTACGGGCTACCGCATATCTGTGGAGAACGACAGCAACTGTGCCGCACTTGCCGAGAGCGTTATCGGCGCAGGCAAGGGCAGAAAGACCATTTGTGCCATGACAGTTGGCACCGGCATCGGCGGCGCTATCATAACAGACGGCAAGCTTTTCAGAGGCAAGAGCTTCAAGGCAGGCGAATACGGCTTTGCACTGACGGGCTACGAGCGTGACGAGGAGGGCAAGTTTGTTCCCCGTTACGCAAAGGCTACCAGCGTGCTTTCCAAGCGCTGCACCGAGGCGCTGGGCAGAGAGGTGAACGGCAGGGCTGTTATGGAGATGCTGGACAGCGAGCCTACTGTCAAGGCTATTTATGACGAGTGGCTTAGCGACATCGCATTTTGCATAGGCAATGTATGTGTTGCTCTTGACCCTGAGGTGTTCCTTGTAGGCGGCGGCATCAGCGGATCCAAGCGCTTTATGGCAGACCTTAAGGCAAAGGTGTACGAGATGTTTGAGAAGCTTGAGGAGTATACCGAGATACTTCCCTGCTCCCTTGGCAACAACGCAGGCAAGGCAGGCGCACTTATCATCTTTTTAGAAAACTACGGTAAATAATTGAATTTGGAGGATATACAAAATGGGCGTAAAAATAGTTACTATCGGCGGCGGCTCTTCCTACACTCCTGAGCTTGTAGAGGGCTTTATCAAGAGATATGACCAGCTTCCCGTAGACGAGCTTTGGCTTGTTGATATCGAGGAGGGCAAGGAGAAACTTGAAATAGTTTCCGGTCTTGCAAGAAGACAGATAGAGAAGGCAGGTATACCTATGAAGCTGTATACCACCCTCGACAGGAGAGAGGCACTTCCCGGTGCGGATTTCGTTACCACTCAGATGCGTGTAGGTCTGCTTGACGCACGTATCAAGGACGAGCGTATCCCTCTGAGCCACGGCATTCTTGGTCAGGAGACCAACGGTGCAGGCGGTCTTTTCAAGGGTATGCGTACCATTCCCGTTATACTTGACATCTGTAAGGATATAAAGGAGCTGTGCCCCGACGCATGGCTTATCAACTTTACCAACCCCGCAGGCATGGTTACCGAGGCTATTAACCGCTACGGCGTACATAAGAAGGCTATTGGTCTGTGCAACGTGCCCATCAATATGCACAACAGCATCGCAGGCATCGTTGAAAGAAAGCCTGAGGAGGTAGAGGTTCATTTCGGCGGTCTTAACCACATGGTATTCGCTACCAAGGTTCTTGTAGACGGTGAGGACAGAACCGCAGAGGTCCTTGACAAGTGGGGCACCATGAGTATGAACAACATCACCGGCATAAGCTGGAACAAGGGCTTTGTTGACGCTCTCGGCGTTATGCCCTGCCCTTATCACAGATATTTCTATATGGCTAAGGAGTATCTTGAGGAGGCTATAGAGAAGTTTGAGCACAACGGCACCCGTGCCGAGATGGTAAAGCAGGTAGAGGCTGATTTGTTCGAGCTTTACAAGGACACAGAGCTTAAGGAGAAGCCTGAGCTGCTTTCCAAGCGTGGCGGTGCATACTACAGTGATGCGGCTTGTAATCTTATCTGCTCTATCTACAATGACAAGGGCGACATTCAGGTTGTAAACACCCTTAACACCGGCAGAGCTGTGGCTAACTTTGAAGAGGACGAGATAGTTGAGGTAAGCTGCTATATCACCAAGGACGGTCCCGTACCCGTTAAGATAGGTGCGCTCCCCAAGGCTACCAACGGTCTTATTCAGGAGATCAAGTCCTTTGAGCTTGCTTCTGTTGAGGCGGCTGTAAGCGGTGACTACAACAAGGCACTCCTTGCTATGATGATCAACCCCCTCGTAGGCAGTCAGAAGTACGCTATCCCCGTGCTTGACGAGCTGCTTATGGCTCATAGAAAGTATCTGCCCCAGTTTGCTGACTGGTACGCAAAGAAGGATGCTGAGGCGGCAGAGGGCGAAGGTCAGGAGAGCTAAGATGAGCGAGATCAGAGATATAAACCTCTCCCAAAAGGGTGAAATGAAAATAGGCTGGGTGAAGAGCAATATGCCTCTTCTCCGTGCTATCGAGGAGGAGTTTGAGCGTGACAAGCCCTTTAAGGGGCTTAAGGTTGCCCTTTCTATCCACCTTGAGGCGAAGACAGCCTACCTCTGCCGTGTGCTTGCCGCAGGCGGTGCAGAGATGTACGTTACGGGCAGTAACCCCCTCTCTACTCAGGACGATATCGCTGCGGCTCTTGTAAAGGGCGGTCTTGAGGTCTTTGCGTGGCACGGCGCCACCGAGGAGGAGTACAAGAGACATATCAGCAAGGTTATAGAGGTTGGCCCCAACATCATTATCGACGACGGCGGCGACCTTGTAAGCCTTATACATAATGAGTATCCCCAGCTTGCCGACAAGGTGCTTGGCGGCTGTGAGGAGACTACCACGGGCATCATCCGTCTTAAGTCTATGGAGCGTGAGGGTGCTCTCAGGTTCCCTATGGTGCTGGTAAACAACGCAAACTGCAAGTACCTGTTTGACAACCGCTACGGCACCGGTCAGTCCGTTTGGGACGGCATAAACCGCACTACAAACCTTATTGTAGCAGGCAAGAACGTGGTTGTTGCAGGCTACGGCTGGTGCGGCAAGGGCGTTGCTAAGCGTGCCGCAGGTCTCGGTGGCAGTGTTATCGTTACCGAGATAGACCCCATCAAGGCTATTGAGGCTGTTATGGACGGCTTTAAGGTTATGAAGATGGAGGATGCCGCTAAGATAGGTGACTTTTTCGTAACCGTTACAGGCTGCTCAGGCGTTATTTCAGAGAAGGACTTTATGAATATGAAGGACGGCGCAATACTCTGTAACGCAGGTCACTTTAACGTAGAGGTGGATATGGCTTGCCTCGAGAGGATAGCCGTAGAGGTTAAGGAGCGCAGGAACAATATCAACGGCTACACCCTTAAGAACGGCAACACCGTAAACGTAATAGCCGAGGGCAGACTTGTAAACCTTGCCGCAGGCGACGGCCACCCGGCAGAGATAATGGATATGAGCTTTGCTATACAGGCGCTCAGCGCTCGCTATATCGCCGAGAACGCAGGCAAGCTCAAGGCAGGCACCGTTGACGTACCTGTGGAGACCGACAGACGTGTTGCAGGTATGAAGCTTGCATCTTGGGGTGTGGAGATAGATACCCTTACCCCCGAGCAGGAAAAATACCTTAACAGTTGGAATATGGAATAATCCGCCGACCGCAAAAAATGTAAAGCAAAGCGGGCATCGTTCTTTTGAATGATGCCCGTCTTTTTTGCTTTCTGTAAAAACTGATGGGTGGCAGTACTGCCACCCATCGTCTCTTTATTATCTTATTTGTATGCTGTTTGCCGACCCTGCCCCTATGCCCTTTATGAGCGGAGGTCGGAGGCTGTACGGAGATAATCCGCAGTAGTTATACGCTGGTCAGCATTATAGTCTGCCGCCTTGAAATAAGCGGAGGAGGACGAGTAGTCCTCGTTGCCTGCCAGACACTGCTTAAGCTTCACTAAGTCGGAGGAGCTGAGCATACCGTTACCGTCAAGGTCACCCTTGATGCAGGCACTGTAGCTCTTACCGTTAACGTCTATAACGCAACCCGTGCCTACGTAGGCTGTGCCCGCAAGGGTCTTGCCGTCAGCACCCTTTACGGTGGCGCTGACGCCCTCTATACCGTAGTACATGGAAACCAGATTCACAGTGGTGTAGGCAGAGATGCCTGCGATAACGGAGTTGGTGTCAAAATACCAGCCCACGCTGACGTTTATGCAATCAATAGCGTTCTGTGCGGCGAAGCTGCTTACCGCTACGTTACCGTAGGAGCAGAGAGAAAAGCCACTTGCTATGCCCTTGAAGGCATCGCTGTCAACGCTCTTTACGCTTTGACCCACTACAACGGTCTGCACATTGCAACCATCGAAGGCACCTGCGGCTATGGAGGTAGCCTCGGCAGGGATGATTACCGTTGCTTCACGGCTTGTGCAGGAGACGTAAACACCGTCGGCAACTATGCCGCCGTAGCCGCTCTTGACTGTTACGGCACAGCTCACCTTAAGGCTGCCCGAGGACATGGTAAGGGTTGCACTTCCGTCGGAAACAGCGCTCACCTTGCCGCCGCTTACGGTAACAACAGATGTATTGTCAGAGCTCAGGACATAGCCTGCGCCCTCAGGTGCTACGGTCAAAGCCAGCTCAAAAGATGCGCCCTTATCCATATAAAGGACTGCAGGCTTCATACCTATACTGTCTGCGGCAGGCCCGTTGTCGACACTGCCGAAATCGTAATTATACTGCTCAAGATTGTTGTACTCGATAGTGCTGATAAGCTTCTCAGCATAGCCTGCGTCACTGCAATAGCCATCCTCTACCACCAAAACACAGCAGGACTTATAATCATAGTTAGCCCTGAGGTTTGCATAACGGGAGGCACCGTTGAAGAGTGCGCTGTGGTCATTGATGCTCTCCTGCCAGCTTGGGTAGGCACGCCAGAACTTGGTCTTGTTGGCATTTACGTAGTCCGAGCCCTTAGTGTCTACAAGGGCAGTCCAGCTATCGTAAACGTTCTTGTCATCACTGTTGTACACCATACCGTCCCAGTTGCTGGCGGCACGGATGCCAAACAGGTTGTTAGCCACCGTAGCCAAAGTACTTGTACCCCAGCCACTTTCCCAAATGGCTTGTGCCAGGGTGAAGGAGGCAAGAATGTGGTTATCCCTCATATCGTTGGTACACATAGGACCTGCAACGGTGAGAAAAGCCTCTTTCTTGCTCAGTGCAGAAGCCTCGGCGGAAGGCACGGTCACAGCAAAAGTGGCAAACAGTATAGCCACCGCAAGTAACAGCGCCGTTGTCTTGGTTTTCATAAAATGCGTTCAATCCTTTCTTGATTTTCGGAAAACGGTCAGGCAGGCACGGTTTCCGTAGGGGCGTGGACAGTAAGGGTAAAGCCGACATCGCCTGCCACAGACAGCTTTGCTACTCCTTTTTTACTGTCATAACTGATAATAGCCCCGACAAAGTAGTTTTTAATCAATTCCATTGGAATATAATAGTCATTTTTGAAAATAATGGGAGCGCCGATACGCACAAAGCTCCCGTTAATGAGCACCGAGGACGAATCCTTATAAAGTGAAATGCTCTGGTCGATGTTGTGAAAATGAAGTGTTACCTGATTTTTGTCCCCTGCCAGAGTGAAATCGTAAAGATAGGCAAGCCCCGTTGCGGAGATATAGGGGGTGCCATCCATAATAAAGCTGTCAGCCGGGATACGGTACAGCTCCTTATCCTGCCCATTCACAATAGAGAGCGCAGGAGTAGACTCACCGCCACTGCTAAGATAAAGAGCGGCAACTATGCCCACTATAAGCAGACAGCAAACAAGGTACACTGCGGCACCGAATACGAAGCGCACAAAAAAGGTCTGTCGCCTTTCCCTCCTCCGCTCAGCCTCCTTGATCTTGCGCTCGGCTATCTCCTCCTCCGTAAGCTTTCTGCGGCGGAGAGGCGGATTTTGCGGATTTTGTGCATTATGTATACCGATATTCTGTGTGTTTACGGGGCGTGAACCCCTATTTGTATTATTTTCAGAGTTCAACGCATAACACCTCACCGTATTATATCATATAAGAGTTTTTTTGTGAAGACTATCACGAACTTTTTTACAATTTGATAATAAAATGGAAATATATACGGGGTTTTATGGGTAAAATCCCTGTGAAAAAGCCTGTGTTGCGGCATTTCGGAGGGAAAATATGAACGAAAAATTTACAAGCGAGGCAAGATATGCCATAAATATGGCGTTTATGGAGGCGGCTGAGCACGGTTCGGGCTACGTGGGCAGTGAGCACCTGCTTATCGCCCTTGCCCAGACCCGTGGTGAGACGGGACGATTGCTTTGCTCGCTGGGGATGAGCGCCGAAGCACTGCGAAAACGGATGTGCGACCAATATCTTCCGCCCTCGGAGGACACTTGCAGAGACCTGACGCCCAAGCTGAAAAAGCTGCTTTTGAAGGCGGCAAAGGAGGGCAGCACCGACCACCCTGCAAGATGCCGCAGTCTGCTTTCTGCTTTGTTGTCGGAGGAATGTGCGGCAGGGCGGCTGGCAGACAGCTTTTGCGGTGCGGGGCGGTTGCGTGAGGAGCTAAAGAAACTGACAGCGGAGGTAAAGGGCATGCAAAGAAACAAGGAGCGAGCAAGAAAAGCCACTCCCCTACTTGACAAAAACGGCTACGACCTGACGGAGAAGGCGCTTTGCGGCGGTGTGGACCCCGTTATAGGCAGAGAGAGGGAGGAGGAGCGTGTGCTTCAGATACTACTGCGGCGCACGAAAAACAACCCCTGCCTTATAGGAGAGCCGGGTGTGGGCAAGACCGCCGTGGCGGAGTCTGTTGCCCTGAGGATAGCCGAGGGCAGGGTGCCGAGTGCACTTGCGGGAAAGCGCCTTGTGGCGCTGGACGTCCCCTCCTTGGTGGCAGGCACAAAGTACAGAGGTGAGTTTGAGGACAAACTGCGTGGCATCATAGAAGAGGTAAGGAACGCAGGAGACGTGATACTGTTTGCCGACGAGATACACACCATAGTGGGTGCAGGTGCGGCAGAGGGAGCCATTGATGCGGCAAACATATTAAAACCCTATCTTGCCCGAGGGGAGCTGCAGCTCATCGGTGCGACCACGCTGAAGGAGTATAAAAAATATATAGAAAAGGACGGTGCATTGGAGCGCAGGTTTCAGTGCGTGACTCTGGAGGAGCCGGACAGAGAGGGTTGCTTTTATATATTGAAGGGACTGCGCCGCCGCTACGAGGATTTTCACGGGGTGATGATAAGCGACGGTGCACTGAGGGCGGCGGTGGAGCTGTCCTGCCGCTATATAGGCGAGCGTGCACTGCCCGACAAGGCAATTGACCTGATGGACGAGGCGGCGGCAAGGACGAGAATGGAAGGCTGTGGAAAAAAGGGATGTCTCACCGTGGACAGAGCGGCAGTGGAGGCGGTGCTCAGGGAAAGCACGGGGCTGAGCCTTGGAAAAGCCGCCACGGCAGAGGAGCTGTACAGCGAGCTTGTAAAGGCAGTGCATGGGCAGAATGTCGCCGCAAGAAGACTTGCAGAGGTGCTTAGCCTTTACTGCGCCGACACCAAGGAAAGCGAGCGAGCCTGTATTCTGCTGACGGGTGGCAAGGGTGTGGGTAAAAAGACCCTTGCAAAGTCGGCGGCAAGACTTATTTTCGGCACAGACAAGGCGTTTTTCGCCTTTGATATGAGCGAGTTTTACGGTATACAAGGCTTTACAAGGCTGTTTGGCGGCGGCGGTGAGGGCGGCTTGCTGACAGAAAAGGTGAGGCGCAGGGGGCGCTGTATGCTGTTCCTTGACAACATGCAGAGAGCGACGCCCGAGGTGGTAAGCGCCGTAAGGCAGATAGCCGAAGAGGGAGCGTACACCGACGGTAACGGGCTTAGCGTAAGCTTTGGCGGCTGTATAACCGTTATGTCTGCACCGTTGGAGGAAAGGGCGGCGGCAGGCTTCGCCGACACAGCGGCGCAGGGCGACCCCATCGTGGCAGAGCTTTCTGCCATAGCCGACGAAAGGGTGCACCTGTCCCCCTGCCGAGGGAACGCAGTAAGAGAGGTGGCAGAGGGCTGTCTTGAGGAGCTGAAACGCCACTACCTGCCTATGGGGATACGGCTAACGCAGGACGATGCCTTTCTGCCTGCGGCGGCGGCGCACTGGGAGGCGCAGGGCATAAGCCACGGTGAGCTTGCAAAAAGACTGCGCCTACGGATGAAAAAGCTTGTCGCCCCACAGATAGGAAAGGAAAATGACTGTATGATAACTTTGTTTTGGGAGGGCGGCGAGGAAAAAATAAAAATAAGCGCAAAAAACTATTGACAAAGGACGTTTTATCGGTTATAATCGGCTGTAAAGTGTTTTGCTTTACAGCCGTTTTTGGTTAGCGAGGTGTTTTGGTATGGACGGCAAGAGGTTTGAAATATCTGCCCTGCTTGACACCTACGGGGCTTTGCTTTCTGCCAGACAGCGTGACGTGCTTGACCTTTATTATAACGGTGACCTTTCCCTTGCCGAGATAGCGGAGGATACGGGCATTACCCGTCAGGGCGTCCGTGATGCGCTGAAAAAGGGCGAGGCGGAGCTTTTGGACTATGAGGAGAAGCTTGGCTTCCGTGGCAAGGTGCTTCATTTGAGAGGCTATGCGGAAAAGCTGAAGGAGCTTGCTTTCCGCTCGGGCGATGCAGAGCTTATGGCTATCGCTGAGGGCTTGGGCGCAGAGTTTTAGCTTATACAGCGCTTATGGGTTTGTAAAACGGAGGATAGACGATGTTTGAGGGTCTTGTAGATAAAATATCATCTGCCTTTAAAAAGTTCAGAAACAGCGGCAAACTTACGGAGTCCGACGTTAAGGCGGGCATGCGTGAGATAAAGCTGGCGCTGTTGGAGGCGGACGTTAACTTCAAGGTGGTAAAGGACTTTATTGCAAAGACCACCGAGAGAGCTGTGGGTGCAGACGTGCTGGAGAGCCTTATGCCCGCACAGCAGATAGTCAAGATAGTGCACGAGGAGCTTATTGCTCTGATGGGTACTGAAAATTCAAAGCTTGTTATCGCACCCAAGCCGCCTACGGTGGTGTTGATGTGCGGTCTTCAGGGCAGCGGTAAGACCACCCATTCGGGCAAGCTTGCGCTGATGTATAAAAAGCAGGGAAAGAGCCCCCTGCTGGTTGCCTGCGATATCTACCGCCCCGCCGCTATAAAGCAGCTTCAGGTAGTGGGAGAGAAGGCAGGCGTCAAGGTCTTTGAAAAGGGCACTCAGGACCCTGTAAAGACCGTTAACGAGGCGCTCAGATATGCGAGAGAATACGGTCACGACCTTGTTATCGTGGATACTGCCGGCCGTCTGCATATAGACGAGGCACTGATGGAGGAACTCCGCCGTGTCAAGGAGGCGGCAACCCCCACAGAGACCTTGCTTGTAGTAGACGCTATGACGGGTCAGGATGCAGTAAACGTAGCTCAGAGCTTTAATGACCTGCTGGACATAACAGGCGTTATACTCACCAAGCTCGACGGCGATACCCGCGGCGGTGCGGCACTTTCCGTTCGCCATATCACGGGCAAGCCCATAAAGTTCATTGGTACGGGTGAAAAGCTTGAGAACCTTGAGCCCTTTTATCCCGACCGTATGGCATCCAGAATACTCGGTATGGGTGACGTGCTTTCTCTTATAGAGAAGGCGCAGACCGCCTATGACGAAAAGCAGGCAGAGGAGCTTGAGAAGAAGTTCAGGGAGAACTCCTTTACCCTTGAGGATTATCTCCAGCAGTTTGCTCAGCTAAGGAGCATGGGCTCTCTTGAGCAGCTTGTGGGCATGATTCCCGGTATGAACAGCTCCAAGTTCAAGGACGCCAAGATAGACGAAAGGGCTATGGGCTGGATGGAGGCTATAATCCTCTCAATGACCCCTTATGAGAGAGTGCATCCCGAGGTGCTCAACTCCTCCCGCAAGAAGCGTATCTCAGCAGGTTGCGGCAGACCGGTTGAGGAGATAAACAGACTGCTTAAGCAGTTTGAGCAGACCAAGGACCTGATGAAGAAGTTTACCAAGAAGGGCAAGAAGGGCAGGATGAAGATTCCCTTCGGTTTCTAAAAATCACGGCAAAAGAGGCATATATATTGCCTTTAAGCATATAAAAAAACAAAACAAAAATTTTATTTTTCGGAGGAAGAAAAACATGGCAGTTAAGATCAGACTTAAGAGAATGGGCGCTAAGAAGGCTCCTTTTTACAGAGTAGTTGTTGCTGATTCCCGTTATCCCAGAGACGGCAGATTCATCGAGGAGATCGGTTACTACAACCCTATGAAGGACCCTGCAGAGGTTGTTATCGACAACGAAAAGGCTAAGAAGTGGATCGCTAACGGCGCACAGCCTACCGACACTGTAAAGAGTCTCCTTAAGAAGAACGGCGCTATATAAGCGGCTGACCGTTACAGAGGACTATACAGATGAAGCAGGTTTTAACAGACATTGCCAAGTCTATAGTCGATAACCCCGACGAGGTAAGCGTATCTGAGAAGATAAGCGGCGATACCCACGTGCTTGAGCTTTCCGTAGCTAAGGACGATATGGGTAAGGTTATCGGAAGACAGGGCAAGATCGCTAAATGTATCCGTGTGGTGATGCGTGCGGCTGCAGCAAAGCAGAACAAGCGTGTTATCGTGGATATAGTGCAATAATTTATGAAAAGGTTTCTTGAAGCGGGGGTACTTGGTGCCCCTCGTGGCGTCAGGGGTGAGCTGAGGTTTGATTGCTGGTGCGACAGCCCTGACTTTTTACGAAACGTAAAACGCTTTTATTTTGACGCCGAGGGCACTAAGTCCTTGGCTGTTGTGCGTTATCACTCCTCTATCCCCTCCGTGGTCTTTGAGGGCAGGGAGGACAGGCAGTCTGCCGCACTCCTTACGGGGCGCAGGATATGGTTTGCCAGAGAGGACGTATGCCTGCCTGAGGGCGTTTATTTTAACGACGACCTTATAGGGCTTACCGTTTATGACGCAGAAAGCGGTGAGGTCATCGGCACCCTTGCGGCTATCGAGGAGGGCTGCCGTAACTTTTTGTACCGCATAAAGGGCGATAAGGAATATCTTGTGCCCGCCGTTGATGCCTTTGTCAAGTCCATCGACCTTGAAAAGGGCATCGCCGTTAGCCTTATTGACGGGCTGGAGGTAGGTTGATATGCATTTTGAGGTGCTTACCCTGTTTCCCGAGATGCTTACCCCTGTGTTTGAGGCAAGCATAATCGGCAGAGCAAGGCAGACAGGCTGTATCAGCGTTACCTGCACCGACATCCGTGCCTACACCAAGGATAAGCACCGCCGTGTGGACGATACTCCTTACGGCGGCGGCTACGGTATGGTCATGCAGTGCCAGCCCGTGGTGGACTGCATCCGTGGGGTGAAGGAGAAGCTGACGGGCAGTACCCGTGTGATTTATATGTCACCTCAGGGCAGGCTTTTTAACAACGATATTTGCAAGGAATACGCCGGTTATGACAACCTGATACTGCTTTGCGGCCATTACGAGGGCATTGACGAGCGCATTATTGAGCTTGAGGTGGACGAGGAGCTTTCCGTAGGCAACTACGTGCTTACGGGGGGGGAGCTGCCTGCCGCCATCGTTGTAGACGCTGTAGCAAGGCGCATTGACGGCGTTTTGCCTGCGGGTGAATGCTTTGAGGACGAAAGTCTGCAGGACGGTTTGCTGGAGTATCCCCAGTACACCCGCCCCAGAGAGTTTGAGGGCTTGTGCGTGCCCGAGGTGCTTTTGAACGGCAACCACGCCGAGATAGAAAAATGGCGCAGGGCTGAGTCTCTTAAGCGCACATTGGCAAAAAGGCCCGACCTTTTAAATAAGGAAAGTTAGTTTTGAAAAAGACAGGCTTTAAAAAAGGATATTTCAGAAGGCTTCGTGATGAAAGCCTTATCTTGTCATGCCTTGGCGGTTTATCCTCAAGGCTGATTTATTTTCTTAAGGTAAGTATTATATCTTATCTTTTCAGCGGTAGCGACATCAGCGACCAAAAGCTTGAGGAGAGTGCGCTGTACACCTCTGTCAAGACCTACAAGGTGAAGGAGAAGGGCGTAAGGACGGTCAAAAACGCCTGTGCCTCTGCCATTGAGCACGGATTTACGGTGGGGCTGTACCGCAGACTGCTGACAAAATTCATATACATGCCGCTGAGCACCTACGGTGCCTTTTTGGTCACCTACGGCGTTTACGTTGGCCTTGTTTATTTCGTAAAGCTCTACGCCTTTGACAAGGGTGCCGAGTTTGAGAGCCTTGTTTCGGGCTGTATTATAATCCTTATGGCTCTGCCGCTTACCCTTATTCACAAGCCCTTGGTGGCTTCAATCGGTGAGAGCGCTTTTTTCCGCAGTGTACTTTCAGGCTGTATACATTTTGACAGCTACAAGGGAGAAAAGCAGCACGGTGCTGTGGGCGTTGCCATAATAGCAGGCTCGCTATTGGGCGTGCTTGCGTTTTTCTGCGACGAGCTGATGATACTTGCCCTGCTGGGGCTTGTTGCCTTGGCGCTTGTGGTGCTGTATACGCCCGAGTTGGGGCTTTTCCTTGCCGCCGCTCTGTTTCCCTTTATGGAAAGGAGCAGGCTTGTTGCGCTTATCTGCTTTACCTACGGCGCCTATCTCGTAAAAGTGCTCAGGAGCAAGCGCAACCTGCATTTGAATACAGGCAGCATTTTTGTTCTGCTGCTTAACATATATTACGGATTTGCCGTGCTGAAGGGCGGCGGTATGAATGCCCTTTCTGCCTTTTCGGTAACGGCGGTGTACTTTTTGTGTGCCAACCTGCTTTGCACCCGTGCCCTGCTGACCAAATGCGTGCAGTCTTTGGCATTAGGCTTCAGCGGCGTTTTGCTGATGTTTTGCAACGGCGTGCTGAAGGGGGGCGTGGCAGGTCTGGAGTGGTATGACGCCATCCGCAGTCACGGCTCGGTATTTGAAAGCGGTGCGGCTATGTCTGCATACATCGCTTTGATATTGCCCTTCGTTTTCTGCAAGGTGGAGCGCCACAGCGCCACCACCTGCTATCTGCTGACCGTGGCGGGCATAGTGTACGGCGTATTTACGGGTAACGTATTTTTGTCGCTTATGACGGCGGCAACGGTCACTTTATATCTTGCAGTAAGCCGCAGGCAGTTTTTCAGACCCCTCACCATCAGCTTTGGCATCCCTCTTGCCATATTCTATTTTGCCTCCTTCCGCATAAGCGTTGGCACGGCAGAGCTGTATGATCTGGTTCAGAGCTGGGTACGCACTGCTAAACGCTGCAGCGAGTATCTTATTATGGGTGTGGGTATGTCTGACAGGTCGTGGGCTTTGGGCGGCTTCGGCGATACGAGCAGTGCTTACCTGCGCACCCTTGCGGAGGGCGGCGTGGTAGGACTGATGCTGTTGGTGCTTGCACTTGTGTTCGCCTGCCAGCGTATGTACAGCGTACTGCCCAAGCGTATTGATGACAGGCGTATTGCGGCGGCGGCGAGCGCTTCTGCCGTGTCCTGCATATTTATGGGCTTTGTCAGCGATATATGGGCGAATATGGATGTTTCTTTTGCACTGTGGCTGTGTCTCGGCTTGGCGAGTGCGGCTTATGAATACAGGATGAGCAAGAAAATAGGAAGGAGCGATGATTACCTTGAGGAGTATTAACAGCAACAAGGGGCAGACCCAGCATTGGTTTAACGTGGCAGACATTTTGATAGTGATTATCGCCCTTGCGATGCTGACGGGTGCGGCAATACTGTTTTTGTTCCCCGACAGTGATATGGTAAAGGAGTACGTGCCTGTGAACGCTACCCTGCTTGTGAGCGTTGAGGAGGCGCATACGGGCGCCCTTGAGAGCCTTAACGATAAGGACAGGATATACACCAACAACGCCGACACAGGCTTTGTAGTCACAAAGGATATGGGTAACGGCACGGTGCTTTTGGACGTTAATATGCAGTTCAGCGACGGCGTGTATTATCTGGGCGGTTCACCCCTGAGAGTGAACGGCAGTATCACGGTGGAGACAAAGCTTATTAAGCTTGAGGGCACCGTTATGCAGATAATGAACAAGGAGGGCTAAGCTATGGCAATACTTAACCCAAAGCAAAAGAGCGGCGACGAGGGCAGCAGAAAAAGAGTCAGGTTTAATATACTGGACGTGCTTATCATCCTCGGCGTGGTGCTGTTTATAATGGGCGTGCTCTGGCGTGAGGAGCTTACCGCCGTTACCGAGCAGCAGGATAAGGAGAACACCGTTACGGTAATATGCGAGGTCTATGCCGAGGGCGCCGACCTGAGCGCACTGCAGGCACTGCCTATGGGCGAGACCGAGCTTATGTACGGCGACGGAGCTGTAGGCACCGTGGTCTGGCAGCTTGGCGTGCCGGATGTGGAGGTAGAAAGCACGCTGGGCGGCAAGGAGCCTGTGCCTTCCGAAAAGCCTCTGGTCAGCCTGCGGCTTTCTGCAGTGGCAGAGGACAGCGGCTATTTCATCCACGGGGACAAGCTGTTTATAGGCAGCACTTATCACTTTTATACGGATAAATACGAGTTTGACCTTCAGATAAAGAGCATTGTGGAAGAATAAGGGCAATGTATTGTGCATAGTGCTTGAAAAGGGCTTTGAGGAGCGTAAAAGGTTTGATTGATTTGCCTATTACTTTTGCCTTGACAATCGGGCGATAAAATTGATATAATATATCATACTACCTGTACCCTTTCGTTCAGCACAAAGGGTTCGTAAGTGTATAGTGTTGGAGGATGTATCTATGACTACTAAAACCGTAAGTATACAGAACACCGTAGGGCTTCATGCCAGACCTGCTACTTTCTTTATTCAGAAGGCAAACTCCTACAAGAGCACCGTTATGATCGAGCGTGGGAACAGGCGTGCCAATGCCAAGAGCTTGCTTGGCGTGCTTTCTCTCGGTATTGAGAAGGGTCACGACATAGTTCTCCGTGCAGAGGGCATTGACGAGGTTGAGGCTGTTGAGGGTCTTGCCGAGCTTTTGCTGAACGGCTTTAATGACTAAATCTGTAAGTTTGGGCGGCGCTTGTAACAGGCGCCGCTTTTTGTTTTTTTGGAGCGTGAGCTTATGACGAGAGAAGAGCTGTACGGCGCCGCAAGGAGCCTGCCTGCCACCCCCGGCGTTTACATTATGCGCAACAGTGCCGACAGGGTCATTTATGTGGGCAAGTCCAAGGCGCTGAGGAACAGGGTGAGCAGCTATTTTGCGCCCTATGCCAACCACGTGGGCAAGACCCTGCATATGGTCAACTCGGTGGTGCGCTTTGAGGTGTATCATACCGCTACCGAGCTTGAGGCATTGGTGCTTGAGAACCAGTTTATCAAGCAGTATATGCCCCGCTATAATATAAAGCTTAAGGACAGCTCAGGCTACCCTTATATACGTGTGTCCGATGACGAGTACCCCCGTATCTCCGTGGTCAACAAGCGTGAGGGGGGCGGCGTATACTATGGGCCCTACGCCTCCCACGGGACGGCTAAGGGGATAGTCGCCTCGGTAAAGGGCGCCTTTGCCCTACCCTCTTGCACCAAGCGCTTCCCTGCCGACATCGGCAAGGGCAGACCCTGCCTTAACTACCACATAGGCAGGTGCGGCGGTCTGTGCGGCGGCAAGATGACCAAGGCGGACTATATGGACCGCATAGCGGGGGCAAAACGTTTGCTGGGCGGCGACTGCACGGCACTTATCAAGGACCTTGAGGAGCAGATGAACCGTGCGGCAGAGAATATGGAGTACGAGCGTGCCGCCGCTTACAGGGACAGTATGCGTGCGGTAGCAAAGATAAAGGACAAGCAACACGTGGTTGCCGCACCTGAGGTGGAGGCAGACGTTTTCGGTCTGTATTCCGATGACGGGGGCAGTGCCGCCACGGTGCTTATTATCAGGAGCGGCGCCATAAGGGACAGAGAGGTGTTCTTTTTCGGCGCTGACGAGCTGATAAGCCCCTCCTCTATGGCGTCCTTTATCAGCGGATACTACAAGCTGAGGGGTTTTGTCCCCCGTGAGCTGTGGCTTGGCTACGACCTTGGCGAGGAGACGGAGCTGCTTGGTGAGGCTTTACCCAAGTGCCGGATACTTATACCCAAGCGTGGGGAGAAGAAGGCTGTTGCGGATATGGCGTGCAACAACGCAAAGGAACAGCTTTTGCACAAGCGGGCAGAAAACGAGAAGCAGACGGGCTTTCTCGCCTCGTTTGCCGCTTTTCTCGGGCTGGAGGTACTGCCCGAGCGCATAGAAAGCTACGATATATCCAACAGCGGTGACGAGCACATTACCGCAGGCATGGTGGTGCTGGAGAAGGGCAGGTTCTGCAAAAGGCACTATAAGACCTTTAATATAAAGGAGTCGGAGGCGCAGGATGACGTAGGCGCCACTATGGAGGCGTTGCGACGTCGCTTTGCCCACGTGGATGAGGACGATAGCTGGGCGTGCCCCGACCTGATACTTGCCGACGGCGGCGTGGGACAGATAAACGCCATAAGAGCAGTACTTGAGGAATATGGGCTTTCGGTGCCCGTGTTCGGTATGGTCAAGGACGAGCACCACAAGACACGCACGCTGACAGACGGTGAAAACGAGCTTTCGCTGAACAAGCGTCAGGACATTTTCGTGTTCATCTATAAGCTGCAGGAGGAGGTGCACCGCTTTGCCCTGGCACGCATGGACAGGCGGCGCCGCAACACCGCCAGAAACAGCATATTGACCAAGGTCAAGGGCGTTGGCAGTAAAAAGGCTGAGGAGCTTTTGCGTGCCTTTGGCGGGCTGGGTGCGCTGAAGAATGCAAGTGTAGAGGAGATAGCCGCAGTAAAGGGCATAAACGAGGATACAGCAAGGCTTATCAAGGCTTTTTTGGAGAAGAGCTTTGACAAGGACGACTAAAGGACAAGGATAATAAATGAAAAAGCTATTGGCAATAATAACTGCGTTTGCTTTTATAGCCGCACTTGTACCCGCTGTTAACGCAGGAGCAGAGGGCGCAGTGGTTGCGGTAAGCTCTGCCTCGGGTCAGATGGGAGAAACGATTACGGTAGCTCTGTCTATGAGGGGCACGGGCAGGCTGTGCGGCGCATCGGTGGATATAGTTTACGATGCGGGTATGCTTGGCTACGCCTACCACACGGTAAACTCTGCACTGAAGGCGGACTACCTGTGGGTCAAGTCGGTGGAAAGCGGACACTTGCGCATCAGCTTTACGGACGTGGAGGACGACATTGAACCCGTAGGTCCCCTGATATATCTGAACTTTCAGGTAAAGGCAAACAGGGTCGGGACGGCGAGACTGCTTGTGGAGCAAAAGAGTGGCGCTCTGTTCGACCACAGCTATATTGAGCTGGACTACAGCACGGAAAACGGCGAGATACGGGTACTGCCTGCTTTCCCAAAAACCGATTACACCGTCAAGCACGGGATAATATACCTCCCCCACCCCATCAGGACTGACAGTCTGCAAAACAGCCTGCCTGCAGGGGCGACTGTAGCAAAGGGCAATACTGCGGTGGAGACGGGGCGTGCCGTGGAATACGGCGGCGGCACCTTTTACACCGCCCTGTCAGGCGATATCAACTGCGACGGTCAGGTGAGCACCGCCGACTTTTTGAGATACAAAACCTTTCTTAAAGGGCTTATACCCTTAGCCTCCCCCTCCCTTGCCGCTGCAGATATGGATGGCAACGGTATGCATAACGGCACCGACGCCCTGAGACTTAAAGCACTGCTTGCAGGGATATAGCAGAGGTGGACGCCCATAAAAAGCAAGGCAGGAAAAATTTTATCAAAACCCCAAAAAAACTATTGACAAGGGCGCTGCTTTGTGATAGAATACATCTTGCGCAGAGGGCAGGCTCGCCCGTGTAGGCGCACTACAGTCAATAAATAGCGGGATTGTGTAAAGGTAGCACGACAGACTCTGACTCTGTTTGTGAGGGTTCGAATCCTTCTCCCGCTGCCAACAAAAAACGCACTTTTGTCTACCGACAAAGGTGCGTTTTTTGAATGATGTTTGCCTGCGGCAAATGATGTTGGCTCCGCCAATGATGACGGCTTCGCCTAATGATGTGTGCCTTGCGGCACATTTGGCAAACATCGCATCATTGCGGAACGAAGTGGAGCAACATCATTATGCGAAGCATAACATCATATCGCCGCAGGCGATACACTATTTGAAAAACAACCGATTTTATGGTATAATAGCAGTGATGGGGGGTGTAGCTATGAAAGAAACTTCTATCTTTTATCGGTTATTATCTACGAACACAGTATAGACAATAATCGTTTAAAAGTCAACCAAAACGGAAAAAGATTTAAGTGCATCACTAACAAGGCTGTCTGCTTTTAAAACACAAAGTTTTGGTTGGATTGACTTTAAAGCTCGGGAATAAGACCTGCATCAAAGCGGAGTATAAATGCGGCGTCGAGGGCATTTACCTTGCCGTCGCCCGTAACGTCTGCCACGGAGAGGTCGAGCTTGTCAGAACCGATAAGACCTGCATCGTAGCGGAGAACAAACGCCGCATCAAGCGCATTTGCCTTGCCGTCACCCGTTACGTCGCCAAAGGGTATGTTCTCCGGCGTGTCGGTAGAATCATCGCCCGATACATCACGCAGTTCACCGCAAGCATTGCAATCTTCGTCGGTGTCGCCGTCATATACGTGACTTGCCATATCGGTCTTGTCGCCGCAAACGGAGCATTCATGCCAATGGTTATCCCCGTCGGATGTCCATTCGGTTTTGTAATTGTGGGGTATTACTACAGCGTTTCCTTTTAGGGCACTGCAAACAGAGCACTTGTCCCCTTTAAAACCACTATTTGTACATCCGTTTGTACATCCGTTTGACCCGGTATAAGATTCCCAAGTGTGTGCGTGATTACTGTAAGAATTATAGGTTTTGCCGTTATATATAAAGCTTTCGGTATAGGTGTAATAATTTTTTACATAATGGGGAATATCGGTAATAGACTCTTCAAACATTATTGCTTTAGCGTAGTTGATTAAATATTCGCAAGCAGTTTTAGAGCTTAATTTTGATGCAATTGAAGCGGAATCAATATATACGCTTGTAAGGGAAGAGCAGCCGTAGAACGCACATCCCCCAATTTCAGTAACGCTGTCGGGTATGGTTATGCTTGTAAGGGAAGAGCAGTCCTCGAACGCACCGAACCCAATAGAAGTAACGCCGTTGCCAATGGTTATGCTTGTAAGGGAAGAGCACCCGCCGAACGCATCTTCACCAATATAAGTAACGCTGTTGCCTATGGTTATGCTTGTAAGGGAATCGCAGTAGAAGAACGCAAATCTCCCAATATAAGTAACGCTGTCGGGGATGGTTATGCTTGTAAGGGAAGAGCAGTAGCCGAACGCACCGTCCCCAATATAAGTAACGCTGTTGCCTATGGTTATGCTTGTAAGGGAATCGCAGTACTTGAACGCAATGTTACCAATAGAAGTAACGCCATTGCCTATGGTTATGCTTGTCAGGGAAGAGCAGTCGTAGAACGCAAAGACCCCAATAGAAGTAACGCTGTCGGGTATGGTTATGCTTGTAAGGGAATCGCAGTCCTCGAACGCATAGTCCCCAATAGAAGTAACGCTGTCGGGGATTGCTATGCTTGTAAGGGAAGAGCAGTTCCGGAACGCATCGTCAGCAATGCATTTTGTATCTTCTCTGATTGTATACGAACCACTTAAGGAGGTCGTTGTGTTTGTTAAGTGATTTCCTATGTACAATACACCGTTTTCCCAATTGTTTGTGTTATTATAGTATCCCGTGCCGGAGAACGCATATCTCCCAATAGAAGTAACGCTGTCGGGGATGGTTATGCTTGGAAGGGAAGAGTAGTAGAACGCATACCAACCAATGGAAGTAACGCTGTCGGGGATTGCTATGCTTGTAAGGGAAAAGCAGCAGTAGAACGCATAGTTTCCAATAGAAGTAACGCCATTTGCAATGTTTACGATTTTAATATAGCTTTTGTGGCTATACCAAGGTGCATGTGACGAATCCGTATAGTTTGTCATTGCGCCGGTGCCGGTTATGTTGAGGGTACGGGTTTCGGTATCAAGGATCCAGTTGACATTGTAGCCGCACTTTCCGCTGCGGGTGGATTTTGGGGCGATATCGGGGGTTTGGGTGCTTGCCGCGGGTTTTTGTTCGGGCGCGGGGTCGGTAACGGCAGCAGGCTTTTGCAGCACTGCGGAATCCGCTACGGCGGAGGGAGCTTCTTCCACCGCAGAGCCAGATACAGCGGCCGTGTTTTCGTGGATATGTGTGCTTGCGGCGCCCACGGTAAGGGGGAACAGCCCAAAACACATAGCTATGGATAGCAACAGCGAAATTAACTTCTTCATAAAAGCTCTCCTTATTTAAACTTCTATCTTTTATCGGTTATTATCTACGAACACAGTATAGACAATAATCGTTTAAAAGTCAACCAAAACGGAAAAAGATTTAAGTGCATCACTAACAAGGCTATCTGCTTTTAAAACACAAAGTTTTGGTTGTATTAGAATACAAAAACTAATAGTGAAATATCTTTGATATGAGATATTTGCTTCGCAAATGTGAAACATGCCTACGGCATATAAAAGAACGAGTTTTATTTCACTTTCTGCTTTAGCAGAAAATTTCACAATTCACGAAGTGAATTATTTCACCGTGAGCATAAGCGAACGATTTCATTAAAAACGAACGGTTATGTAAGGGTTCAAATTCATACGCAAAAACAGCAAAAATATCTTTTTTGTAGCCCATAGACAGAAAAAGCGCTGCGAAAGCAGTGCTTTTTTCAATTGTTTTCAGCTATATCATTCTTGCGGCAAGTTATATCGGCTGTGCGACGGAATACGATGGTTTAGGTGCAGTTTACCCTCGGAGGCTATCATAATATATACGGGCGGCACGATCAACGCAAAAACACTTGCAACGGTGGGCGCTGTGTGATATAATGGACGGTAGTAAGATGACAAAGCATAAAAAAAGGAGTGCCGCCATGAGACCGCTTGCCTACGAGGGACCGGAAAACTATGCGTTTATCAGCTACGCTCACAAGGACAGCAAAAAGGTTATGCCCATAGCAAAATACATAGCGTCAAGAGGCTACAGAATATGGTATGATGACGGTGTTGCGCCTGCCAGCGAGTGGCCCGAGAACATCGCTCTGCACCTTTATAAGAGTGCTTTGTTTATCGCTTTTATCACCGACAACTACGTTGCATCCTCCAACTGCCGCAGGGAGTTTACCTTTGCCCTGCAGAAGAACAGACCCTTTCTCGGCGTGATACTGGAGAAGACGGACCTGCCCTTGGGTGTAGAGATGCAGCTTTCTGCCCAGCAGTGCATAATGCGTAACAATTTCAGTGACGAGGGCGAGTTTTTAAAGCGCATACTCACCTGCCCCGAGTTTGCCTTTTGCAAGATGTCCGAGCACGAGGCGGCAAGCGCCCAAGGCGGTGCAGGCAGCGCTGATACGGCTGAGCGGTACAGCACCGATGATTTCAGGATAGAGGGGCGCAAGCTTATAAGATACCGTGGCAAGGACGAGAACGTGATAGTGCCCGACTGTGTGCTCTCCTTAGGCAAGGGTGTATTTACGGGCAAGCTTGTGAAAAGCGTTATCGTGTCCGACGGCGTTACGGAGATAGAGGAGGCGGCGTTTTCGCTGTGTCCCTGTCTGGAGACCGTAAAGCTACCAAAGAGCCTGAACAGCCTTGGCGCCGCCGCTTTTTTTAGCTGTGGGGTGCTTAAGACCGTGGATTATGACGGCACCGTGGAGGAGTGGAATGCTATGATGAAGGGCAAGGGCTGGGATTCGCTTACGGGCGACTATAAGGTTCTGTGCTCTGACGGCGCTGTCAAAAAGGGCAAAAGGCTGTGGCAGAAATGGATAGAATAAGCTGGGTATATAATTTTTTTAAATAAAGGAGACATTTTTATGAACATAGGAATCATTTTTGGCGGCGTGTTTGTCGCACTGACCGTAGGCTTTGTTGCCCTTGCCTATATGTTTGTTTCAAAAAAGAGGAAAAAGGGGCTTGGCGTTGCTTGCGGCGTGCTTGCGCTTATAATGCTTTTGGGACTGCTTATCGTGCCCTCCAGCTTCCGCACCGTTGAGACGGGCGAGATAGTTGTTGTAAAGCATCTGGGTGAAGCCACCGAAGTGCGCACCGCAGGTATGCATTTTGACCTTTGGCTGACAAACACCTATCAGCGCTACGATGCCAAGGTGCAGAACGTAGACATTGACACCATGGCGTACTCCAGCGACGCTCAGACCATGAATATCAAGATAACCCTGCAATATCAGATAGTTGTTGACAAGGCGCTGGATATAGCAAAGCAGTACGGCACCCTTGACGTGCTTCAGAGCCGCATACAGTCTATCGCTATAGAAAAGACCAAGGCTGTGCTTTCTGCTTACAAGGCTATGGACATCATCTCCGACCGTGCGGCCATGTCACCTGCTGTTGAGAAGGCTATCAATGACGCTGTGGGTGAGGAGTATTTTGTAGATATCACCGCAGTAGTGCTTACCAATATCGACTTTTCCGACGCATTTGAGCAGGCAGTTGAGGAAAAGATGATAGCCGAGCAGGCAAAGCTTAAGGCCGAGTACGAAAACGAAACCAAAATAGCTCAGGCAAAGGCTGAGGCTGACGCACAGGTTGAGAAGGCGAAGGCGAAGATAGAGATAGCCAAGGCAGAGGCTGAGGCTGTGAAAATCGCCGCAGAGGCTGAGGCTAACGCCAACGAGATAATAATGAAATCCCTCTCCCCCGAGATAATCGAAAAGCTGCTTGCTGACAAATGGAACGGCAAGCTGCCCACCGTTGTAGGAAGTGGCGAGTACATCCTACCCTCCGACATATTCGGTGCTGCCGAAAACGCTGAAAGCAGCGAAAACAGTGAGGGCTGATAAAAGGAATATTAACTGCCACCGGGTAGTGAAATGCAAAAAAGCATTCGTTTACGCATCGTTAGGTCTCAGAAGATGCGTGTGCGGATGCTTTTTTAGGAGAGATTATATGCAGGACAAGAAAAAGCACGGATATTTTACAAAAACGGAGATAGCCCTGTGGATAGGGTCGGTAATCTTTATTACGGTTTCGTTTTTGCTGTTTGACGGTCAGAACTATCTTACCCTTGCCGCCTCGCTGATAGGTGTAAGCTCCCTTATCTTTAATGCCAAGGGCAACCCGACGGGCCAAGTGCTTATGATAGTGTTCAGCCTTGTATACGGCTATATTTCCTACGGCTGTGCATATTACGGCGAAATGATCACTTTTCTCGGAATGACCCTGCCTATGTCGGTGTTCTCCCTCATATCATGGCTGAAAAATCCCTACAAGGGAAACAGGGCGCAGGTGAAGGTAAGCACCGTGGGCAGGTACGAAACGATCTTTATGCTTTTGCTTACGGCAGCTGTCACGGGGGCATTTTATTTTATACTGGACGCACTCGGCACCGCAAGCCTTATACCAAGCACTGTATCCTTAGCCACAAGCTTTGCCGCCGCCTATCTCACCTTCAGGCGCAGTCCCTTCTTTGCTCTTGGCTACGCCGCAAACGACGTGATACTTATAGTGCTGTGGATAATAGCAAGCCTTAGCGACCCGAAATATATCTCGGTAGTGGTATGCTTTTTCGCCTTTCTCTTTAATGACGTTTACGGCTATATCAATTGGCAGAGAATGAAAAAGAAGCAAGCACTTGATTCTTGATACGCAAAACAAAAGGAGCAGACTTAATAGGGACGTACCCCAAAGGACAGTTTTACCTACCGACAGAAAAAACAGAAACCGCAATCGGTTTTCTGCGGTTTTTGTGATATAATAGGGTGTGTGAATACGCTGTCTATAAAAGGACTTTGCTACGATAAAGCCGAACAATAAATAAGAATTTAACAATAATCTCAAACAATACGATAGTAGGCAACGGGTATGCGTTATTTTAGATATAAGAATATTGACAAAAATGTTAATAATGCACTTAAAGAGCAATATAAAACATTGACTGAAGATGAAAAGCGTACATTTCGCAAAGAAAAACGTTGGAGAAGATTCAGCACGCTTGTCACCCTTACCGTTTTTATCTCTTGCATAACTGGCGGAATCTTTCTGCTTAAATCGATTCCATTGCCAAATTTTTGGTTACTGGAAGCTCTTGCTATTGTTGCTAAAGTCATTGTTGGTTTTATTTTGTTAATTGCCAGTGGTGTTTTAACAGCTGTATTGGTAACGCCTTTGTGGAAAAAAGTTGAAACATTTGACATCCCCATAATGAAGAAAGAGATTTTTTCAAAAGCTTGCAAGCATTTGCGAGATTATTACCAGTTGCAAGAACCCTATATCATTACCAAGTGCTTTGAAGCAACAGACAAGAACTTCCAAAATCACGACGTATGTATATTTGTTGTCGAAGATGAGTTGCGAATTACTACGGATTTAATTAGAGGATTTCTTCACGGTGAAAAAGATTTAGGGTGTTATGCGTTTAAAAAAGAGGAGATCACGCTGTTAAAACGAAATGGTGGAAACCATTTAGTCGCCGAGTTGAGAACAGATAACACTGTATTTCTGCTGGGCTATCGTGCGAAAGGATTTATAGATAACTTCTTTATTTCAAAGACAGTTCGCTAAATTCTTATTTGTCGAGAGATGTAGGATTTGCCAAAAGCCTCCCTTGTGTAAAGGGAGGTGGCACGCAAAGCGTGACGGAGGGATTGTAATGCAAAGAAAACATAATAAAGATATTGTTCCAACCGCAAAAATGTTAAGAAAGAATATGACCAAAGAAGAAAAACATCTTTGGTATGATTTTTTGCGCACCTATCCCATCCGCTTTTCACGGCAAAAGGTTCTCGGAAGGTATATAGCAGATTTTTACTGTGCAGAGGCAAAGCTTGTTATTGAACTTGACGGCTCGGGACATTATACCGAGGAAGGAAAGCAGTATGACGGAGAAAGAACCGCTTTTCTTGAGGAATACGGA
>JAFXEB010000015.1 GCA_017521025.1 Clostridia bacterium | reverse complement strand
CCGGGATGGACGCACCTCCGGTGCACCGGTTGTTCCGCCAGGAGCATAGCCGGGTAGCCGTGTGCGGACGTGATAAACGCTGAAGGCATCTAAGCGTGAAACACACCTCAAGATAAGATATCCCATAGCGTAAGCTAGTAAGGTCACTTGTAGACTACGAGTTTGATAGGTCAGGAGTGTAAGCATAGTAATATGTTCAGCGGACTGATACTAATAGACCGAGGGCTTGAACTGCAATGCATGAGAAATTCTCTTATTCGGTTTTCAGGGTATTCGGGTTCTGCCGAGAACTACGATATCTACTAACAATTTGCACCTTTAGCTCAGTTGGTAGAGCAACTGACTCTTAATCAGTGGGTCCTGGGTTCGAGTCCCCGAAGGTGCACCAATAGTCAGTCATCTTAACGGTGAGGGTCCACCCGTTCCCATTCCGAACACGGTAGTTAAGCTCACTCGTGCCAACAATACTCGGCTGGAGACGGCCCGGAAAGATAGGTAATGGCTGACACCGAATTGTTAACACAGGACAAATGTCCTGTGTTAACGATATTCGGGCCTTTAGCTCAGTTGGTTAGAGCAACCGGCTCATAACCGGTCGGTCCGGGGTTCGAGTCCCTGAAGGCCCACCAAAGTCGGTTTCGACAAGCAAATGCGCTACTGGCAACAGCGGCGCATTTGTTTTTTGTGTCGAAAAACTGAATATCGTTGGACATAGCAATCAGATAACTTAATATATAGGGGTATAGCTCAGCAGGTCAAAATACCGAAGCGCCGCCGGTGGCGGATAAAGCGAGGTGTTTTGGGTGCAGCGGTCGAAATTTGTGAGCGCAAGCGAGCAGAAATTTCGGGCACCGCAAACGGAAGAGCAGCGGAGCGTAAGCTTCGAGTCTCGGATGACATAGCAATCAGATAACTTGATATATAGGGGTATAGCTCAGCAGGTAGAGCAGCGGTCTCCAAAACCGCGTGTCGTGGGTTCGATTCCTACTGCCCCTGCCATCAAAAGGCTACAAAAATGATATAGCCACAGAAAAACTCTGATTTTATCAGGGTTTTTTCTGTTTTTAAGGCAAACTTTTAGTTTTCGGTTTGTGCGTACAAAAAAGATATTTTTCTCAAGCAAGACTTGAACTCTCACCAATTGCTTTTTCTTGCGTGTACGTTTTCATATTTTCAACTCCTATATTGAATGCAACCCTGCTATTCTCAAAAATAGCAGGGTCTTTTCATGTCTGCCGGGGAACACATAAGGTCTATTAGGAGATAGTAGTTAAATGGTTCATCTTGTATAATATATTGTTACACGATTTTTATTTATCGCAATGCGATAAATAATTATTGACATTCTTTTGAAAAGGTGATATACTGAACGCAATAGATACAGGAGGTTTATTCGTATGAAGCAGAAGTTTTTTTCAAACTGGTTAAAAGTAGTTTTAATCGGAGTCGCGCTTTGCGGATTGGTTGTGTATGCCTTGGTTGTCCCTATGTACGGTATGAGCTTACGCTCGCAGTATCCGGAATTCTCCAACCGGTTTTGGCCCTGGCTTCTTTTTATTTGGGTTTCCAGTATTCCTTGTTTCACTGTACTTGGCTACGCATGGAAGATCGCAACCAATATTGGTAACGATAGGTCCTTTACGGATCAGAATGCATCTCTATTAAAGACTATCTCCATTTTGTCAGCTTCGGATGCTGCATTCTTTTTCGTCGGCAATATTGTGTTACTCTTCTTGAATATGAGCCATCCGGGCGTAGTTATCGCATCCCTTGTAATCGTCTTTGTGGGTGTTGCTGTGTCGGTAGCAGCTGCTGCGTTGTCTCATCTCGTCAAAAAGGCGGCTGTACTGCAAGAGCAAAGTGATTGGACCATATAAGGAGATTTGCGATGGACGGAGAGATTATTTTCAATATTGATGTAATGCTCGCAAAAAGAAAAATGAGTGTCACAGAGCTGGCAGATAAAGTTGGAATAACCATTGCCAATGTGTCCGTGCTTAAAAACGGAAAAGCTAAAGCCTTGAAAATCTCGACACTGATAAAGCTTTGCGAAGCCTTGGATTGCCAACCTGGAGACATCTTAGAGTACAGGAAGGAGCAATAATATGAAGCGCAAATACGCACGCTATCCAATCATAATGAGCACCTGTGCATTACTCTGTTTTATAGCAGTTGTCATTATGTTCGCAGGGGTGGTACAGCCCCTTTGGGGACGAATGGCTATTCTCGTCTTGCCGGCATTGATCCTTGGGATAGTTGCCTTCTTTGCGGCAAAGGGCAAGCTGGGCGCATCTGCAACAACTATCTGGACAACGATTCTGTCCATTGTTCTTTTACTGGCTTCGGTGTTCTATTTTTTCCTTCTTGGCATATGGACGGCGACGACTACAACTACCGACATTCAGTATTACAGCCGAGCTTACGCACAGATCGATGAAAAAGATGTGGTAGAGGAAATCTTCCCTGAAACGATCCCAGCCGATGCGACGGACATTGTATTTACTTACACTCCTCAATTTTTACAAGGCGGAGAGGTGTTTGAACTGTCCTATACCACAACGAATGAGGAATTGACGGTGTGGGCAACTCTTCTCAAAAAGGAAGCGGAGTGGATTGGCTCTAATCGCCAGTGGCACTCTGAAAACAATTGGTCCTTTGACGGTGTTGAGGCAACACGGTACCTGCTTGATTGGGACGGTGGCTTCAACCATGGCGAGATGTGTTATGTTCTGATCGACGAAGCAATGGGGCGTATTACATTTTACTATTCGATCTGGTGATAGTCTAAAAAGCATATCGCCCCAGTTAATTTAGGATCGAGGGGAAAACAGAAGATATGGGCAAAACAGGAAAAACCATATTGATAGTATTGTTGATTGCTCTTGCTTTAATAGTTGGCACATTCCTTTTGGTTTGTGCTCTTTGGAGCGGTGCACTTAATTTTATGCTTCCAAATGAAATCGCAACTTACCACAGTCCCGACGGAGAATATTCTCTCGTTTTTGAGCAAATGGGTGATCCAGCATGGCCATTTGGTCCAACAGACGTGCGGCTGACCCTTAAAAACAATAATGGTAAAATTATTGAGCGTGTATCTACACAACTTAACGATGACGGTACGAATGCGAGCGAAAACAATATTGCCTCTATTTCGTGGAATAGTGATGAGGTAGTTGTTGTTTTGAGAGCTTCTGAAATGAAGGACAAGGAAGTTTCAATATCATATGATAACAGTTAACCAACTTCCAATTGGCCAACAGCATTTATGTGAGAGTTTGAATTCATACGCAAAAACGGCAAAAATATCTTTTTCGTAGCCCATAGACAAGATGTAAAAATCCGAACCTCCAGCCGATAGGCGATGGGTTCGGATTTTTAGTTATGCTTTGATAAATGATAATGATTGATTTTTAAAACAAAATAACCGCTCTATGTCCAATGTCCATCTCAGCGGTTTGCTATCCAAATGAGCGTTTATTTCACTTTTGCCGTTATTGTTATTTCTGATTGAAGGTGCTATAATTAAAGCAGAAAGTAAGGACGGAGGAACGCCATGAAGAGTATGGGAGAAATTATTGCAAAGCTTCGCAAGGATGCAGGCTTAACACAAGAACAGCTTGCGAATATGATTGGAGTGTCATCGCAGACTGTTTCTAAATGGGAAACGGGAACAACAATGCCTGATATTATGCTGTTGCCTGTTATTGCAGATGTGTTTGATGTGGATATTGATTCTCTATATGGCATAAAAAGAAATGCGAGAAGCAAGAATGTTTATAAACACAACGCACACGAAGCGCTTTACAATTCGTTTTTTGAAACTTTGGAATATTTGTGGCACAATGCAGAAACAGACGCAGAAATTGCAGAGAATGTAAAAGAGAGCAGTGAATATCTCAAAAAACACCCCGACACCCAGACCTTGGTGCTTAGCAATATAGACGGCAACGGCGTTTTTGCTGACTGTAATATAGCTTTGGCTTTCAACAAAAACAAAGATGAAATTCAAAGCCTGTATGACGATGACATTGCGTGGACGGTACTGAAAAGATTTACAGACGGAGAAACGAGAGCAGTTTTTAAGTATCTTTTGTCTGATTGCTACAAGTCCTTTACCGCTCCTTGCATATCCGCAAAAGCAGGGATTGAACTGCCCCTTGTGGAATGCGCTTTGGACAACCTTCTGCACTTGAAGCTGATAAGCAGAACGGACGTGGCTACCGAGGAAGGCGTGATTTATGTTTACCGTGGCGGTCAAACTCATAAATTGGTTTTGGTCTATTCTCTTCTTGCAATCGCCTACCGTTTAGGTAACTACAAGGAGAGTTACCGTGGCTTTATTTCGTAGCGGATTGTAGGTAATTTTATGGGCTATGTAATATTGTTACTTGTTGTCTTGTTCTTGTGCCTATATCCGTATTTTAGGTGCTTTATAAAGCGAATCGCCTTGATTATCACCATAAAAAGAGTGTGTAATAAAAGCGGTTTTGTATTTGCTCCAACTCACAAAGCTTGGCTTTTCGGTAACATCAAAAGCGGAAAATGTGATTTTTATGTTGTAACAGCTAATAAGGTTTATCGGGTGAAGTTAGCGAGTGGTATGTCCTCTATGCACTTTTATTGTTTTAAGGACAAAAACATTTATCTTTTCAAGTCATTGAAATGGACTTTGATCTCCCATTGGACATCCAAAACCTATAAACTAAAAAGTAAGCTCCCATTTGACTTCGATTTCGGAACGAGAGATGAGTGGACGGGATATGAAAAAGCCGACATATTGTTGTTTTATCCTGCACCGGGCGGTGCATTCGTTTCTGAAAACGGAACCGATAAAGAAATATGGAACGGTGATTTTACAGGAGAAGCCTTGTTTTATACCAAGAAAGGCTTTATAGAGGTGTTGACAAAACGCTGACTTTAGTATAATAAAGCAATTCGCCAAGGAGTTTAATTCTCTTCGGCGGTTTAAGAAGCGGCAACACAGAGTAATGAACTGAGCTACTGCAATAATTTAGCCTTTAGGGAGTAAGTTTTTGGTGTCTTGCTCACTTTTCCATTTTTCGTACATAGCGGTGCCTTCTGTTGAGCGCCGGTTCAGAACAACCAAAAGGAATATAAAAATTTTCAGGTATTGCTTTTGGCCTATTGTACTGCTAATTTTAGCTTTTAATGTTGGTGGTCTTTTTACTGGCTTATTTCTCTTTTCTCTTTTGCCACTATGTGCGTCTTATGGTATCAATGCTATGCTTAGTATCAGTGAAGATAAAGCAAATGATACATATAATAAAGACTATAAGCTTCTTAACCACAACTTGAGAAACTTAAATCAGACTATAAAAGCAAGACATAACATAGTTTGATATGCAAGTCAGTAGTTTTTTACTTAATACATCGAAAAATCGGCAATTATATTATAGACAACGCTTGTGCCGAATGATATAATGTCAGTGTAGGAGATATCGTGTAGCTTTTGGTTAGCGCTGACTTGTTTTTTAGGTATATAAAAGGCAAAGACTACAGCAAATACTCAAGGCTCTTATCAGAAAGGGGTAGTGTTATGTACAAGGCAGAAGAAGGCAGAGCGGATCTGCGGAGAAAAGAGATGTTAAGTGCTGCAATTATGCTTATTTCTACCGCCGTTTTGTCGCTTTTTGTTTGGGCAACGGTATCAAAATACGGAGTGAGCGTACCTTATGTGGGTGTGTACGTTTTGTGGTTTGCCTTAAGCGTTTATTTTACAAAAGCCTACCTGTTTTTAACCCCTCGCTGTCGTTTTGGTGCCGTGACTGATATAAAGAATTTCAAAGTGGTGTATATAAGAAGCCATGGCGGAGCCGCCGGTACAGGCGCAACGTATTCCGGAGCGGAGGCTGTTGAATGTACTCTGACTATTGCCTTTGATAGCGGCAAGGTGAGCGACTTGGTTTTTGTTTACAAGGGAGACTTAAAAACACTAAAGGTTGGTGACCGTGTTGGAATCTTCCGCTTTCTTAGAATGCCCGTATGGGAAACCGATCCAAATCAATAACGAGGCAAAACCGCCGAGGATTAAATTTTCCTCGGCGGCTTTCTTGTCGGGGCCCCCAAGAAGTCGTCAGACTTCTTGGGGTGGTTTTTGTCGGGTTCCCCAAGAAGTCGTCAGACTTCTTGGGGTGGTTTTTGTCGGGGTCCCCAAGAAGCTGTCAAGCTTCTTGGGGTGGTTTTTTGTCGGGGTCCCCAAGAAGCCGTCAAGCTTCTTGGGGCGGTTTTTGTTGCCTAAACCGGGGGGGCGCTCGGCCTTGGGCACGCTTGTGTGCGGCAGAGGTGAGGTGGGGAGAGATAGCGTATGGAGACAGGGGCGGCGAGACGGCGGCGAGGGGGCGGCGAGACGGCGTGGAGAGCGGAGGGGGAATAGAGGGGGAGTAGAGGGGGAGGGTGGAAAACTTTGTTGACCTGATGGGGGATTTGTGATATCATAGATTTGGCACAGACAAAAGCAGAGAAAGACACGGACAAGAGCGGAGAGCGGACAGGGCAAGATCGGTCTGAAAAGGCAAAAGAGAGGTCTGTGCCGACCAAAGGGGCTTAGCACCGACAGAAGGTTTTAATACTAAACAAGAGAGGGCGGAGTTATGAAACTGATACACCTATCCGACCTGCACATTGGCAAGCGGGTCTGCGAATACTCTATGCTTGAGGACCAAAAGCACATACTTTTGCAGATAATCGGCATAATTGATGCAGAAAAGCCTGATGGGGTTATTATCGCAGGCGACGTTTACGATAAATCTGTTCCCTCTGCCGAGGCGGTAGAGGTTTTTGATGATTTTCTGACCCTGCTTGCAAAGCGCAGGGTGAAGACCTTTGTTATCAGCGGCAACCACGATTCGCCCGAGCGCTTGTCCTTTGGCTCTCGGCTTATGGAGCAGAGCGGGATATATATATCCAAGGATTACAACGGTAGGGTGGAGCCTATAAGGCTTACCGACAGTCACGGAGAGCTTTTTGTATATCTGCTTCCCTTTGTCAAGCCTGTGGGTGTACGCAAATACTATCCCGAGGAGGAGATAGCGAGCTATACGGACGGGGTATCTGTGGCGGTAAAGAACATGGCTCTTGACAAGTCAAAGCGAAACGTGCTGGTAACTCACCAGTTCATCACCGACGCACGCATCTCCGAGTCGGAGGAGATTACCGTTGGCGGAACGGACAACGTGGATGCAGAGGTTTTTGCGGACTTTGATTACGTTGCGCTGGGGCACATACACGGGCCGCAGAACTGCGGGACGGAGCGTATCCGCTATTGCGGTACGCCCCTTAAGTATTCCTTCTCCGAGGTGTGCCATAAAAAGTCGGTGACGGTGGTGGAGATGGAAGAAAAGGGACAGCTTGCCGTGAGGACGGTGGAGCTTGTGCCTATGCGTGATATGTACGAGATACGGGGCAGATTTGAGGACATAATGCAAAAGAGCTTTTACGGCGGAACGCCCTATCCCGAAAGCTATATGCGAATCACGCTGACAGACGAGGATGACGTGCCAAATGCGTTGGGTGCGCTCCGCACCGTTTATCCGTACATAATGAAGCTGGGATATGACAACACCCGCACCAGAAACAGCAGTACCGTAGACAGCGCAGAGGACATTGAGCGCAAAAGCGAATACGAGCTGTTTGCCGAGTTTTACGAGGGGCAGAACGGACAGCCTATGTCGAAGGAGCAGTCCGAGTTTATCAAAGCGCTTATTGAGGAATTGAAGGAGGCGGCAGAATGAGACCCACAGAGCTTATTATGACGGCTTTCGGGCCTTATGCTAAAAAAACAGCCTTAAAGCTCGCAGACTTAGGCAAAAGCGGGCTTTACCTTATAACGGGCGACACGGGGGCAGGCAAGACTACGGTTTTTGATGCCATATCCTTTGCGCTGTTTGGTGAGGCCAGCGGCGAGGTAAGAGGCGCCTCCACCCTGCGCTCCAAATACGCAGACAGCGACACGCCCACCGAGGTGGAGCTTCATTTCGAGTACGACGGCAAGCCATATATGATAAGAAGAAACCCCTCCTACGAAAGACCCAAGGCAAGGGGAGAGGGAACCACCGTTGTGGCGGCAAATGCAGAGCTGCACTGCTCTGACGGCAGGATAGTGCACAAAACAAGAGAAGTCAACGAAGCGATAGTTGAGATACTGGGCGTTAATCGCAGTCAGTTTTCGCAGATAGCCATGATAGCTCAGGGCGATTTTCAGAAGCTGATTCTGGCTTCCACCGCCGAGCGGATAGATATTTTTCGCAAGCTGTTTAAGACCCAATTTTACGAGGGTCTGCAAAACCGACTGAAAAGCGAAACGAGCAGACTTAAGAGCGAATATGACGAGCTTCAGGCAAGTGTGAAGCAGTATGTAAAGGGCGTTAGCTGTAGCGAGGATGACGAAAAGGGCAAGGCAGAGCTTGAAAAGGCAAGAGAGGGCGAGGTTACTGCGGAAACTCTCGAGCTGATAAAGGCGCTTATCGCCAAGGACGGGGATGCTGTTCAGGCATACGATGCCGAGCTGAAGGAAATAGGGGAGAGGCTTGACGGTGTAAGGCTGCGCCTGTCTCAGGCAGAGCAGTATGCTGTCGCAAAAAAGAACAGAGAGAGCCACAAGGCAGAGCTTGAAAAGGCAAGGCAAAGGCTTTTGGCGTTGGCGGAGGCTAAGACCGCCGCAGAGGCGGACAAGTCCAAGGCGGAGGAGCTGGGAGAGAAGATATCGGCTATGGAGGCTCAGTTGCCTGACTATGACGAGCTTGAAGCCAAGCTGCGGGAGCAGGAGGGCTTAGAGCTTGCCCTTGGGGTAGCGGCAGATGACCTTGCTAAAAAAGAAGCTGCTTGCGGTGAGCTTAAGGAAAAGCTGGCGGCGCTAAGGCAGGAGGAGGCAGGACTTAAAAACGCAACGGCAAAGCGGATAGAGCTTGAGGCGGGGAAGGCAGTAGCGGAAAAACAGTATGACTCTATGGGCACCCTTGCCGATAATATAAAGGTGCTTAAGACTCTTGAGACAGCCCGTGCCGACGCACAGAAAGCGTACAAAGCCGCCTCGGATGAAGCAGAGCGCATAAAGAGGGAGTACGATGCCAAGTACAAGGCGTATCTTGACGAGCAGGCAGGGATAATCGCCTGTCGGCTTAAGGAGGGGGAGCCTTGCCCCGTGTGCGGCTCCGTGGCGCACCCAAGGCTTGCAAGCCTATCCGAGAGCGCACCCACCAAGGCGGAGCTTGACAGGCTCAAGGTAAGAGCGGAAGAGGCTATGAAGGCGGCAAGCGATAAAAGCAAGGCGGCTGCCGAGGCAAAGGGTGCGGCTGAAGAAAAACGGGCGGCGGTGGCAAGATCGGCGCTTGAGCTGTTGGGTGAGAACGATATTGAAAGGGCGGCAGAGGTCCTTCGCCAACGTAAAGCGGAGCTTGCCTTGGAGATAAATCGGACAAAGGGGCTTATAGATACAGAGCGCAAAAACGAAAAGCGCAAAGCTGAGCTTGAGAAAACCATACCGCAAAAAGATGACGAGGCAGAAAAGCTAAGGGCAGAGATCAACGCACTGAAGGAGGATAACTCCGCAAAAAGAGCAAGTTACGAGGCGCTCACCGAGCGTATTGCAGGCTACCGCAGTAAGCTGCAGTATAGCGGAAAGGCGCTTGCCCTTGCCGAAATAGGCGTTAAGATCACCGAGAAGAAGCAGATAGAGGCGAGCATAGAGCGTGCCGCAGGCGATTACAGCCAATGCGAAAAGCAGATAGGCTTGTATGAGGCAAAAATAGAGGAGGCAGACAAGCTCCTTGAGCAGGTGCCCGATATTGATGCAGAGGCGGAGAGGGCAATGCTGGCAGAGCTTTCTGCAAGGCAAAGCAGTGTGTCGGGCAGGCGTGACGGGGCAAAGGTGCGCCTTGCCGCCAACAGCAGCGCCCTTGACAGCATAGTTGCCCGGTCGGAAAGAATAAAGGACGTGGACTCAAAAATGGTCTGGGTAAGAAGCCTATCCAACACTGCCAACGGAAGCATAAGCGGCAGAGATAAGATAATGCTTGAAACCTATATACAATCCACCTATTTTGACCGCATAATCGCCAAGGCAAACAAACGCTTTTCCATTATGACGGGCGGTCAGTACGACCTTGAGCGGCACAGAGGCGAGGCAGACAACAAGCAAAAGCAGATAGGGCTGGAGCTTGACGTTATCGACCACTATAACGGCAGTCGCCGCAGTGTCAGCTCCCTTTCGGGTGGCGAAAAATTCAAGGCGTCGCTGTCTCTTGCGCTGGGGTTGTCCGATGAGATACAATCCTCTGCAGGGGGCATAAAGCTGGACACGATGTTTGTGGATGAGGGCTTTGGCACCCTTGACGACGAGTCACTGCATCAGGCGATGGATGCTCTCCGCAGTCTTTCGGGAGGCAACCGTCTGGTGGGTATAATATCTCACGTTGCCGAGCTTAAGCAGAAGATAGGCAAGCAGATAGTGATAACAAAGGAAAAGGTCGGCGGCAGTAAAGCCGAGATAGTGGTTAACGAGTAGCCGTAATACAAAAACGGCTGTTTTGAAAGATACGGCGGTCTGCGGCCTTGCCGTGGACTGAACGGGACAGATAAAGGGGATAGGGTATGAAGCTTTGGGCACCTGCGTATTACAAAAGCTTTGCCTGTATTGCAGACAAATGCGACCATAGCTGCTGTGTAGGCTGGGAGATAGATATTGACAGCGAGACCTACGGACGCTATAAGGCGCTGGAGGGCGGCTATGCCCAACAAATTACAGAAAGCATATCCGTTGAGGGGGGCACACCTCATTTCAGGCTCGGGTCAGGGGACAGATGTCCACACCTTGACGGTAGAGGGCTTTGCAGAATAATCTTTAGCTTTGGCGAGGAGCATCTTTGTCATATCTGCCGTGAGCATCCGAGGTTTTACAACTATACCGACCGTGTCGAGGTGGGTCTGGGTATGTCCTGCAGAGAGGCGGCAAGGCTTATACTTTCGTCTCCCGACTACGATGCTTTTGAGGAGATAGGCGAGCTTGATATCCCCGACTCCGCCCCCGATACCGAGGGGCGTGGGGAGCGTCAAAGGATATACGGCATACTGAAGGACGGGGGACGGGACTACGGTGCAAGGCTTGATGCCATATACAAGGCTTATGGGATAGAGACGGGAGAGGACGGCAGGTGGCTTGAGCTCCTTGGCTCTCTCGAATACCTTGACGGCGCTCACAGAGATATGTTCTTGCGCTATTCCGCCGCTCTGCGCCCTACCGCTATGGACGAATATCTTGAACGGGCGCTGGCGTATTTCCTGTACCGCCACCTGACCGAGGCGGAGGACAGAGAGGAGTGCCGCACACGCATCTCCTTTTGCTTGTTTTTGGAGAGACTGCTTGCCTCGCTGTTATGCACCGAGGGAGCGGACACCTTAGAATCGGTGGCGGTGCCGGCAAGCATACTTTCGGAGGAGATAGAATACTCCGAGGATAACACCGACACCCTTATGTATACATAGGCGGTCTGCACCCTCGCCGCCAAACCCCAACCCCCCGTGTTATTAAGCGCAAAGCAAGAAAAATGGGTTGACAAAATAGCGGTAAAGGGGTAGACTTAAGGCAGTAAACGATATATCGGTGCTTTGCACGGTATGTTCCCGCTTCTTTACAAAAGGGCGTTAAACGGAAAGGAGTACAGCATGAAAAAGCTTACAGTTATGCTTGTTTGCATCTCAATACTTTTGTCTGCGTGCATAACCTACGTATCTGCGGAGGAAGCCTACGGCGGCTCCGTGTACGAGGTGCACAGCTGGGAGGATTTTAAAGCCGCCTTTGATCAGTGGCCCACCTACTCAAACCAAAGCTTTCAGGTAAAGCTGATGGCTGATCTGCATTACGATGCAAGGGACACCTCCCGCACCCAGACCTCTATGGTGGAGGTGCACATCAAGGGCAGTCACTACACCTTCGATTTTAACGGTCACACGCTTTCCGCTACGGATGCCGTGTCTGATACCGACCTTGATACAAGCCTTTCGGACTTTATCACCGTGTATATGCACGCCTTCCGCAATGACAAGGGCAGTACTCTGCGCCTTACCGACAGCGTTGGCGGCGGCGGTGTAAGGATGTATTCTCACCGTGCCCATGACAGCCAGCTTGCCGCACTGCGTGTAGCAGGCGTCACCGATTACGAGGACTGCGGCTATTACCAGTACACGGGCAACAGGTGCTCCACCCTTATTATCGACGGCGGCAACTACACCCTTACCGCAAAGACCGAGAAGTTTGGCAGCGGCACCCGTTTAAGAGAAAACTATTACCGTGGCTGTGTTATTGCCGACTATGTAAACACCGAGATAAATGACGGCACCTTTACCGCAAAGAGCGAGGGTGTGGTCACCCAATACGATATGTGCGCCAGAGAGCTTTCTGCTTTCGCTACCTGCTGCTCCGGCACGCTCAACCCCCGCAGGCGTGAGAAGGGCGACCCCGTAATAAACGGCGGCAAGTTCATATCCGACGGCTACGCACTGCACCATTTTGACAACACCTCCACCCCCGACGAGATAAGCTATATGGTGCTGCCCATTATAAAGGGCGGTGCGTTCTTCGGCGGCATAAGCTATATAGGCAAGGCGTATACCTACAGCGACGGCAACGAGGAATACGAGTCTATGGAGGCGACGGAGATACTCAGGGGCGAGGCGTATTATATGGATGACGGCGAGCTTGAGGAGGTCACCGACCTTACTCTTAAGGATCTGCACAAGAGCGAGGCGGTCTACGTTGTAAGCGACAGCACCTTCGATCTTGAGGTCACACCCGATTATTACTATGACTACACTCCCGTATCCCCAAGCGGTGAGGATACCTACCGCATAAAGTACACGGTGCCCGAAAGCATGAAGGGCGTTCTTACGGTCAAGCCCTTTATAAGCCACTGCTCCGTGGATAAAGCCACTCAGGAGACGGGGAAGGAGACCCGTGTATACAGCACCTACTGTACCGTTAAGTATAGCGATTACAGCGGCGGCGTTATGATAAGAGCAGGGCTTGAGGTGCTGTTCGACAACGTGGCTATAGAGATAGTAAGGTCCTCCCGTGTGGAGATAAACAGGGATGAGATAGGTCACGCCGAAATATCCCTACAGCCTGCAGACTGTACCGTTGACTTGGGTGAAACGGCGGCAACCACCGTTATCGCCAACTGTGCAAGGTCATATCAGTGGGAGATAGGATTTGGGGGTGGCTGGATCCCTATAACCGATGACTTTGCGGCAAGCTTCGCCGCTTCGGGTATTATTATATCGGGCTATAAGGACTTTGTGCTTGCCGTTACCAACGAGAGCGGCAAGTCCCTTAGTATGGATGTGCGCTGTGTTATCACAAGCACCGCCTACTCCACCACAACGACCGATGCCGCTACCCTGACCTTAGGTAACATGCCTATTATCGACCGCTTCTACGGCGGTAGCTTCAAGGAGGGCGGAGACGCTGTATTCTACCTTTGGGGCTATTATTTTGATGAGGTTAAGTGGACGGTGAGCAGCCGCATAGGTGTCTTTAAGCAATATACGCTGGATGACTTCAAGGCAAAGACGGGCGTTGACTACGATATTTCCTTGCTTGAATTTCGTGACAATCTCTACAGGGTGACCGTTACCTTTAAGAACGTGCCTATCAGCTTAGCCGACAAGTACAAGCTGGGCTATTCCGTAAGCAACTCTCTCGGCAAGGTAGCCTGGAACGAGGCAAACGCCATCCCCTTCACTCTTGAGACGGTAAAGCCCACCGTTACCGCTTTTGTAAAGAGCGTCAGCGGCTACGAGGGTGACGAGCTTAGCATTAGCTTCAGCGCCCACAATATGACCGAGGCGGAGTGGCGCTTTGAGACCACAGATGAGGAGGGCGTGGCTAAGGTCGTAAGCCTTGAGCAGATGCAGGCGGCGTTCCCCGACAGCGACTTCGACATAAAGACCGAGGGCGACACCTCTACTCTTACCGTTACCAACGCCAAGGAGGGGCTTAACGAGTACGCCCTTTACGGCTATGCAGTGGGCGAAAACGCAGTTATCAACGCCGGCTGTGCAAGTTTCAGGATAAAGGTCAAGGGCGACGTGATACTCTTGGGCGACGTAACGGGTGACGGCAAGGTGAATTCTCTTGATGCGGCATTCGTGCTCCGCTATGATGCGTCGCTTATCGGCGAGGATAGGCTCAAGCTTGACGCCGCAGACGTAACGGGCGACGGCAAGATAAATGCACTGGATGCGGCGTTTATCCTCCGCTACGATGCGGGCCTTCTTCCCAGCTTCAGCAAAGGGGCTGACTGAAAAACCACGGCAAGTAATAATGCTTGCGAAAAACGCACCCAAAGCCTGTTTTATATATTATAAAAAGGCTTAAGGAGTGGTTTTTCATGTCAAGTATTACAAGAGCGTGGACAGAGGCAGATTTCCGTAAGGAGCTGAAGAGCATAGATGAATACGTCGAGAGGACGCAGGGCATAAGGCTTGTGGGTGCCGAGCTTGATATAGAGTTTTCCGAAAGGGCAAGGTGCACTCTGGGTCAGTATTTCCCCAAGGAGAAAAAGTTCAGGTTTTCGCTCCCGTTTTTCAACAGCGACGTGCCCGAGGCATGCGCCATAGATGTTATCCGTCATGAATACGCCCACTACTATGCAGACGTTGTGCTTGGGTACAAGGGTGGGCACGGACTCCCCTTTAAATCCGCCTGCGGCATAGTCAGGGCAAACCCAAGCACCTATTATTCAAAGAACTTTGAGAGCTCCGCCCGTAAAAAGGAGGAGCGGGATGCCCGTGTATACAAAAGCGGTGTGAGAGCAGGTCAAAGGGTAAAGCACCCCTGCTTTGGCATAGGCAGTGTTTTAACTGTGGAGCCGTTGAAGGACTCAGCACTGCTTAAGATCGACTTCGGCAGACACGGGGTCAGAATCATTGACGAGCTGTGGCTTAAAAGTAAGGGCGGCTTCTAAGCCCACGGGCGGCGTCCTTGACAGTATGTGCCACGCTGTGTTAAAATAAGGTCTGCCGACTGTGTATTACAGGCTTAAGCCCCTTTGCGGCTTTTAGCCACGGAGGGGAATATGGCAAGAGCTTCTACAAAAAAGAACAAGAACATATACCACACCACCAGAGAGGGCTTAGGGCTCAGCCGTGAGGGCGCAAGCGAGCTTTTGGAGCGTATTGCACCTGAGAGGATAGAAAAGATAGAGAACGAGCGCACCTCTCCCCGACCCGACGAGGTACTTCTTATGGCGGAGAAATATAAGGCGCCCACCCT